>NZ_JBEYVO010000005.1:0-383757 GCF_040644055.1 Streptomyces sp. NPDC047043
GGGCCCCTTGGTGGGGGGGTCCCCCCCCGTGGTTGCCCCCCCGCCCCCGGGGGGGGTGGGGGCCCCGCCCCCCCCCGCCCGGCCCCGGCCCCGCGAGCGGCGCAGGGCCCGACGTCAGGCGAGGGCCACCGAGCGGGCCCAGGAGCGGATACGCCGGCAGGGCGGAACCGGCCGGTTGTCGCACTCCTGAGTGCCGGCGCCCCAAGGGGGCGCCGGACTGCGACAGTTGCGGCGCTGCGGGCGGGCTACGGAGTGCTGGGCGCCGGGCGCTTGAACATCCGAGTTGCAGTGATCTCGCTGTGCCCGGCCTCCGCGACAGCGGCCTCCCGCGGCAGACCCGGACGCAGGTGTTCCTCGACGCTGATGTACTTCAGCCCGGCCCGCAGGTCGGCGTCGTTGCGCAGCCGGATGACCAGCGGGAACTCGGCCAGTGCGGTCGTATCGAACAGGCCGGTGGTGTACAGGAGTTGGACGCCGAGCGCGTCGGACACGGCGCGCTGCAGCTCCAGCAGGTAGGTGGCGTTGGCGCGGCCGATGGGGTTGTCGAGGAACAGCGTGCCGGCGTGCCGGTGCTTGTCGCGGCCGCGGTCGTTCGAGCGCAGCGCGGCCATCGTGCAGTACAGGGCGATGGCGGCGGTGAGCAGCTGGCCACCGGAGAACACGTCGCCCATCTGTCCGACGGGCACGCGCTCGGCGCGCAGCACGGCGTCCGGCTTGAGGATCTCGACGGCGACGCCCTTGGGCTGCAGTGCCGCGCCCACGCCCCGCAGCAGCAGGGACATGCCGTCACGTCGCAGGTCGGAGTTCTTCTTCACGGCCGCCCTGGTGGCCTCGTCGATGACCTCGCCGAGCCGCTCGGTGAGCGTGGCCTGGTCGGGCTCGTCGAAGCGGATGCGCAGGAACTCCTGCCCGGACCACTCGCCGAGCCCCTCGGGCAGCCGGGACAGCCGCTGGGCGGACCGCAGGGTCGCCAGCGCCGACTCCACCAGTCCGCGCAGCCGGTCCACGATGGAGTCCCTGTTCCGCTCCAGCTGTGCCAACTCATCAGTGAGAACGCGGAGTCGGGGCGCGAACGCGTCGGCCCACTTCTGTGCGTGCTCGGGCAGGGCGGAGGCGGGCAGTTCGCGGATCTGCTGACGTGCGGGGGTGCGGACCTGCTCGTAGCGCGTGGAGTTGGCGTGCCGTACGAGCACGTCGCTCGCCTCGCGCACGGCGGCCTCGGCGGCGGACAGGTCGGCGGCGCAGCCGCGCAGTGACCGGCGGGCCTCCGCGGCGGACTGCCGGGCCTCCTCAAGGCTGCCGGGGTACGGCTCCGGCTCCTCCGGCTCCTCCTCCATGGCGTGTTCGCGCAGCAGGTCGCGCAGCATCGCGGCGATCTCGTCGAAGCCACCGGCCGCGTCCTCGGCCGCGCGGTGGGCGTCGAGGAGCTCGGCGTGCGCCTCCCGGGCCTGGTTCAACGCCTCGGTGCGGGAGGCCAGTTCGGCCGTCGCGGTGCGCAGCAGCGCCTGGGCGTGCTCGGCGTCGCGCGGTTCGAGTTCCTCGGGCAGTTCGGTGTGCGCCTCGCCGTCATCGGGGGCGTGTCGCTCGGCCTCGCCGCGCAACCGCCCGAGTTGCTCACTCGCGGTCGACATCCGGGTCTCCAGGAGCTGCACCAGCTCCTCGGCCCGGGCGGCGGCCGCCTGCCGGGACGGCCCGTCGGAGCCGTCCGGCGACTGCAGCAGCTGCTCCGCACGGGTGCGGACCTTGTTGCTGAGCCGGTCCAGCTCGGCGCGGGCGGCGCTCTCGTCGCTCTCCGCTCGGGCCTGCTCGGCGCGCAGGTCGGCGCCGACACCGACCTTCTCGTACACCTGGGAGGCAGCGCGGTAGGCCTCGCGGAGGGCGGGCAGCGACGACTTCGAAGCCGTCGTGTCGTCCTCCGGTACGTCGTCGGGGGCGCCCGCGATCTCCGCGCGTTCGGCGCGCAGCGCCCGGGCGGTGCGCCGGGCGTCGTCGGCGGCGCGCTGGGCGGCGCGCCGGTCCTCGTCTGCGGCGCGGGCGCGCTCCAGACAGGCCTGGGCGCGGGCCTCCGACTCGGCGCCCTCGTCGGCCAGTTCGCGCAGTTTGACCTGCCAGCCGGCCCGCTCGCGCAGCCGGAAGGCGAGCCCGGCGAGGGCGTCGGCCGCGCGCCGGGCCTTCTGCGCCGCTTCCTGTCGCTCCTCGCGCACCTGCGACGCCTCGGCGGCGGCCTCGTCGGCCTCGGCCCGCACCGCACGCGCCTCGGCCAGCTCGGCCTCCGACTCCTCGGCGAAGGCCTGGCTGTCGTGGGCGGCCTGGGCGAGCTCGACGAGCCGCCCCGCGGGGCAGCCGGTGCGCCAGGAGGCGAGGCGCGCCGCGAGCTCCCGGTCCTTGCCGAGGCGTGCGGCGAGCGTCCGGATCTCCTCGTCGCGCTCGGTCGCCCGCGCGCGCAGCGCCTGGCGTTCCTCGTCGGCGGCGTGCTCGTCGTGCATGGCGGGGTTGGGCGGCACGAGGAAGACGTTGCCGTCGCCCGGGTCGTCGGCAGGAGTGGGTGCGAGCAGGGCGGCGGCCGTCCCGACGGCCACGGCGGACCGCGGCAGGAGGGCGGCGTCGCTGAGCGCGTCGCGGGCCCGCGCGTGCGTCTCGGGGTCGGTGATGATCACGCCGTCGACCAGCTCCGGGCGGGCGGCCAGCACGCGCGCGTGGTCGGCCGGGTCGACGGCCTGGGCGAGGTAGCGCCAGCCGGGCAGCGCCGGGATGCCGTGCTCGCCCAGGAACTCCACGGTGGCCAGCACGTCCGGGCCGGGGGGCAGCAGTCCGCCGTCACCGAGCGCGCCGAGGATCCGGGCGTCGTCGGCCGCATCCGTGCGCAGTTCGAAGAGCTGCCGCTCGGCGGAGGAGACGCAGTCGTCGAGGAGCTCGCGCAGTTCGTCGGCGAAGCGGTCGAGTTCCTCCGGAGTGAGGGCGGCTTGGTCGGTGCCTTCCTCGTGCCGGGGGTGCGGCACCGCGGGCCGGGTGTCACTGCCGGAGACGCTCAGCAGTTCCGCCAGCCGCTCCTCCCCCGCCAGCGCCTCGGCGATGCGGTGCTCGGCCTCGTAGGACCGCTGGGTCGCCGTCGCCGCGTCCGCCGCGCGGGCCGCCGTCAGCTCCGCGCGGGCCTCCGTCGAGGCAGCCTCGCGCGCGTGCTCCGTGGCCTTGCGCGAGGCCTCGCGCGCCGTGTCCCAGGCGGCGACCGCCGTCTTCTCGGCGTCGCTGGCCGCGAGGGCGGCGCGGGCCGGGTCGGCGTCGGGCGCGCTGTCGTCGAGCCAGCCGGCCCGTACCGCCTCGGCGGTCTCCTGCTCGACCTCGGTGAGGCGCTGCCGCAGATGGCCGACCTCGCTGCGGGCCCGCTGCGCCTCCGTGGCGGCGGCGGTCGAGTCCCGGTAGGCGGCCTCGCCGACCTCCTGGAGCGCTGCGGACCGCTCCTCCTCCTCGTTGGCGAGGGCCTCCGCACTCCCCGCGGCCGCGTGCAGCGCCCGTACGAGATCCACGGCGGCCTTGGCCCGGGCGGCGAGCGCGGGAGCCGCGTCCCGTTCGGCCACCTGGATCGCGGCGGCCACGCGCGCGACGCGGTCGGCGGCGGCGCGGTGGCGCAGTACGGCCTCGGCCGCCTGCCAGGCGGAGTGCAGGGTGCGCGCGTCCGCGAGTTCGCGCTTCTGGGCTGCTGCGGACTTCTCGGTCACGGCGAGCGCCAACGAGGCGTTCCGGTAGGCGAGTTCGGCCGCGATCAGTGCACTGCGCTCACGTCCGGCCTCGGAGTGGGTGACCGCGTAGGCGGCCGCGGTGACACGCTGGGCGAGGTCGGCGGCCCGTACCCGCTCCTGCACGCCCCGTGCGGACAGCCGGCGGGCCAGCGTGCGGGTACGGCGCTCGGCGCCGGCGTGGATGTCACGCGCACGCGCGCGTGCCTCGGCGGCCTCGACGATGCGCCCGAGCAGGTCCACCGACCCGGCGGTGAAGTCCCGTTCGGCGATGAGCTCGGCCCGGCGCCCCAGCTTGTTGCCGAAGCCGCTGACCAGGTCCGCGAGCCCGTCGGTGTCCCGGGTGTCGGTCACGGCGCGCAGCAGCAGGTCGGTGAAGTCGGAGTCCTTCTTGACCGCGAAGAGGCCGGCGGCCTCGCCCTCGTCGGCGTTCATCTCCCGCTGGTAGCGGAAGAGTTCGGGGTCGAGGCCGAGGTCGCCGAGGTGCTCGATCCAGCGGTCGTGGATCTCCTCCCAGTGCACCTCCAGGTGCGGATAGGCCTTGCCCGCCTCGGTGATGGCGTCCCGGAAACCCTTCATGGTGCGACGGCGGCCCTGCGCGCCGGACTGGCCCTCGACGGGCGGCCGTACGGAAGTGGCCTCGGCGACGGGCAAGTTGTCGAGGGACAGCCCCGGCCCGGGCCGGAAGGAGTACCAGGCCTCGGCGAACTTCCGCGGGTCGTTGGAGACTTGACGCCCCCGCCACTCGCTGACCTTGCCGACCACGACGCATTCGCCGGTCAGCGTGTGCTGCCACTCCAGGGCGACGTGCCCGCAGTCGTCCGCGAGCAGGAACTTGCGCAGCACGCCGGAGCTGGCGCCGCCGAGGGTGTTGCGGTGGCCCGGCAGCATCACCGAGAAGATGAGCTTCAGCAGAACCGACTTGCCGCCGCCGTTCTCCAGGAAGAGCACGCCGGCGGGCGCGGGGCGGCGCGGCGGGCCGACGGGCTCCTCCTCGAAGAACTCCGCCTGGGTGGGCGCGGGGTCGGGCACGGGCTCGCCGACACCCCGCAGGTCAAGCACGGTGTCGGCGTAGCGTGCACCGGCGGGACCGATGGAGTAGAGGCGGACCCGGGACAGCTCGTACATGGCGGACTCTCGTAAGTCTTCGACAGGTCGGGGAAGTTCAGGGGCGGGACGGCGAGTGGAACGGCAACCCGGCGTCGGCGGCCAGCTCCAGGTCGTCGGTGTCCTCGGCGGGCACCAGCGTCGGCGTCCCGTCGGTCATCGGGACGACGCCGAGCTCCAGCAGTTCGGCCATCGCGGCGCTGCCCGCCATGTCCCGCACCTGGAGCTGGTAGCGGGCCGTCGTCCGGTAAGTGCCGCCGTTGTCGTCGCCGGTGCGCTGCAGGAACCCGGAGTCGGTGAGGAACACGGCGGCCTTGCCGACGATGCCCGTCGTCGAACCGGCGAGTCTGCGCGCGTCCTTGGTGGCACCGGTCGCGCTGCGTCTGGCCCAGATCCGCCAGGCGGCCTCCAGGCCGGGTGCCTCGGTGGCCGGGTCGGTGTTGTCGCCGTGCGCCTCGGCGCGCTCCTCCAGGCGTCGGCAGGCCTGCCGTACGAAGGCGTCGACGCCGTTGACCGTCACGCGCCCGATGTAGCCGTCGTCGGCCAGGTCCTCGGGGCGCGGGAACGCCATGGCGGCGACGGCGAGATGGGCCAGTCCGTGCAGGAACCGGTCGCCGCCGTCGGCGGACGTACGACGCGCGTAGTCGCCCATGCGGACGGCGAACACGGAGTCCTCGGCGGCCGTCACGGCCATCCCCGCGCGCGGGGACACCTCCAGCACGACCAGCCCGAGCCCGGCGGCCACGGCGTCCGCGAGTCGCGCAAACGGCGGGTCCTCGCGGTAGCGGCGCAGCAGTTCCGCGTACTCCTGGTCGCGCGCGGGCTGCAGCTTGGGCTGCAGCCCGAACGCGACGAGCCGCGCCGCGTCGGCGGCGTCGGCGGGCGTGACGGCGGCGGTGACGGGCGCGGCTGCGGTCTCCGGCTCACTCCACTCGACGTGCTCGGTCACGGCTTGGGCTCCTTGTCGCGCTGCTGCCTGCTCATGCTGCTTCCGTCCGATCCGCTGCCATCCCCGCCGCATCCAGCAGCGCGGTCCCCACGATCAGGTCGGCCCCGCCGAACTCCGGGTCGTCCAGCTCCGTCCCGTCGTCCACGGCGAACAGCAGCTTCTCCTCGCCCTGGCGGTAGGCGGTTCCGACGGCCGGACTTGCGGCGTGGACCGCCAACAGGGCCACCAGGTAAGGCAGATCGGGGTCCTGACGCCGAGCCTCCGCCAACAGGCCCGACAACCGCCGCGGCGCATCGGCCGGCAGATCGAGCAACTCCGTCGCCGCCGCCAACTGCTCCTCGCTGAACCGGCTGTCGTCCGGCGTCGCGATCAGATCCGGCTCCGGCATCTCCGCGCCCAGGTGCTCCCGCTCCACGGGCGGCGTCAGCAGGACGTCGACCAGGTCGCTCACCCGCACCGACACCGGCGTACGCAACCCGGTCCCGCGCGCGAAGAAGGCGTCCGTGACGCGGACGGCCTGCTCCAGTGGCAGCGGCAGCACAGGGGCGACCAGATGCCCGTACAGGTCTATCCCCGACGACGCCATGGGCGTGGCGAAGGCCTGCCGGTCCTGCTCGGCGCGGAACAGCGGCCCGGCCTCCAGCAGCCGGGACTGCAACTGCGTGTGCCTGCGGATGCAGTCCTTGACGATGTCCACCAGCTCGGCGGCGCGCCGCTTGTGCTCGGCGTCCTCGGTCTCGTCGCGCGCCTTGCGGATGTTGGTGAGGATCGCGTTCTCGTGGCGGTAGCGGTCGGCCACGTGGTCCAGCGCCTCGGCGATCATGTCGGGCACGGAGTTGAGCCAGTCCACCGCCCGGACGTTGCGCCGGGTCGCGTCCAGGGCTCTGCGCAGGGTCTCCGAGTACTGCACGGTGCGGTAGCGGGCCTGCTCGGCCGCGAGCTGGGCGTCGGCGAGGCGGCCCCGGTTGATCAGGACCTCCAGCTTGACCTCGGCGGCGATCTGCGCGCTGGTGACGTCCGTGTCCAGCGCGCCGACCAGGACGTTGACCGCCTCGTCCGTCGTACGGAGGTAGACGGTGCCGCCGGGGCCCGGCACCTCCTCGATCAGCTTGAAGTCGTAGTCACGGCGAACGTAGCTGCCGTCGGTCGTGAACGTGCCGTACACGGCCCGGAAGCCGCGGTCGACGCTGCCGACGTTGATCAGGTTCTCCAGCACCCAGCGGGCCACGCGCTCGTGCTCGGAGACGGGCCGCTGCGGGGCCTGGGCGGCGATGCGCGGGATGAGCCGGGCGACTATCTGGTCGTGGTCGGCGCCCGTGTCGAAGTCCATGTTCAGGGTGACCAGGTCGATGGCCGAGAGGGCCACCTCCGCCATGCCGTAGACCGAGTACTCGCCCGCGAGGTTGGCCTTGCGGGCATCGAGGTCGTGCAGCGGCGCCGTGCAGGCGAGCGCGCGCAGGCGCCGCGCCAGCCCCTCGTCGGCGGCCGGGCCCGGTGCGGGGCGCGGCCCCGCGCTGAGCTGGGGCGGAACACGGTCCGTCGATGCAGGCGAAGTCACGGTGCACAGACTAGGTCCTCGGTCTGACAACGACCCAAACGACGGAGATGGGCACAGGCGTCACAGTTGTCACACCGATGGAGCCGGCACTCCTCCGTCCCGCTACCCGTCCTCGCCGACCCGCCGCCGGTACACCTCGACGACCCGCTCCAGCGAGTCCTCGAGGTAGACCTCGAGCAGCTTCTCGGCCTCGGTCCGGTCGCCCGCCTCCAGCGCCTGCAGGATCTGCCGGTTGCGGGCGAGGTACGGCTCGTGCAGGCGGCGTGGGTCGTCCACGACGTGGAAGGCCAGGCGGAGTTCGGCGAAGACGCTGCGCATCAGTTCGTCGGTGCGGGCGCTGCCGGCGAGGGCCACCAGTTCCCGGTGGAAGTGGATGTTGGCGGTACCCACTGCTTTCCAGTCACCTTCGTGCGCGGCCCGCTGCCCCTCCTCGACGACCCCGGCGAGCGCGTCCAGGCCGTACGGCGGCTCGCCGAGGCCCCGTACGACGGCGCACTCGACGAGGCCGCGGGTGCGGTAGATGTCCTCGACGTCCTCGACGGTCAGGACCCGGACGAACACGCCCCGGTTCAGCTCGTGGACGAGCAGACGTTCGTGCGTGAGCAGCCGGAACGCCTCGCGCAGCGTGTTGCGGGAGACCCCGAGAGCACCGCCGATGCTGTCCTCCGACAGCCGCGTGCCGGGTGGGAAGAAGCCCTCGGCGATCCGGCCCCTGAGGATGTCCGAGACGCGTTCCGCGGTGCTGGTGCGCCCCAGGAGAGCACGGTCGTCGGCCAGTCCTGTCAGCTGCTCTGCCATGCCCGGAATTCAATCGCAGATACAAGAACACATCAACATGGGTATTGAAGGATCGTTCAACGATCCTCTACCTTGCTACGCACGGCACCGCCTCACTCACCGCGGTGCCGTACCGCTCCCGCACGGCACGGCTCACTTCTCAAGCACCCTCCGTCCTCCCTCTGCGAGGTGCCCATGAGCACGACCCCTCAGCCGCAGGCCCTGACCGCCGACCCACGAACAGGTGAACTCACCGACCACGACGGCGCGTTGGGCTGGCTGCGCGCCCTCGGCCCGCGTGGCCGCCGCGCCTTCGCCGGCGCGTTCGGCGGCTATGCCCTGGACTCGTACGACTACTTCACACTGCCCCTGAGCATGGTCGCGCTGGCCGCGTACTTCGGCCTGGACAGCGGCCAGACCGGCCTCTTCACGACCGTCACGCTCGTGGTCTCCGCGATCGGCGGCGCCCTGGCGGGAGTTGTGGCGGACCGGTTCGGCCGCGTCAGGGCGCTGATGATCACGGTGATCACCTACGCGGTCTTCACCGTGGCCTGCGGCTTCGCGCCCAACTACGAGACCCTGCTGGTCTTCCGGGCCCTCCAGGGCCTCGGTTTCGGCGGCGAGTGGGCGGTCGGCGCGATCCTGGTCGCCGAGTACGCGAGCGCCAAGCACCGGGGCCGTACCCTCGGCGCGATCCAGAGTTCGTGGGCGGTGGGCTGGGCCCTGGCCGCGATCGTCTACACCCTGGTCTTCTCCTTCGCCGGCGACGACCTGGCCTGGCGCATCATGTTCTGGACCGGCGCGCTGCCGGCCCTGCTGGTGGTCTGGATGCGACGCCGGGTGCAGGACGCACCGGAGGCGGCCGCCGTACGCGAACAGAGCACGCAGAAGGGCTCGTTCACGGCGATCTTCAAGCCCGGCCTGCTGCGTACGACGATCTTCGCCGGACTGCTGTCCACCGGCGTCCAGGGCGGCTACTACACGCTCGCCACCTGGGTGCCGACGTACCTGAAGACCGAGCGCGGCCTGTCGGTCGTCGGCACCGGCGCCTACCTGACGTTCCTGATCTCCGGCGCCTTCCTCGGCTATCTCACCGGCGGCTATCTCACCGACCGGCTCGGCCGCAAGCGCAACATCTGGCTGTTCGCCCTGCTGTCGGCGGCATGCATCCTGGCGTACGCGAACATCCCGAGCGGCGCCAACACCCTGCTCCTGGTGCTCGGTTTCCCGCTGGGCTTCTGCATGTCGGCGATCTTCAGCGGCTTCGGCTCCTTCCTGAGCGAGCTGTACCCGACGGCCGTGCGGGGCACGGGCCAGGGCTTCACCTACAACACCGGGCGCGCCGTGGGCGCCGTCTTCCCCACGACGGTCGGCTTCCTGGCCGACAGCTGGGGCGTGGGCGGAGCGCTGGTGTTCGGCGCGATCGGCTACGGCATCGCGGCCCTGGCGCTGCTGGGGCTGCCGGAGACGCGCGGGAAGGAACTCGCGTGAACCGTACGGAGGACCGCCCCCTGACCGTCGTCGACGAGCACGCGCACGCGTGGAGCCCGAAAACCGCCCGGGCCCGCTTCCGGGACGGGCTCGCCGGGCCCACCGCCGGGGTCGCGGCCGGCCACACCCAGGTCAACCTGATCTCGGTGCCCGCCGACTGGGCGTACGACATGCTGCTGTTCTGCCAGCGCAACCCCAAGCCCTGTCCGGTGCTCGACGTCACGGACGCCGGCTCCGTCACGACGGTCCTCGCCGACGGCGCGGACCTGCGCACCGACCTGCCGCGCTACCGGGTGTGGCAGGACGGCGAGTTGGTGGACGAACCGACGGACGTACGCGCGCACTGGCGCGAGGACCTGGTGTCGTTCCTGATCGGCTGCAGCTTCACCTTCGAGTGGGCGCTGGCCGGGGCGGGCGTCCCGATCCGCCACGTCGAGCAGGGCCGCAACGTCCCGATGTACGTGACCAGCCGTCAGTGCCGCCCCGCGGGGCGGCTGCACGGTCCGATGGTGGTGTCCATGCGGCCGGTGCCACCGGAGCACCTGGCGGCGGCGATCCGGGAGAGCAGCCTGCTCCCGGCGGTGCACGGCAGCCCCGTACACTGCGGCGATCCCGCGGGGCTCGGCATCGAGGACCTCGGCCGTCCCGACTTCGGCGATCCGGTGGACGCCGAGCCGGACGACATCCCGGTGTTCTGGGCCTGCGGAGTGACCCCGCAGGCCGCGGTGATGGCCTCGCTCCCGCCGTTCGCCATCACGCACGCACCGGGGCAGATGTTCCTGACCGACGCCCGCGACGAGCAGTACCGCGTGGCCTGAGAGGAAAACGAAGGATCCATGACCTCGATCGATCTGAACGCCGACCTCGGCGAGGGCTTCGGCCGCTGGCGGCTGACCGACGACGAGCGGCTGCTGTCCGTCGTCACCAGCGCCAACGTGGCCTGCGGCTTCCACGCCGGGGACGCGGCCACGATGCGGCGGGTGTGCGAGCTCGCGGCCGAGCGCGGCGTCCGGATCGGCGCCCAGGTCTCCTACCGGGACCTGGCGGGGTTCGGGCGGCGCGCGATGGACGTGCCGCCCACCGAGCTCGCCGCCGAAGTGGCGTACCAGATCGGCGCGTTGGAGGTCTTCGCGCGCGCGGCGGGCACACGCGTGTCGTACGTCAAGCCGCACGGCGCGCTCTACAACCGTGTGGTGCACGACGAGGAGCAGGCCGGCGCGGTCGTGGACGGTGTGCGGCTCGCCGACGCCACGCTGCCCGTGCTCGGTCTGCCCGGCTCACGGCTGCTGGAGTACGCCGAGAAGGCCGGACTCCAGCCCGTCACCGAGGCGTTCGCGGACCGCGCGTACACGCCGGAGGGCACACTCGTGCCGCGTGGCCACGACGGTGCCGTGGTCACCGACCCGGAGGCGGTAGTGGAGCGCTCGGTGGGCCTGGCCCGCGACGGAGTGGTCGACTCGCACTCCGGGGAGCGAGTCGAGGTACGCGCGCGTTCCCTGTGCCTGCACGGGGACACACCGGGTGCCGTCGAACTGGCCCGGCTGGTGCGGGAACGCCTGCAGCAGTCCGGGGTCCGGGTGGAGGCCTTCGCATGAGGGCGTTGCCCGTCGGCGACGGTGCCCTGCTCATCGAGGTGTCCTCCGGCGAGGAGGCGCAGGCGCTGCACGCGGAGCTGCTGCGCCGCCGCGCGGAGGGCGAGCTGTCGGTCCGCGAGATCGTCCCCGCGGCCCGCACCGTCCTCCTCGACGGCCTCGCCGACCCGGCCCGCCTGGCCGGCGAACTGACCGCCTCCGAGGTACCGCCCGCCCCTCCACGCGCGCGTGACGTGATCGAGATCCCGGTGCACTACGACGGCCCGGACCTGGCGGACGTCGCCGCGCACTGGGGCGTGACCGAAAGCGAGGCGGCGGGCATCCATGCGGACACCGAATTCGGCGTCGCCTTCTGCGGGTTCGCCCCCGGCTTCGGCTACCTCACCGGCCTGCCGTCCCGCTACGACGTCCCGCGCCGGGCCACCCCGCGCACGGCCGTCCCGGCGGGCTCGGTTGCGCTGGCGGGGCCGTACACGGGCGTGTATCCGCGCTCGTCGCCGGGCGGCTGGCAGCTGATCGGGCGCACGGACGCCGTGCTGTGGGACCACGCACGCGTGCCGGCCGCGCTGCTGTCGCCCGGCACGCGCGTGCGCTTCGTCCCGGTGGGTCTCTCATGACGGACCGGGCGCTCGTCGTCGTACGGTCCGGAGCGCTGACCACCGTGCAGGACCGCGGACGCCCCGGGCACGCGCACCTGGGCGTGCCCCGCTCCGGCGCGCTGGACGGCCCCGCGGCGGCCCTCGTCAACCGGCTGGTCGGCAACCCGCCCGAGGCGGCCGTCCTGGAGACCACGGTCAACGGCTGTGCCGTACGGCCGCGTTCAGCCGTCACGGTGGCCGTGGGGGGCGCCCCCTGCGCGGTCACGGTGGACGGCCGGCCGGTCGCCTGGGGAGCGTCGGTGCATGTGCCCGCCGGTGCGCTCCTGGAGGTCGGAACGGTCGTCTCGGGAGTACGCAGCTACGTGGCCGTCTCCGGCGGGGTCGCCGTCGACCCGGTGTTGGGCAGCCGCTCCACGGACCTTCTGTCCGGCCTCGGCCCTCCCCCGCTGACGGACGGCACGGTGCTGCCCCTGGGCACGCCGGAAAGCCTCCGCGCGAGCGTGGACGTCGCCCCGCAGCCGGCGCCACCGGCCGAGCTGGTCCTTCGGGTGACACTCGGACCGCGCGACGACTGGTTCACGCCGGAGGCCTTGCGCGCCTTCACCACGCGCGCGTACCGGGTGTCACCCGCGAGCAACCGCATCGGCCTGCGCACGGAGGGACCCTCCCTGGAAAGGGCCCTGCCCGGTGAACTCCCCAGCGAAGGCATGGTGCTTGGCGCCGTCCAGGTCCCCCCGGACGGCAAACCAGTGGTCTTTCTCGCCGACCACCCGACCACCGGGGGCTACCCGGTGATCGCGGTCGTCCGCGCACAGGACCTCCCGGCCGCCGCCCAGGCGGCACCGGGCACGCCGGTCCGCTTTCTCGAGGTACGCAGGCCCTGACGCCCCTTGAAGGGGCGCGGGGAACTGCGCGATCAACCACGGCGCACCGACAGCGACCGAACAGCCCTCACCACCCCCTACGCCACGTCCGCCTGCTCACCCACCGACAACGCCGCCAGCGCAGCAGAAACCGCCGCCGACGCCCGCAGATCCAGCCGCGCGCTGGTGCCCCGCGCGCGGTGCCGCATCTCGTCGGCGGCGAGCGTCAGGAGCTGCGGCAGCAGATCGGTGCAGCGCCTGGCCACCCAGCCGGTGCCCGCGGTTGCCAGCCACAACAGGCTTGCCGAGTTGGTGGGCACGGGGAACTCGGGCTCCGGCGAGGGCGCGGTGCCCCTCGCGAGGCCCGCTTCCGCCAGCAGCGCGTGGAAGCGCACCGCAAGCTGCCGGTGGCCCCGCTCGCCGGGGTGCAGCCGGTCCGCGCTCCACATCGCACGGTCCATGATCCAGCCGCCCTCGGCCGCGTGCAGATGGACGGCCCCGTACCGGTCGGAGAGCGCGTGGACCACCCGGTTGACCGCCCGCTGCCGCCGGGCCAGCGGGCGGGCCAGCGCCCCCGGCAGTCCGAGCATCGCGCCGGGGTCGGGCAGACACGCCGTGAGCAGGACCGCGCCCTGCTCGGTGAAGGCGGCGTACACCTTGTCGAGCCGTTCGGCCACGGCGTGGATGTCGAAGGTGCAGCGCAGGGTGTCGTTCACGCCGATGACGACGGAGACGGCGTCCGGCCGCAGGGCGAGCGCGGCCGGCGTCTGCAGCTCCAGTACCTCCCGGGTCTGCGCCCCGCTGACGGCGAGGTTGGTGAACTCCACGGACTCCTCGGGCCCGGCGATCCCGTCGGCGAGCAGCGCGGCCCAGCCGCGCCACCCGTCGCCGACGGGATCGCCCACGCCCTGGGTGAGCGAGTCGCCGAGCGCCACGAAACGCACCGATCTCATGCGACGCCCCCGGGCACGAAACGACGCACCGGTACCGTCGCGTCGTGCGCGGCGAGGAACGCCTCGACGGCCGTGCTCCATCCGAAGCACTCCGCACGCGCGCGTGCCGCCTCGCGCCGCTGCTGCTCGGGGAGTGCGAGCAGCAGGTCGACGGCGTCCGCGAAGGCGTCCCCGTGGTCCGCCGCGACGGCCCCGGCGGACCCGATCACCTCCGGCAGGGCGGACGAGGTGCTCACCACCACGGGCGTCGCGCAGGCCATCGCCTCCAGCGCGGCGAGCCCGAACGTCTCGGCGGGCCCGGGGGCCAGGCACACGTCGGCGGAGGCCTGGAGCGCACCGAGCGCGCCGCGGTCGGCGACGTGCCCGAGGAAGGTGACCGGCAACCGGCGCTCGCGCGCCCGCTGCTCCAGCCGCGGGCGCAGCGGCCCGTCCCCGGCCACCACCAGCACCGCCCGCCTGCCGCGCCGCAGCAGCGCCTCCAGGGCGTCCAGCGCCGTGCCGGGCCGCTTCTCCACGGACAGCCGGGTGCACGTCACGAGCAGCGCCTCGTCCACGCGCGCGTACCGGGCACGCACCCCGGGGTCGTGCAGCGCGGGGTGCCGCTCCACGAGGTCGACACCGAGCGGAGCCCGTACGACATTGCGGGCGCCGATCCGGACGAACTCCCGCTCGGCGAACTCGGTGGTGCACACCACGCGCGCGTACGTGTGCGCCGTACGGACGTTGAGGGCGTCGGAGGCGCGACGGGCCATGCCCTCGGACAGACCCCAGGTGCGCAGGACGCCGTCGGCGGTCTCGTGGGAGACCATCACGGCGGGTACGCGGGCCCGCCGTGCCCACTTGCCGGTCCAGCGCAGGGTCGTGCGGTCGGAGACCTCCAGGCGGTCGGGCGCCAGCTCCTCCAGGAGCCGGGACACGCGCCGCTTGTCGGTGAGCACGCGATACCCGCCCGTGCCGGGCAGCAGCGGCCCGGGCAGGGTGATGACGCGCCCCTGCTCGGTCTCGCGGTCGTCCACACGCTCGCCCGGCACGATCAGCACCGGGTCGTGTCCGGCCGCCTTGTAGCCCTTGCCGAGCTCGCGCAGTGCGGTGCGCAGGCCGCCGGACGCGGGCGCGACGAAGTTGGCCAGCCGCACGATCCGCAGCGAGGTCATGCCGCCACCGCCGTCTTCTTGCGCGCGGCGAGCACGTCGCCGTAGTGCCCGATCAGCTGGTCGCCGACGGCCGCCCAGGTGCGGCCCTCGACCATGGCGCGTGCGGCGGTGCCGAAGGCGGCCCGCAGCGCGGGGCCGGCGGCTAGGGAACCCACGGCGTCCCGTACGGCCTCCGCGTCCCGCGGCGGGACCAGCAGCCCGGTGCGCCCGTGGGCGACCAGGTCGAGAGGGCCTCCGGTGGCGGGCGCCACGACGGGGACGCCGCTCGCCATGGCCTCCTGCACGGTCTGGCAGAAGGTCTCGAAGGGACCGGTGTGGGCGAAGACGTCCAGCGAGGCGTAGATCCGGGCCAGGTCGTCACCGGTGCGGCGGCCGAGGAAGACCGCGCCGGGCAGCGCCTCGGCCAGGCTCGGCTGGCTCGGGCCGTCGCCCACGACCACGACCTTCACGCCCTCCAGACCGCACACTCCGGCCAGGAGTTCGATGTGCTTCTCGGGAGCGAGGCGCCCCACGTAGCCGACGATCACCTCGCCGTTCGGGGCGAGTTCGCGGCGCAGTGCCTCGGCGCGCAGGTCGGGGCGGAAACGGACGGTGTCGACGCCGCGCGGCCACAGTTTGAGGCGGGGGACGTCGTGGGCCTCCAGGTCGCGCATGGAGGCACTGGACGGCACGAGGGTGAGGTCGGCGGCGGAGTGGACGGAGCGGATGCGCCGCCAGGCGGCTGCCTCGCCGGCGCCCATGTAGGTGCGGGCGTATCCGGCCAGGTCGGTCTGGTAGACGGCCACGGCGGGGATGCCGAGCCGGGCGGCGGCGGCCATGCCGCGGACGCCGAGGACGAAGGGGCTGGCCAGGTGCACGATGTCGGCACGGTGCTCGACGATCGCCGCGGCGAGGCGCCGGCTGGGCAGCGCGACGCGGACCTGGGGGTAGCCCGGGAGCGGGAGGGAGGGGACACGGACGACGGGGCACGGCGCCGAGGCGTCGGGCCGTTTGCCGGCGGTGGGAGGCGGGGCCGGCGCGACGACGAGCGGAGAGTGACCGCGATCTACGAGGTGCCGGGCGGTCTGAAGCGCGCAGTGGGCCACGCCGTTCACGTCGGGGGGAAAGGATTCGGTCACGATGACGACACGCATACCGGTGTTCTCGCCGTGCCGGACGTGCCCGCGTCAACGTCGATCTTTGCGCACGATGAACGTCCCGTGAGCGTTCCTTCGCACACCCGAGCAGGTCAGACCGTGTCCATGACCGCCTGACCCGCGGGTCACCCCTTGTTCACCCGGCGGCCGTGACGGCGCCCGGTACACGCGTGCGTGGCTGGCTCAAACGGCTGGTCCGTCGGGTGCGATCCGACTCCGTACGGCCGTCTGCACCTCGGCTTCCTCGGCCGGATCGGCGGCGAGCCTGCGGAGCTGTTCGACGACCCGGGCGTCACCGGTCTCGGCGTGCCGGGCGGCGATCTCGCGGGTGGTCTCCTCGCAGTCCCAGAGGCACTCGACGGCGAAGCCTGCGGGGAAGGAGGGATCGGTGGCGGCGAGAGCGCGGGCGGCCCGGCCGCGGAGATGGGAGGAGGCGGTCTCGCGGTAGATATGGCGGAGCACGGGGGCGGCGCAGGCGATGCCGAGCCGGCCGGTGCCGTCGACGAGGGTCCACAGGGTCGGGGCGTCGGGCCCCTCGCCTCGTACGGCCTCGCGCAATGCGCCCAGGACCAGGTCCTTGTCCTCGACACCGCCCCGGCAGGCGAGCATGCGGCCGGCGGCGGCGCCCAGCGGATCGGGCCGATGGGCCCAGCCGCGGGCCCGGTCGACGGCGGCGATACTGCGCATCCGTTCGAATGCGTCGACGGCGGCCTCCACGACGGCCGGTGTGCCGGTGGCCACGGCGCCCTCGATCAGGCCGAGGGCATCGGGATCATTGCTGTCGGCGAGATAGCGCAGCGCGGTGCAGCGGGCTCCGTCGGTGCCGTCCTTGGCGGCCCGCACGATCTCGGGCCGGTCCTCGGGGCCGGCCACGGCCGTGAGGCAGCGGGCGGCCGGGACGTGCAGCGCGGCGCCTCGTTCGACGCCCTGTTGGGCCCACTCGAACACGGCCTGCACGCTCCACCCCGGACGGGGCCCGGATGGTCGCATCTGCCGCTGCCAGCGGTCGAAACAGCCGGCCTCCTGAGCGGCACGCACACGCGTGGCGATCGATTCGCGCGGATCCTCGGCCCACAGCCGCCACGGCCGGGGCTCGAAGGAATCACGGACGACGGTGGCCAGCTCGGCCTCGCCCTCGGCGTCGGTGGCGAAACGAGCCAGCACGGGGGCCGCGAGGGCCCGCAGGCCGGCGTCGTCGTCGCGCAGCGCCAGTTCGTCCAGCGCCCAGGCCCAGTTGGCGCCGGACGCGGCGTACCTGCGCAGCAGTTCGAGCGCATCCCGCCTGCCGTACGAGGCGAGGTGGCCGAGGACGGCCAGGGCCAGCCCCGTGCGCGACTCCTCGGTGTCGAAGACGTCCTCGACGTCGAAGAGGTGCGCCTCGATCGCGTCCAGCTCGCCGTTCAGGTCGAGGTAGAGACGGGCGTAGTACAGCGAGCGGTTCTCCACCTGCCAGTCGTGGCGGGGGTCGCGCAGCACACAGTGGTTCAGCGCCGCGAGCGCCTCGGGGCGCGGGGCGGTGAGCGCGTGCAGCGTGCCGTCGCCGCGGCCCCGCTGAAGCAGGCCGAGCAGCGTACCGCTGGGCGCTATGACCGGATCGAACATGGGAAACAGCCTCACATCAAGCGTCGACGCAACCGGGGACGTGCATTACCTGGCCGCGTGACAACACGTCGGGGCGCCCGCCGTTTCCTGCTTGCTGTAAGCCATCTTCCTCTGCCTCTCGTCATTGGCCCATGCGGACCGCATCACGGCCCGCGCGGTGCGGCAACACCTGCCCAGCCATCGCGTCCGTGAATCACGACGTCATGATGACCCGGCACTTCGACCTGCCGCGACCGAAATTTCGGCGGCCCTGTACCGCCTCCCCCGTTTTCCGTGTTTTTGCTGGTCAGAACATTCGGATCAGTGTGCTGCGAACAACTCGAGCAGTTCGGTCTTGCCGAACATCCGGGCCGTGTCGACCGCCGAGGGGGTCCCCTCGGCCGGATCCGCACCCCCCTCCAGGAGGGCCCTGATCACTTCTGTCTCACCCTTGAAGACGGCGCCGGCGAGCGGCGTCTGCCCGCGGTCGTTGACATGGCCCGCCTCGGCACCCCGCGCGAGCAGCGCACGCACCGCGTCGGCGTGCCCGTGGTACGCGGCGAGCATCACGAGCGTGTCCCCGCGGTCGTTGGTGAGGCCGGCCGGAACACCCGCGTCGACGTAGGCCACGAGCGCCTCGGTCTGCCCCTGCCGGGCCAGATCGAAGATCTTGGTCGCCAGCTCCACGACCTCGGGGTCGGGGGCTTCAGTCATCGGCCGGACCGCCTCTCCATACAACCGTTCAGGTGAATCGCAAGGGTACTGGCTCGCGCCACACATGACCCGATGCGCCCGAGGTAAAGATCAGCACAGACCCGGTCGGACGCAACAGTCCGCCTCGGGCGGCCCAGAGCACTCGACCGCCCGAGGGAAATGCACCCAAATTCACCCAGTTGCACCTTTTATAGTATGGATACATGCTGTGATCCTGGAAGTACTCATGGTGACTGTCCCCGTGAACCAGGAGAACTCAAATGATCTTGTCCATCTCAGGCGTGGTCCTTCTCGGCATCATCGTCTTCCTCTTCTTCCGCAAGGACGGCCTGAAGGCCTCGCACATGCTGGTCTCGGCCCTGTTCGGCTTCTACCTGGCGAGCACGGCCATCGCCCCGAGCATCAAGGCCGGCGGCGAGAGCCTCGCGAGCCTCCTCGGCGGCATCAAGTTCTGACGCCGCCCCTCCCGCCCGTACGCACCACCAGGAGAATGCAGTGGCCCGGCGCCCCCTCCCCCGCATCCTGAGCACAGGCAGCGCGCAGATCGCCCGGAGCCGGGAGCTGGCCCGGACGGCGGCCGACAGCGCCACCGACGTCCTCCACCCGCTGATCACAGTCACCCGTGGTCTGCGCCGACTGGCCGCGGCCGGGCGACGCAAGTGGGCCGAGACCGCCAAGGACCGGCGCGGGCCGCTGCTGTTCCTGGTGGCCTCGGTGATCCTGGTCGTCGCGCTCCTGCCGTACGGACCGCTGCTCGCCGTCATCACCCTGATGACGGCGGCAGCCTGGCACGGCCGGGACCGCAAACCCGCGGCACCCGAGGGGCCCGACGAATCCCAGACACAGCGCCTCCAGTCGTTGTACGAGGCCCTGGTCCCGTACTTCTCGGCCACCGAGGACCCCTCACCCCTCTTCGCACACGGCGGCGAGTGGGAGAAGGTCTTCCCGACGTACGAGTTCGATGCCACGGGCCGCGTCACCCACCTCGTGATCCGCTACCCGGCCTACTTCACGGACGGCGAGGCCGACTCCCGTGCCCGGGTCGAGCAGCTGCTGCACGCCAAGTCGGGCCGCGGCCGCGAGTACCACTTCGCGTGGGACGAGGAGGGCAACGAGCTCACGGTCACGGTGCTGCCCCCGCTGCCCACGGACATCGCCGCCCAGCGCTTCGTCACGGCGCCGGGCGAGACGGTCCTCGGCTTCACCGACCCCACCCAGGTCCAGCGCACACTTCCCCTCACCCACGGCGAGGAACAGCGCGACGTCCCGCCGGTCGTCTGGCGCACCGGCATCCGCTCCACCGAGCCGCACCTCCTGGTCATGGGCCAGCCGGGCAGCGGCACCTCGACACTGCTGCGCTCCGTCGTCCTGCAGGCGCTCCAGCACGGCGACGTCCTGATCGTCGAGGGCGGCAGCACCGGCGAGTACGCCTGCCTGACCGGCCGCGACGGCGTCCTGGCCGTCGAATGCGGGCTGACCGGCGCGCTGGCCAGCCTGGAGTGGGCGGCGACCGAGACGGAGCGCCGTCTGATCGCCATGAACCGCGCCCGCCAGGCCGGCCATCCGCCGCCCGAGGACACCAAGCGGCCCCTGTGGATCGTCCTGGACCGCCCGAGCTCCTTCTCCCACCTCGCGGCCGCGGACGGCCGCAAGGACCCGCAGGCCCTGCTGCAGGTACCGCTGCGGCACGGACGCGCGGCGAACGTGACCGTGGTGGTGGCCGACCAGTTCGACAGCGCGGACGCCCTGACCGATGCCGTACGGCAGCACACACGCGCGCGTGTCGTGCTCGGACCCGCGACGGACGAGCAGCTCACCACCGTCCTGGGAACGCCCCCGCACACCACGCCGGTCCCCCAGGTCCCGCCCGGCCGCGGCTACGCGCGCCTCGGCGCGGGCCCGGTCCACCGGCTCCAGGTACCGTCGACACCGGACCCGTACGACGACGCCACGAGCGAGGCCGACCGCCAGGCGGTGCTGGCCCTGCTGCCGCCGCGGACGACGCCGGCGGACGCGGAGCCGACCGAGGCCCAACCGGAAGCAGCGGAGCCGGGTCCGATGGAAAAGGCGGAGCCGGTTCCGATGGAAGCCGCGGTCGCCGAGACCTCATAGCCGCCGGTCGGCGCCGCTGAGCGAGCCCACGCCCCGGCGCCGGCCCGCGGTCACGCCACGAACGTACGCGGCGTCTCGCCGCCACCGGACGCCCCGCTCTCCACCAATCGCGCCGCCGCGGCCAGCCGCACCGCCGCCTCGTCCGCCACCGCACCCCCGACGGTGAACGGCAGCCGTACATATCCCTCGAAGGCTCCGTCGACCCCGAACCGCGGCCCCGAAGGCACCCGCACCCCGACCCGCTCCCCCGCCTCGGCGAGCCGCGAGCCCGACAGCCCTCCGGTCCGCACCCACAGCGTGAGACCGCCCCCGGGCACCTCGAACTCCCAGTCGGGCAGCTCCCGTCGCACCGCCGCGACCAGCGCGTCCCGGTTCTCCCGGGCCTGTCCGCGCCGCACATCCGCGGCCTGCTCCCAACCGCCGGTGCTGAACAGCCAGTTCACGGCGAGCTGTTCCAGCACGGGGGTGCCCAGATCGGCATACGCGCGCGCGGCGACCAGGCTGCGGATCACGTCCGGTGCCGCGCGCACCCAGCCGATGCGCATCCCGGCCCAGAAGGCCTTGCTGGCCGACCCGACGGTGATGACGGTGGATCCGGCGGGGTCGAAGGCGCAGACCGCCCGCGGCATCTCGACGGTGTCGTCGAGCCACAGCTCGCTCATCGTCTCGTCGGCGATCAGCACCGTCCCCGCCGACCGGGCCGCCTCCACGAGCTGCCGCCGCTGGTCCTCACCGGCGAGCGCGCCGGTCGGGTTGTGGAAGTCGGCGACGATGTACGCGATCCGGGGCGCCGCATCCCTCAGCACCTGCCGCCAGCGGTCCATGTCCCAGCCGCTCAACCCCTCGGCCATCGCGACGGGCACGAGCCGCGCCCCCGCCTCCCGCATCAGCTGGAGGATGTTGGCGTACGACGGCGACTCGACGGCGATGCGCTCGCCGCGGCCGGCGAAGAGGTGGCAGATCGCGTCGATCGCGCCCATGGCCCCCGTGGTCACCATGATCTGCTCGGGCATCGTCGGGATCCCGCGCGCGGTGTACCGGTCGGCGATCATCGAGCGCAGCGCGGGCAGCCCGGCCGGATAGTCGCCGTGCGTGTGGGCGTACGGCGGCAGTTCCTCCAGGGCGCCCTGGACGGCGCGGGTCAGCCACGGCTCGGGCGCGGGAAGCGCAGCGCAGCCCAGGTCGATCATCGAGCCCAGGGCCTCGGGCGGCAGGGGCTCCAGCCCGCGCGCGGGAAGCGGGTTTCCGGCCGGTACGGCCGTCCAGCTGCCGGCGCCGCGCCGGGACTCCAGGAAGCCCTCGGTGCGCAGCGCCTCGTAGGCCGCCGCGACCGTCGTACGGCTGACGGACAGGGACAGGGCCAGCTCGCGTTCGGCGGGCAGCCGGGCGGCCACCGGGACGCGGCCCTCCAGCACCAGCAGGCGAATGCCGTCGGCCAGCGCGCGGTAGGCGGGCGGACGGCGGGTGCCCGGGCCCGCCGGGCGGTCCTGCTGGGAGTTGAGCAGCCGGGCGAGTTGTGCGGCACCCATCGCCGAGGTCCACTGGGCCATGAAAATCAGTCCACCTTCCGCGAATTGGCCATGGATGATGCTTCCACCCACGCCCCAGGGTGTCATGCACCAGGCCACTACAACCACTGGGGGGTATCCCTTGGCCACGAAAGACCGTCTCGGGCGGCGGTTGATCCAGCTCTACATCGGGCTCGCGCTGTACGGCGCGAGTTCCGCACTCCTCGTGGAGGCGGGCCTGGGTCTCGAGCCCTGGAACGTGCTGCATCAGGGCCTGGCCGAGCTCACCGGCCTGACGATCGGCGTCGTGTCGATCATCGTGGGCGCGGCGGTGCTGCTCCTGTGGATCCCGCTGCGCCAGCGCCCGGGCCTCGGCACGGTCTCCAACGTCTTCGTGGTCGGCATCGCCATGGACGGCACGCTCGCCCTGGTCCCCGAGGTGCACTTGCCGGCCGTACGCATCCCGCTCCTCCTGGCCGGCATCGTGCTCAACGGCGTGGCCACCGGCCTCTACATCGCCGCCCGCTTCGGGCCGGGCCCGCGCGACGGCCTGATGACCGGACTGCACCGCCGTACCGGCCGCTCGATCCGGCTGATGCGGACGGCGGTCGAAGTGGCGGTCGTGGCGACCGGTTTCGCCCTGGGCGGCACCGTCGGCATCGGCACGGTCCTGTACGCGGTGTCGATCGGCCCGCTCGCCCAGCTCTTCCTCCGGGTGTTCGACGTCCCCTCGGCATCCGACGGCAGCACGGTCGTTGCCGAAGGGCAACCCCGGCGCGCAATACTGCGACGGTGACCACAGCGATACGCCACCCCTATCTCGACCACCCCGGCCCGATCGCCTTCGCTCACCGGGGCGGGGCCGCGGACGGTCTGGAGAACACCGTGCTGCAGTTCCGGCGGGCGGTGGAGGCGGGCTACCGCTACATCGAGACCGATGTGCACACCACGGCGGACGGCAAGTTGGTCGCCTTCCACGACTCGACCCTGGACCGCGTGACGGACGGCGCCGGGCGCATAGCGGACCTGCCGTGGAAGGACGTCAGCCACGCGCGCGTGGCGGGCAAGGAGCCGGTGCCGCTGTTCGAGGAACTCCTCGAGACCTTCCCCGAGGTGCGCTGGAACGTCGACCTCAAGGCGGAGTCCTCGCTCCACCCCTTCCTGGACCTGATCGAGCGCACGCGCGCGTGGGACCGGATCTGTGCCGGCTCGTTCTCCGAGGCGCGTGTGGTCCGCGCCCAGCGGCTGGCCGGACCTCGCCTGGCGACGTCGTACGGCACCCGCGGTGTGCTCAACCTGCGGCTGCGCTCCTGGGGCGTGCCGGCCACGCTGCGCCGGTCCGCGGTCGCCGCGCAGGTGCCCGAGTCCCAGTCCGGCATCCAGGTCGTCGACCACCGCTTCGTCCGCGCCGCCCACGCGCGCGGTCTGCATGTGCACGTGTGGACCATCAACGAACCCGATCGCATGCACCGGCTCCTGGACCTGGGAGTCGATGGCATCATGACCGATCACATCGACACGTTGCGCAAGGTCATGGAAGAACGCGGCGTCTGGGCCTGAGCGCCCGACGGCCCCTCCCCGAGCCTTCGCACGGCACTTCAGCGGGGAAGCGAGGGCACGGGTGAGCGCCGACACCGTGCGTACGGACGTCATCGACCGGCAGCGCGAGCAACGCGGCTGGTACTTCTACGACTGGGCCTGCTCCGTCTACTCCACGAGCGTGCTCACCGTGTTCCTGGGCCCCTATCTGACGTCGGTCGCCGAGTCGGCGGCGGACGCGGACGGGTTCGTGCATCCGCTGGGGATCCCGGTGCGCGCCGGGTCCTTCTTCGCGTACTCGGTGTCCCTGTCGGTGATCGTGGCCGTGCTGGTGATGCCACTGGTGGGCGCGGCGGCCGACCGCAGCGGCCGCAAGAAGCCCCTGCTCGGGGCCGCCGCCTATGTGGGGGCCGCGGCGACGACGGGGCTCTTCTTCCTCGACGGCGACCGCTATCTGCTCGGCGGTGTGCTGCTGATCGTCGCGAACGCGGCGCAGTCCGTGGGGATGATGCTCTACAACTCCTACCTGCCCCAGATCGCCCCGCCCGAGGAACGCGACGCGGTCTCCTCCCGCGGCTGGGCCTTCGGGTATGCGGCCGGGTCGCTGGTCCTGGTCGCGAATCTGGTGCTCTATCTGGCCCACGACAGCTTCGGCGTCTCCGAGACCACGGCCGTGCGCATCTGCCTGGCCTCCGCCGGCCTGTGGTGGGGCGCCTTCACGCTCGTACCGCTGAGCAGGCTGCGCGACCGCCGGTCCGACGGCCCGAAGGAGCCGACCGCTCCGGGCTTCCGCCAGCTCGCGGCCACCGTCCGCCACATGCGCCGCCACCCGCTGACCCTCGCCTTCCTGCTGGCGTACCTCGTCTACAACGACGGCATCCAGACGGTGATCTCCCAGGCCTCGGTCTACGGCTCGGAGGAACTGGGCCTCGGGCAGTCCACACTCATCGCGGCCGTCCTGCTGGTTCAGGTACTGGCCGTCGCGGGTGCGCTGGGGATGGGACGGCTGGCCCGGACGTACGGGGCGAAGCGCACGATCCTCGGCTCGCTGGTGGCGTGGACGGTGACGCTGGGGGCCGGGTACTTCCTGCCGGCCGGGGCGCCGGTGTGGTTCTTCGTCCTGGCGTCCGGGATCGGGCTCGTGCTGGGCGGCAGCCAGGCGCTGTCCCGCTCCCTCTTCTCCCATCTCGTCCCGCCCGGCAAAGAGGCCGAGTACTTCTCGGCGTACGAGATGAGCGACCGGGGTATGAGCTGGCTCGGTCCGCTTCTGTTCGGGATCACCTACCAGCTGACTGGAAGTTATCGCGACGCGATCATCTCGCTCGTGGCCTTCTTCGTCATCGGATTCGCCCTGCTCGCAAGGGTTCCGGTACGGCAGGCGATCTTCGATGCGGGCAATCCGGTTCCCGAGCGGATTTAGCACTCGCGGCGAAAGGGCTGTAGTGTACGCGTTTGGCCTGCCAGGCGTACCGTTACTGCGCGTCAAAGGTGCCGAAACGCTGGGTGACATCTGCTAGCAGATGTGACAAACCGGGCGCTGGTGGGTACAACAAGGGGCGGCTACGACGGCGACGCATGACCCGGAACGGGACACGGAACGGGAATCTTTACCGCCGACCGGACGTTGACCGGATGACGACGACAGCGACACCTGTCCTGTGGGCGACAAGCCCGGGAGGCACGATTCATGAGTGAGCGAGCTCTTCGCGGCACGCGCCTCGTGGTGACCAGCTACGAGACGGACCGCGGCATCGACCTGGCCCCACGCCAGGCCGTGGAGTACGCATGCGAGAAGGGGCACCGCTTCGAGATGCCCTTCTCGGTCGAGGCGGAGATCCCGCCGGAGTGGGAGTGCAAGGTCTGCGGGGCCCAGGCACTCCTCGTTGACGGCGACGGCCCTGAGGAAAAGAAGGCCAAGCCTGCGCGTACACACTGGGACATGCTGATGGAGCGGCGTACCCGCGAGGAACTCGAAGAGGTCCTCGAGGAACGCCTGGCCGTTCTGCGTTCGGGCGCGATGAACATCGCCGTCCACCCGCGGGACAGCCGGAAGTCGGCTTAGTCCCTGCCGGGGTCGAGCGGACAACCAACGCACGCAATTGACTGCGGGCGCCTACGTGGATTCACGTAGGCGCCCGCAGTCCTATGTCCACGGCATGCCGACCGCGCGCCGACGGTCGGCAGCCGTCTCTGCGGCAGGCTCACCGGGTCAGCGGCGGCCGCGGGTCCTGCGGGGTGTCGCCGTCCGGCTCGTCCCTGATGACCTCGCCCTGGACGACCTTGCCGTCGGGGCGGTGGATGCGGGCCTGCTGGAAGGCGTCGCCGAAGGAGCCCGGGACGGCCTCGCGCAGCTTGCGGTCGAGGGTGCGCTCCGTGAGCCGGCTCAGGGCCTTCTGGACCGGGGGGATCAGCAGGAGCAGGCCCAGCGCGTCCGAGATCAGGCCGGGGATCATCAGGAGCAGGCCGCCGAGCATCAACAGGCCGTTGCCACCGCTGCTCTGCGGGGTGCCGCCCCGCTGCAGCGCCTCGTTCAGGTTCTGGAAGGCGCGGCGGCCCGCCTTCTTGATCACGGCCGCTCCGAGCACGAAGCCCGCGAGCAGCAGCAGGAACACGGTGAACCCGCTCGACGCGCCCGCGACCACGGTCAGCAGCCAGATCTCCAGCACCAGCCAGGCCGCGATGCTCAGCGGCAGGAAGGTCCGCAGCCGGGAGCGCCGGGGCCGGGCGGGGTACGTGGGGGTCGGAGCACCAGTCGTCATGCACCCAGTGTGCCTGGGCCCGGCTCAGTGCGGGATAAGTGAATGATCAACCGGGGCTGTGAAACCGTGCGAGGCCGCCGGTGAGACCGCACGCAGGCCGCCGAGGCCGTAGGGCGATCAGGCCTTCTTGCCTCGGCCCAGCACCTTGCCGACCCGCTCCGTGGCACCCCATGCCGTGACGCGCCAGAGGGCCTCGACGAGGATGTCGCGGCTCATCTTGGAGTCGCCCAGCTCGCGCTCCACGAAGGTGATGGGCACCTCGACGACGTGGTAGCCGGCCTTGACCGCGCGGCGGGCGAGGTCGACCTGGAAGCAGTAACCCTGGGAGGCGACCTCCTCGAGGCCGAGGCCCTCGAGGGTCTCGCGGCGGAAGGCGCGGTAGCCGCCGGTGATGTCGCGCAGCGGCAGGTCGAGGGCGAGGCGGGAGTAGAGGCTGCCGCCGCGGGAGATGACCTCGCGGCTCTTGGGCCAGTTCACGACCCGGCCGCCGGGCACCCAGCGCGAGCCCAGGACCAGGTCGGCGCCTTTGAGTGCGGTGAGCAGGCGGGGCAGTTCCTCGGGCTGGTGGGAGCCGTCGGCGTCCATCTCGATCAGAACGCCGTAGCCCTTGTCCAGGCCCCAGCGGAAGCCCGCGAGGTAGGCGGCGCCGAGCCCCTCCTTGCCCTTGCGGTGCAGGACCTGGACGTGGTCGTCCTCGACGGCCAGCTCGTCGGCGAGCTTGCCGGTGCCGTCGGGGCTGTTGTCGTCGGCCACGAGGACGTGCGCCTCGGGGACGGCCTTGCGCACCCGGCCGACGATGGACTTGATGTTCTCCGCCTCGTTGTAGGTCGGAATGATCACCAAGGCCGTGCCGAGCGGGCCGAACTGCCTCGCCTGGGCCTGTGCCGCGGGAGTCCCGTCGCCGTCGTTCACTGCTGCCCCTTCACTTCTGTACGCAGACGTCCACCATAGTGGCCGCCGCCTGCGATGACGTGACCAGACGTTCGTATGGTGGTGTCGATTCCACAAGAGCGGGGTAAGAACGCGTTTTTCGGCGCTTTTGCTCGGGGTTCTTCGGAGTTCGCGGTGTTCGCGTGCTGCGGATGGGGGCCCGGCGCCCTTCGGGCCGGCCTGGGACCCGCTGGCTGCGGGTCGACCGAAAGCCGTTGTCTACTGAGCGTCCGGGCCCCACCCGGGTCACACCTCCCCGACCGGCCGGAACGTTCCCTCGTCGCCGCGCTGGCGCTGAGCCTGGCTCCCAGTGACGGTGCCCCGGTGCGGCACACCGTCCCTGACCCAGCGGCGCCGCGACGAGTGCGCGGTAGTTCCCCGGTCGGGCGTCCGGTGGTGGACTCGGCCGAACCTACCGGCCCCCTGCCATCGGCTGTCAACAGCCGTTTGACCTGCGGGTTTTTCGGCAATGCCCTGGTCAGGGCAGAGGACGCGCAGGTCGCGCGACGCGGCGGCCGGCGGCGATCGGCGCCGCGCCACCCCGGCAGATCACTCGCCCGGCCGTACGAACACCGTCCGTCCGCCCACCACGGTCCGCAGACAGACCGGGAGGTCCTGGCCGGGGGTCAGGTCGGGCAGGCCGGGGGTGCCCGAGCGGGGGTCGGTGGACCAGCGGGCGACCCGGTCGTCGGGGGCCTGGACCACGAGTTCGTCGGTGCGCCACACGGCGTAGTCCGCGGGTGCGCCCGGCACCAGGACGCCCGCGTCGTCGCGTCCGATCGCCCGCCAGCCACCGCGGGTGTGGGCAGTGAAGGCGGCGCGCACGGAGACGCGGTGCTCCGGTGTGCGGTGGAAGGCTGCGGCGCGAACCGTGCCCCACGGGTCGAGGGGCGTGACCGGGCTGTCGGAGCCGAAGGCGAGCGGGACACCGGCCCGCAGCAGGGCCGCGAAGGGGTTGAGGGTGCGGGCCCGGTCGGCGCCCAGGCGCTGGGCGTACATGCCGTCCTCGCCGCCCCACAGCGCGTCGAAGGCGGGCTGTACGGAGGCGGTCAGGCCCAGCTCGGCGAAGGCGGCGATGGTCTCGGGGGTCAGCATCTCGGCGTGTTCGACGCGATGGCGGGCGGCGCGGACGTGGGCAAGGCCGACCTTCTCGGCGGCGGCACGCACGCCCTCGACGACCGTGGTCACGGCGGCGTCGCCGATCGCGTGGAAGCCCGCCTGGAGGCCCGCCTCGGTGCAGGCGACGACGTGGGCGGCCACGGCGGCCGGGTCCAGGTAGGCGGTGCCGGCGTGGTCGGCGTCGCTGTACGGCGTGTGCAGGCAGGCGGTGTGGGAGCCGAGGGCGCCGTCGACGAACAGGTCGCCGGCCGCGCCGACCGCACCCAGCTCGCGCGCCTTCTCGACGTCCCGCTCGGCCCAGTAGCCGACCACCCGCGGGCCCGCCTGCTCGGCGGCGAGCGCCAGCAGGCCGGTGAAGTCGTCCTCGGAGGAGATGTCCGGTCCTGCGCATTCGTGAACGGTTCCGATGCCGAGGGAGGCGGCACGGGCGAGGGCGGTGCGCTGCGCCTCGACTCGCTGGGCCGGGGTGATCGCGGCGAACGCGGCGGCGCGTACGGCGTGGTGCGCGTCGCGGGTGAGCGGGCCGTCGACCGCGCCGAGGCCCGGGGCCAGGTCGAGCAGGGCCGTGGTCACGACCGCCGAGTGGACGTCGATCCGGCTGAGGTACAGCGGGCGGCCGCCGGTGGCCTCGTCGAGTTCGGCGCGCGTGGGCGGACGGCCGCCCGGCCAGCGGGCCGCGTCCCAGCCGTGGCCGAGCAGGACGCGGTCGTCCGGGCGGCCGGCGGCGAAGTCCCGTACGAGGGCGAGGGCCGCCTCCAGGGACGGCGCGTCGGACAGGTCGAGGCCGGTGAGCGCGAGACCGGTGGAGGTGGTGTGCACGTGGGCGTCGGTGAAGGCCGGGGTGACGAGGGCGCCGTCCAGGTCGACCACCTCGTCGACACCGTCCGCGA
Organism: Streptomyces sp. NPDC047043; assembly: GCF_040644055.1. Taxonomy (NCBI): domain Bacteria; kingdom Bacillati; phylum Actinomycetota; class Actinomycetes; order Kitasatosporales; family Streptomycetaceae; genus Streptomyces; species Streptomyces sp. NPDC047043. The sequence goes on from NZ_JBEYVO010000005.1 coordinate 29,066, forward strand.
AGGCGTCGGCGGCGCCCTCGGAGCCGACCCAGGCGACCTGGCCGCGCTCCACGACCATCGCGGTCGCGAAGGGGTCGGCGGGGCTGTGCACTTCTCCTCGGCGGAGGAGGACGGTGGTCGGCTCGGCGATGCGCTCACTCATGGGGAACAGTCTCGCGCCTCGCCGGGACCGGCCGGTACGCAGGTCCTCAGATCCGCGGCGGCCGGGCCTCGTACGGCGTCGACAGGACCACCGTCGTCCGCGTCGAGACGCCCGCCAGCGTCCGCAGCCGGGCCAACAGCTCCTCCAGCTCGTGCGGCGTGGCCACCCGGACCTTGAGGATGTAGTTCTCGTCGCCCGCGACGCTGTGGCAGGCCTCGATCTCGGGGACGCCGGCCAGGCGGTCCGCGATGTCGTCGGGGGCGCTGGGGTCGAACGGTTTGACCGAGATGAACGCGGTCATGGGCAACCCGACGGCCTCGGGGTCGACCACCGCGGCATAGCCGCGGATGACGCCACGCTGCTCCAGCCGGCGCACCCGCTGGTGCACGGCCGACGTGGACAGGCCCGTGGCCTTGCCCAGGTCTGTGTAGCTCATCCGCCCGTCCTTGACGAGCAGCTGCACGATTTGACGGTCCAGCTCCTCCATGGCGCAAGAACCTACAGTGCGCTTGATCTCCTCGGATACCTCAGGTGCCCAGGTCATGCCCGGTTCGTGATGTGCCCGAGAGCAGCCTGTGAGCCGTCTGAGGGACAAAACGTCCGCCACGGGCACCTGCGGGCGGCATGTGACGAACGCCACAGCCGCCGCGACGTCTCCGTGATGCTCTCGTGATTACCGCCGAGACGGGACGGGAAGTGCTTGCTGTGGTCGAGGCCGCAGAGCCTGAACGGCCCAGCCCGAGGGGGAGAACCCATGCAGAGTCTTAAGCGCCCTGGTCGCACCGCGCCCAAGCGGCTCCACGCGGTCGCCGAGCCCGAGCCGGAGGGCGTCGAACCCGACGCCTTCGAGGACGAACTCGACGCGTACGACACCTTCGAGATGTACCGGGTGATCTGCCCGGACTGCGCGCAGCCCATCGCCCTGCTGGCGGACGAGGAGGTCCTGCCGGAGCACGCGCTGTGCGCCTCGCCGTGGAACCCGTTCGGTCTCACGGTGTGCGCCGGTACCGGCCGCAGGGCCGCCGAGGCCCGCTCCGCGGACGAGTCGGCGAAGGCTCAGGAGCAGGACACGGCGCTGCTGTTGACGCTCCCTCAGGGGCTCGACTGGCGGACGCAGCCGTTCTCGCACGTCGGCGGCCCGGGCTCGCGCCCGATGCGTGTGCCGGTGATGCGCCGTCAGGCTGCCTGAACCGCCTGGCTCAATCCCAGTAGCTGCCCTGCACCATGGCCCGCAGACTGCCGTGGTGCAGGATCAGTGTGTCCGGGTCCGCCGGGAGGACGGCCTCCCCGAAGTGCACCTGCCGGTAGGCGACGCGCAGCATGACGATCGCGTGCCGCAGCGCGGCGTACAGGGTGTGGAAGTCCATGTCGCGCGGTGTGTGGCCGGTGAGTTCGGCATAGCGGGCCTCGATGCGGTCGCGGCGCAGGAAGTCCGGCAGGCCGCGCTGGCCGAAGGCGACCGTCAGGTCCTGGAAGAAGCGGTGCAGATAGACGGTCCAGCCGAGGTCGACCTCGCGCGGGGCCAGGGCCGCCATCTCCCAGTCGAGCACGGCCGCGGGTGCGAAGCCCTCGTAGACGATGTTTCCGATGCGTGCGTCGCCCCAGTTGAGCACCGGTGCGCCCGGATCGGTCGGCCAGAGGTCCTCCAGCCGGTCGAAGGCGGCCTCGATGAGGGGTGAGCGGGCGCGTCCGTCGACGACCCAGTCGTAGTAGGCGCGTTGGGCGGTGACGTGGCGGCGCAGTGTGTCGCCCTCGCCGGGGAGTGCGAGGAACTCGGCTTTGTGTACGGGTACTTGGTCGTGCAGTCGGGCCAGCAGCCCGATCGATGCCGCCTCCAGGTGCTCGCGTTCCGCGGCGCTCGCCGAGTGCAGCCAATTGCCCTCGTACGTATAGGGCATGACGTCGGGCGGTACGCGCCCCTCGACGCGCTCCATCACGAAGAAGGGTGCCCCGAGCGGCCCCGGGTCCTGCTCCAGCCACAGCACCTTGGGCACGGGCAGATCCGAGTGCTCCGCCACGATGCGCATCGTGCGGTACTGGCGCGGCATGTCGTACACGGGGAAGACGGTGTACGCGGCCGGGTCCGCCGCGAGTCGCAACGCGCAGGATCGCAGCGGTGGTTCGGGGTGCTCGATGTCGAAGAGCAGGGTCTCGCTGGACATGCCGTTGGACGCGGGGACGGTGACGCCGACCGCCTTGGCGCCGGGCAGGCGGGTGCCGAGCCAGGCGGTGAGGCGGTGGGCGATCTCCTCCGGGTCGCGGGTGGTCGTACGGGGACGGGGTGCCGTGGCCGCCATGTCGCAATCCCCCTTACGGAGCTACCGATTTGAAGTCCGTGAAGCCGCTCGGGTCGTGCCGCCCGAACGAGCCGTGCTCGAAGATGCCGTGGCCGACCCGACCGTCCAGCCGGAAGCGGGCGGCATGGTCGGTGACCCCGTAGGCGGCCAGGGAGTGCGGCTCGGTGAGGTCGTAGCTCCGGCGGTCGGTCCAGCCGCGGCCGCGCCAGGTGCCGTGCTGCCAGTCGTCCGCGGGCGGGTAGCCGGCGCCGATGGCGAGCGGGGAGGAGGTGAGGATCTCGGCCTCCAGCTCCTGTGGCTTGCGGACGTCGCCCAGGTGGATGAGGGCACGTTCCGGGACCCGGGTGCCCGAGCGGTACGTGATCTCCGGCTGGGGCCAGCCGAGTTGGCGGTCGCGGTGGCCGGGGCGGACGAGGGTGGCGTCGTTCAGGGAGCGGTATCCGTCGGCGTCCTCCTGGACGATCACCATCAGGAACCGGTCCTCGAAGCGGACCGGGCACCACAGCCAGTGGAAGCCCTCGGTCGGGTGCTCCTCGGCGAGACGGCCGCCCTCCTCCCCCGGTATCGGCCGCACGCCCCAGCTGCGGTCGCGGGTGCCGGTCCACTGCGTGGCGGTGACCCGGAACTCCTCGCCGGCGGCGCGGATCACGCCCTCCACGCTGCCCGCCTGGACAAAACGGCGCCCTTCGAGGGTGAGCCGGTCGCCACGGCGCTGCAGGTGGTGGGGTTCCCACAGGGCCGGGAAGTCGGCGGTCCAGATGAGGTCGTACGACAACAACTCGTCGTCGCTGCGGAGGCGCAGTCGCCGCAGCGGCTCCTCCACCTCGATCCGGAGCGGACCGACGGCGAGCCGCATGCGGTCCTCGCCCAGGGCGTCCGAGGCGCGCACCGCGTGCAGGGCGTCGCCGGTCCGCAGGGTGGCGTACGCGTCGATCACGCCGACGTTCGGGTAGACGCCGAGGCCGACGATGAGCAGTGCGCGGCCCTCGTGGTCGAGGACGTGGAAGATGCAGCGGTCGTAGGCGTTCCGGTCCCCGGTCGCCATGTGCTTCATGGAGAGGGGGACCTGGTGCACGGGGTACTCGTCGAGCGGTACGGGACGGTCGTCGGCCATGCCAAACCTCCCTGGAGAGAGCCTGGCTGACGGTACGTCAGACAGCCGCAGGTGGCCAGACGCGAAGCCGGACGGCCGCGAACTCACGCCCGATTCCACGGAGCGGTGACCTGTCCGCCTACCTCCGCGTTGCCCTGGTATGACCCCCTCTTATCCAACGATCGGGCGTCAGCGCCGCATCTTCGTCCCGCCGCCCGCAGGAACGGTTCCGCCGCCGGCGCCGCCGCAGCACCAGGACCCGCCGATCTACCGCGATCTCCTGCGCACCTGGGCCGACCGGGGCCGCACCCTGCCGGGCCGCCACGACCCGGAGTGGGTCAGGCTGGCGGCCCCTCAGGTCGCACCGGGGCAGTTCAGCGGGTCTCCGGACCGGCGAGGTGACGGGCGATGACCATCCGCTGGATCTGGTTGGTGCCCTCGACGATCTGCAGGACCTTGGCCTCGCGCATATAGCGCTCGACCGGGAAGTCCGCGGTGTAGCCGTATCCGCCGAGGACCTGCACGGCGTCCGTGGTGACCTTCATCGCGGTGTCCGTGCAGTGCAGCTTGGCCATGGCCGCCTGCTTGGCGAAGGGGCGACCCGCGTCGCGCAGCCGGGCCGCCGCGAGGTAGAGGGCGCGGCCCGCCTCGATCTGGGTCGCCATGTCGGCGATCATGAAACGCAGTCCCTGGAAGTCGGCGATGGGCCGCCCGAACTGCTGCCGCCCGGTGGCGTACGCGACCGCCTCGTCGAGCGCCGCCTGGGCGAGGCCGATCGCGCAGGCGGCGATGCCGAGCCGTCCCGAGTCGAGCGAGGCCAGCGCGATCGCGAAGCCCTGGCCCTCCTCGCCGACGCGCCGCTCGTCCGGGACGCGCACCCCGTCGAAGTGGACCTGGGCGGTGGGTGAGCCCTTCATGCCCATCTTCTTCTCGGGCATCGCACCGCTCAGCCCCTCGGCGTCACCGGGGACCAGGAAGGCGGTGATGCCGCGCGGCCCGTCTTCGCCCGTCCGGGCCATGACCGTGTAGAAGTCGGCGATTCCGCCGTGCGTGATCCAGGCCTTGGTACCGCTGATCACCCAGTCGTCACCCTCCCGCACCGCCTTCGTACGAAGGGAAGCGGCATCGGAGCCGGACGCCGGCTCGGACAGGCAGTAGGCACCCAGCAACCCTCCGCCGAGCATGGCGGGCAGGTGCTCGACCTGCTGTTCCTTGCAGCCGTAGGCGGCGAGCGCGTAGGAGGCGAGCGTGTGGACGCTGACGCCGAGGCCGACGGTGAGCCGGGCCGCGGCGAGCTCCTCGAGGACCTGGAGATAGACCTCGTACGGCTGGTCGCCGCCGCCGTATTCGGAGTCGTACGGCAGGCCGAGCAGTCCCGACTCCGACAGCAGGGTGAAGACCTCGCGCGGGAATCGTCCGGCGTCCTCCTCCTCGGCCGCCTTCGGGGCGATCTCGCGCTGGGCGATGTCACGGACGAGCGAGATCAGATCCCGGGCCTCGTCCGTGGGCAGTTGACGGTCCACCGGCTGCGGGGCGCGGTCGGGCATGGGGACGCTCTCCTCCCTGTTTCGGGCACATCGGCGGACGTGCGCCCTGGGTGGGGGCGGCTCCGCCGGGTCGTACTGAGGCCTGGCCGATGCTCGCTCTCCCGGGTCTCGGAAGCTGCTGACCAGCGGCTGTGCGCTGTGAGTATGCCCGATTGCAGGCATCCCGTCACCAGTTAACGACCGCTTACTTCAAGAATATCGCGACCCGCCCTGAAGTCCTGTCCAGCGCTCTCGAAATTGGTCCGCACCATTGACCGAACTGGTCTAGTCCTCCTACTCTCCATGACCAACGCTTTACCGCGTTCATGCCAATCGGCGCGCGTTCCCTCTCCCCCACGAGGAGACACCCGATGCACATTCCGCACCGTCCCCGCGCCTCTTTCCGGGCGCTCGTCTCGGCCGCGTGTTGCGCGGTCCTCGGCGCAGGGCTGCTCGCCGGCGCGGGCACCGCCTCCGCCAAACCGTCCGCCCAGGAAGCGGCGGGCTCGAAGGTCGTCGGTTACTTCACCGAATGGGGCACCTACGACCGCAAGTACTACGTCAAGAACATCGAGACGTCGGGTTCGGCGGCCAGGCTCACGCACATCAACTACGCCTTCGGCAACGTCACCGGCGGCAAGTGCGCGATGGGCGACTCGTACGCGGCGACCGACCGGGCCTACACCGCGGCCGAGTCGGTGGACGGCGTCGCCGACACCTGGGACCAGCCGCTGCGCGGCAACTTCAACCAGCTGCTGAAGCTGAAGAAGAAGCACCCGGGGCTCAAGGTGCTCTGGTCCTTCGGTGGTTGGACCTGGTCCAGCGGCTTCGGAGAGGCGGCGAGGAACCCGGCCGCGTTCGCCCAGTCCTGCTACGACCTGGTGAAGAACTCCAAGTGGGCGGGCGTCTTCGACGGCATCGACATCGACTGGGAATACCCGAACGCCTGCGGCAACACCTGCGACACCAGCGGCAAGGAAGCCTTCAAGAACCTGATGGCGGCGCTGCGTTCGAAGTTCGGGAGCAGCTCGCTGGTCACGGCCGCGATCACTGCGGACGCCACCAGCGGCGGCAAGATCGACGCCGCCAACTACGCGGATGCGGCGCAGTACGTCAACTGGTACAACCCGATGACGTACGACTACTTCGGCGCCTGGGACGCCGGAGGCCCGACGGCCCCGCACTCGCCGCTCAACTCCTACTCCGGCATACCGAAGGCGAACTTCTACACCTCGGCGACCATCGCCAAACTCAAGGGCCTCGGCATCCCGGCCTCGAAGCTGCTGCTCGGGATCGGCTTCTACGGCCGCGGCTGGACCGGCGTCACCCAGGCGGCGCCCGGCGGCACGGCGACCGGCCCGGCGGCGGGGACGTACGAGCAGGGCATCGACGACTACAAGGTACTCAAGAGCAAGTGCCCGGCGACCGGCACGGTGGGCGGCACCGCATACGCCAAGTGCGGGAACAACTGGTGGAGTTACGACACGCCCGCGACCATCGGCACGAAGATGACGTACAAGAACCAGCAGGGTCTGGGCGGCACGTTCTTCTGGGAGCTGAGCGGGGACACCGCGAACGGTGAGCTGATCAAGGCCATCAACTGATCGCGGGAGTACGGCGGTTGGGGCGGGGGGGGCGGTGGCCTCCGCCCCTCGCGGGCTGTCAGGCGTCCCGGCGGGCGGGCTCCGGGGTGGGGTAGGCGGGGTCCATCTCCTCGATGGCGCGCATGGCGCCGCCGAGCATCTTGACCAGGAGCTCGCGCATGGTGTCGCGGGACAGCTCGGGGCGGTCGATCCAGTCGAGGGTGGCGCCCTCCACACTGCAGACCCAGCCGAACAGGCCCATGCGGGCCAGCGGGGAGATGTCGGTGCGGCCGTAGGCCCCGTCGGCGATGGTCGCGACGATCGCCTCGCGCACCCCGTCCCGGACCGCGTGCACCTCGGCGTCGAAGCCGACGCCGCCGCTGACGATCGTGCGGAAGGCGGCCTGGTTGTGCTCGGCCCAGCGCAGATAGCTCTCCATGGTCCGGTGGACCCGGTCCACCTGCTGCAGTTCGAGTCCGCTCGCCGCGAAGCTGACCAGGTCGGCGACCGAGTCGTGGATGATCGCCAGGTAGTAGCCGCGCTTGGACTGGAAGTAGTAGTAGATCAGCCCCTTCGCCACATGCGCCTGCCGGGCGATGTCGTCCATCGAGAGCGCGTCGTACGACGTGTCGGCGAACAACTTCCGCCCGATGGCGATGAGTTCGGCGCGGCGCGCCAGCGAGCGCTCGGTTCCGCGCGCACGGGGGCGCACGTCCTCGCTCTGTTGGCTGATCTTCAATTTCGACCCTGGTCTCGGGCAGGCGGCGGGACATCCGCAGTATGTCAGAACAACAACGCCCACTCGTTCGAGTCCGATCAACGAACGGAGGCGGGTGGAAGCGGGGTTGCTCGGCTCACATCACAGCAGGCCGAGCTGGGTGACGAGCATCGCGACGACCACGACGAGGGTCCAGCCCATGACGTGCTCGAGGATCTTCGGACCGTCGTCCTTGGGGCCGCCGGTGCGGCTGCGGGCGGCGTCGGCTGTGTGTGCGGTCATGGTGTCTCGTCGAGGTCGGGTGCGGTGGACTCCCCCTGGGGTTCTGTCCACCTTGCCACCCGGAACGGCTTTTGCGGCAGAGATGTTGGTCACAGGCGAAAGGCCCCGGTTTCCCGGGGCCTCGCTCGATGTCCCGGCCGGCTCAGCGCACACCGACCGCCGCGAGCGCCTTGCGCTGGCGGGGCGTCGGCCTCGCCGGGAAGTACAGGTAGCAGACGCCGCCGGTGCCGGAGACGACCTTGCCGGAGGCGTTGTACCGCTTGGTGCGCAGCCAGATGTTCTCCCACTCGCGCCGCTTGTAGACCCGCCGCACGGCCTCGTCGCTCGGCGAGGCCGGGTCGTTGGCGATCACGTCGCCGTCGGCGGTGAAGCCGATGACGGTCATCAGGTGCCCGGAGGTGCCGTAACCCGCCCCCGTCAGCTCCTCCTTGAGGAAGGACTGGGACGTTATGGCCGGGATGCCGGCCGCGATCAGCGTCTCCAGATCGGTGAGCGAGCCGAGCCGGGTGACCACGCCCTGCAGACCCTTGTACGTCGACGCGTAGGCCGCGTTGAACGGCCAGTTGCCGCAGCCCTCGTACTGGTAGTCGAAGGTGAAGCGCGCGGCGTAACAGACCTGCGGGTCGGCGAACGTCGGGTCCACCCAGGCCAGTTGCTCGGGGGTGAGCCGGCCGCCCCAGTACTCGATGATCATCTGCGAGGAGGTGGGGCTGCACCAGGCCTCGCCGCCGTTGTCGTACTCGGGGTACTGGCCCTTGTGGATCTCCTGCGAGTAGCGCGGGACGATCAGCTCCTGGGCCAGGCCCGGCGTGGAGGCCGGGACGGTGAAGCGGTCGGGGATGTCCGAGCCCATCGCACCCAGCCGCCAGACCGTGGGGGTGAGCTTGGTGCCGGGCTTGCGGTAGAGGGTGAGCCGGAGGCGGTACGACACCAGGCGCAGGCCGGTCGTCGCGTCGTCGATGGCGAAGGTGTCCGTCCAGATGGTGCTCTTGTTGTCCGTCTGGTCGTCCACCGAGGTCCGCTTGATGTCCTGGTCACCGGCCGCCCAGCGGCCCATCACGTACCAGGGTGTCTCGGTGCCGTCCGAGTAGGTGCCGTGCAGTTCGACCTGGAGCCAGGTGCCGGCCGGAGTGTGCGCGTTCCAGGAGGCGATCGCCTCGGTGGAGGGGACGCGGAGCTTGTGGACCGGAGAGGTCCAGGTCGCGTACTCCCAGGTGGCGGTCGTGCCGGTGTGCGGGTCCGTGTAGTCGGTGGTGCCGGCGGGGGCGGCGATCACCACGCCGGGGCGGGCGCCGGCGACGGCGCGGGTGCCCTTCGCGGCGCCGCTGCGCCAGTCGGTGTACGAGGTCCAGGAGCGGTAGTCGACGGGTCGGGCCGGGGCCACGGCCGGCTCCTCGGCGTCGGCCACGCCGGCGGTGGTCGCGGGGCCGACCACGGCGGCAGCCACCGCGGCGGCGAGGACGGTTCTGCGGGACGGCTGTTCGGCTCTGCTCATGGGCGGAAAGACCCCCAGGTGTCCGAGTCGGGGCAGGTCCAATTGCGGGGTTGCGCTGCACTGTTGTGCGCCAACTATGGCCGCAGGCGGTTCGTCCTGCCAGCACTTCGGCCCATGCCGCGCCCACGAATATTGGCGTAAACCACTGGCATGACCTGCTGGACCGTCCGGCCCGGCGCACCCGCCCCGCGGGATACGCCGGGACCCGGCCTCGGACGAGGTCCATCGCCGCTCAGATCAGGTCCATCGCCGCGACCTCGTCGGGGCGGCCGTAGCTGACCGGGCCCTGGAAGCGGCGGCGGGCGGTGGCGAACCACCAGACCGTGGCGACGATCAGCACCACGGCGAGGGCGATCGGTGCGTAGTTGAAGGAGTCGCCGGTGATCGGCGAGGCCTGCGGCAGCATGAACAGGACGCTGCTGAGCAGGATCCAGGCGACCGCCACCACGCCGACGGGCCGGCTCCAGCGGCCCAGGTGCCACGGCCCCGGCTCGAACTCGGCGCCCAGGTTCAGCCGGAGCAGGATCGGTACGGCGTAGGCGAGGAACAGCCCGACGACGTTGACGCTGACGATGGCGGTGAACGCCGTGTGCGACCACCAGCCGGGCAGCACGAGCGCGAGCGAGCAGCCGACCGCGAGCCAGACCGCCTTGACGGGGGTGCGGGTGCGCGGCGAGACCGAGTGCCACAGGTGGGAGCCGGGCATCGCGCCGTCGCGGGAGAACGCGAAGATCTGCCGGGTGTTGCTGGTGAGGTTCGCGAGACCGCAGAAGAGCATTGCGCCGATCACGATCAGCAGGAGCACCTTGGCGGTGCCCAGGCCGAGTCCGTCGATGAGAATCTGGACGGGCGGTGCGGAAGCGCTCGCCACATGGTCGTAATCGCGAATGCTGTAAACCAGCGCGAGCATGAGGATCAGACCGGTGATCGCCGAGTAGCCGATGGCCCGGGTGATCCCCTTCGGTGCGTTGACCGTGGCACGAACCGTTTCCTCGGACATGTGGAAGCTGCCGTCGAAGCCGGTGAACGTCCAACTGGTGACGAGCAGGCCGAGCATCCCGCCGTAAAGGCCGCTCGTGAAACCGGTGTTGTTCGCGAAATGCGTGACGAACGAGGCCGACTGGTGCTGGTCGGGCCCGACGATCAGGGCGCCGACGATCACCACGAGCCCGATCAGCAGCCACCACACGGAGATCCGGTTCAGTACGGCGACCAGCTGGACGGTGTAGGTGTTGGCGAGCCCCTGCAGCACGATGAGCAGCGCCGTGATCAGCACCGTCTGGTGGGCGGTCGGCACGTACGAGGACCACTGCAGGGCGATGAAGGCCTGGATGAAGGTGGCGGCGGCGTAGCCGGTGGCGGCCGTGCCGCCGACCTGGCCCACGAAGTTCAGCCAGCCCGTGTACCAGGACCAGGCGCCCTTGTGCCGTTTGGCGAGTTTCCCGGCGGAGAAATACAGTGCCCCGCTCGTCGGATAGGCGGAGGCGACTTCCGCCATCGCGGCGCCGACCAGGAGGACCATGACGGAGACGCCGATCCAGCCGAAGACGAGAATGCGAGGGCCGCCGGCATTCATACCGAATCCGAATCCCGAGAAGATTCCCGAGATGATGTTGATGATGGTGAACGATATGGCGAAATTGTCGAACGCCTTGAAGCGGCGTGTGAGTTTTCTCGGATAGCCCATCGCATGCAGGGTGGCGTCGTCGTCGAGCGCAATCGGTTCTGCTGTTCGTTCTGACACTTGCCGGCCTTTCTCTCTATGGGGGGACGGGGAGCCCGCAGGCGCGGCGGGCGCGGGAGAGCTGGTCGGCCGGGTCGCCGAAGGCGGACCAGGGCATGCGCGAGGCGTACGGCCCCATCGCCGCGAAGACCGCCCGCGCCTCGAACTCGCGCTTGCCCATGACCAGCGCATGCGCGAGGTAGGCCAGGTCGAGGACCGGGGTGAAGCGGTAACCCGCCACCCGGGGCAGCCAGTTCTGGTAGATCGCGAGCGCGGTGGAGCGCCACTGCGGCTGTTCCCAGACGCGGTCGGCGAGCAGCTGGGTCGGGTTGTAGCTCTCCACGAGGGCGACCAGCGGGAGCAGGCGCAGCGGGGAGTCGACGGGCGCGCGCTGGCCGAGGAAGGCGGCGACGTCCCAGGCGGCGTTGACGGAGCCGCCGTGGCGGGCGAAGAAGCAGGCCAGGAAGCGGTGGTGGGCCTCGCGGTGCCACGGGTCGAGGGACAGCACGTGGGCGAACAGCCGCCACGGTCCGGGCGGCGCGGTGAGCAGCCCGCGCGGCGCGGGTTCGGTCAGCCGGTGCAGCCGCGCCATGGCCAGCCGTGCGACCCAGGGCGTGGGATCGGCCGGGTCCGTCGCCGAGGCCCGGTCGCAGGCCGCCAGCGCTATGCGCTCCAGGGCCTCCGCCCGCTCGTCCTGCGCGTCGGCCGCGCGCAGCGCCCGCAGCACGGCCACCCGCGCCCACAGCAGCGCGGCCTCGGGCGTCGGCTCCTCGGCCAGCCAGCGCTCGGCGAGGTCGGAGTCGGCCGCCTCCGAGGCGAGGACCAGGGAACGGTGGGCGCGCAGCCCGAAGTCGCCGCGTGTTTCGGCGAGGGCTTCGTGGGTGCTCAGGTATCGGCCGGCGCGTATGTCCACGCATACGCTCGCGAGCACTCGGTCGTCGGCCGCCGGATGCCACACATACTGCCCTTCGAATAACCCAGCGGCCATCTGCTCCTGTCTCCCCGTACGACGCCTCGCAGTTGTGCACCTGGCACCCTACTCAGCAACGAGCGCAACCGGAACGCGATTTTCGAGATGTTACCCGTGATTATGCGGCGTGAATAAGACTGGCTGCGGGCCAATCAACCAGGGGCCCTTGCAACTTGTTCAATACGGCACTACTCATCACCCCGTTCGTCACCCCGTCCATTCGCCCCGATATCGCCCGCCACTAGAATGTTCCCGCCGAATATGCCCAACCTCCCGTAGGTCAAGGAATCGCCATTCACCACCTCGCCTCCCGGCTCCGTCGTCTCCCCCCGTCCTGCGGCCCGGTCCGCCTGATCGGCGTCGACGGACACGCCGGCTCCGGAAAGTCCACGTTCGCCGGGCAGTTGGCCCGGGCGCTGGACGACGCTCCCGTGCTGCACCTCGACGACATCGCCAGCCACGACGAGCTGTTCGAGTGGACGGGACGGCTGCTCACGCAGGTGATCGAACCGCTCGGCCGCGGCGAGAGCGCCCACTACGCCCCCTACGACTGGCGCACCCGCACCTTCGAACCGCCCCGCGTCCTGCCGCCGGCCCCGGTGATCCTCGTCGAGGGAGTCGGCGCGGGCCGCCGCGCGCTGCGCCCGCATCTGGCCCATCTGCTGTGGATGGAGTTGCCGCACGAGGACTCCTGGGCGCGCGGCCGGCACCGGGACGGGGAGGAGCAGCGGGAGTTCTGGGCCGGGTGGGTCAGCGCGGAGCGACAGCACTTCGCCGAGGATCCGTCGAGGCCGTACGCCGATCTCCTGGTACGGCAGTTGGAGAAGGGTTACGAGGTACTCCCGGGGCCCGCGAAGAGAGTTGGACCGGACCAGACGCTCACACACGGTGACGGACCATCGGCAGTGTGCTGAACTTGTGAAGACCCCCGCCGGAGAACTTTCCGGAGTCCCTCAACTCGGCTTGACCGGGGGGCCGTACAGGACTTACGTTCTCAATGTGCGGCCATTCGACGCCGCCCAATGTCGCGAAGCCCCCGGTTGTTCCCCCGTGATCGGGGGCTTCGTTCTGCCCAGATCTCATTTTCCGGACGCTGCGGGGCGTTTTTCGCTCACCCACGGTCACCGTCCGAAGTACGCCCTATCTGCTCCCACCTCGCCAAACGGCCTGTGCGGCACCCTTCGGCGGGCCCCGCCACCGCAGGTACGATGCCCTCGGTGCGACCTGACGGACGGCTGCGCGCACCGCAACTCCGGTCCGCGGCACGGCGGTTCGATCAAGGCGGCCGACGGACGCCGGTCCGGGCGGACAACCGACGGGGGCACGGTTTGTGGGGGACGTGATGGACTTCGGCACGCAGGGCCCCGAGGCCCCGGCCGACCTCGCCTGGATGCGAGGTGTGGATGCCTACACCATGGGCGCCTATCCGCAGGCGGAGGAGGAGTTCCGGGCCGCGGTCCGGATGGACCCGGGGATGGCCGACGGCTGGCTCGGACTGCACGCGCTGCGCGTCGACACGACGACCGCGCTGCTACGGATGTTCCGCCACCGCGACCGCTTCGGCGAGCAGCGCGCCCGGCACCGGCGCTCCCTCAACTCCTGGTACTGGCTCGGCTGGTGGGTGCAGCCCGTGCTGGAGAGCCCGCGCGATCTGCTGCTCGCGCACGCCTCGCACTGGCTGGACGGCCGCCATGTCCCGGAGCTGGACCGGGCGCTCGCCGGGCTGCCGCCGGTGGACGCCGACCCCCAGGTCCGCTTTCTGCACGCCTGCCGTGCCTATCTCGTCAAGGACTGGGAGCAACTGGTCCGCCACACCGACCCGTTGATCGACGACGCCCTGCTCGGCATCGAGGCGGGCCTCTTCGGTGGCATGGCCCGGGTCCGGCTCGAGATGTACGGCCAGGCCGAACCCCTGCTCTCGGCGGCCCTGATGCGCTGCCGCAGCGAACAGCCGCAGCGCAAGGAACTGCGCTACTGGCTCGCGCGGGCCCACGAGGGCACGGGCCGCTCGGCGGCCGCGCTCCCCCTGTACCGGGCCGTGCACCGCGTGGACCCCGCGTTCATGGACACCTCGGCCCGGCTCGCGGCGATCGCCGAGGGCGACGGATACGACGACGCGGCCGGCCTCGCGGCGATCACGCTCTCCGGCAGCCAGGACGTCCTGGAGGGCCCCGACGCCCTCGACCCGCTCTTCGGCGCCGAGGGCCGTGACCTCAGGCTCACCGAGTCCGACCTGCCCCCGGTCGGCCCGCTGCCGTCGGCGATCGACCCGGCGGTGCGCGAGAAGACATTAGGACCGACCGGGTCCCCGCTGCCCGCCGGGCCCACCGACCCCGCGCTGCTCGAGGAGGCGCTCGCCGAGCTGGAGCGGATGGTGGGCCTGGAGCCGGTCAAGCGCCAAGTCAAGGCATTGTCGGCCCAGTTGAACATGGCGAGGCTGCGGGCCGGTCAGGGACTGCCGGTCCAGCCGCCCAAGCGTCACTTCGTCTTCTCCGGCCCCTCCGGCACCGGCAAGACCACGGTGGCCCGCATCCTGGGCCGCGTCTTCTACGCCCTCGGCCTGCTCGGCGGCGACCACCTCGTCGAGGCCCAGCGGGCCGATCTGGTCGGCGAGTACCTGGGCCAGACGGCCGTGAAGGCCAACGAACTGATCGACTCCGCGATCGGCGGCGTGCTCTTCGTCGACGAGGCGTACTCGCTCTCCAACTCCGGTTACGGCAAGGGCGACGCGTACGGCGACGAGGCGCTGCAGGTCCTGCTGAAGCGGGCCGAGGACAACCGCGACCACCTGGTGGTCATCCTGGCCGGCTACCCGGAGGGCATGGACCGCCTCCTGGCCGCCAACCCCGGCCTGTCGTCCCGCTTCACGACCCGCGTCGACTTCCCGTCCTACCGCCCCCTCGAACTCACCTCGATCGGCGAGGTGCTGGCCGGGGAGAACGGTGACGTGTGGGACGAGGAGGCCCTCGACGAACTGCGCTCCATCGCCGGGCACGTGGTGGACCAGGGCTGGATCGACGAGCTCGGCAACGGGCGCTTCCTGCGGACGCTGTACGAGAAGAGCTGCGCGTACCGGGATCTGCGGCTGTCGACGTATCCGGGGGTGTTGTCGCGGGACGACTTGTCGACTCTGCGACTGCCGGATCTGATGCAGGCGTATGGAGAGGTGTTGTCGGGGCGGGGGCCGCAGGATCCGTCTGCCATGTGACATGGCACTGTTGTTGTGGCATGTCACATGGCACTGGCCGGCGACATGTCACACAGCACTGGCCGCGGTATGTGACATAGCACTGCCCCCGCCCGCCCCACCTACGTCGCCAGCGCCCCCTCCGGCTCCCCGCTGGCCCGCGGCTCCGTCACCCGCACCTCCGCGACCTCCCGGTGCGCCGGGTCCGTGACCTCGCCCACCAGGAGTTCCAGTACGTCCTCCAGGGCGACCAGACCCAGCACCTTGCCGGACGCGTCGGCCACCTGGGCCAGGTGCGTGGCGGCGCGGCGCATGACCGTGAGGGCGTCGTCCAGGGGGAGTTCGGAGCGCAGCGTCGTCATCGGCCGCCACAGGTGCTGCGGCACCGCCCGGTCCGAGTCCTCCAGGTCGAGTACGTCCTTCACGTGCAGGTAGCCCATGAAGGCACCGTTCTCCGCGGCGATCGGGAAGCGGGAGTACCCGGTCCGCGCGGTGAGTTCGACGATCCGGCCCGGGGTGACCGACGGGCTGACCGTCACCAGCGACTCGCGCTTCAGGAGCACGTCCGTCACCGGGCGGGAGCCCAGCTCCAGCGCGTCCTCGAGGCGTTCCTGCTCCTCGGGGTCCAGCAGGCCCGCCTGGCCGGAGTCCTCCACCAGGCGGTTGAGCTGCTCGCTGGTGAAGACGGCCTCGACCTCGTCCTTCGGCTCGACGCGGAAGAGCCGCAGGATCGCCTGGGCGACGGCGCCCAGGGCGATGGTGATCGGCTTGCAGAGACGGGCGAAGGCGACCAGGCCCGGTGCGAGCCACAGTGCGGCCTTCTCCGGGGCCGCCATCGCGAGGTTCTTCGGGACCATCTCGCCGATGACGAGGTGGAAGAAGACCACGGCGGCGAGCGCGATGACGTAGCCGAGTGGGTGGATCATCCCGTGCGGCAGGTGGATCCACTCGAAGACCGGTTCCAGCAGGTGTGCGACGGTCGGTTCGGCGACCGCGCCCAGGGTCAGCGAGCAGACGGTGATGCCGAACTGGGCCGCGGCCATCATCTGCGGCAGCCGCTCCAGGCCGTAGAGGACCTGGCGGGCGCGGGCCGTGCCGAGGGGTTCGATCTGGCTGCGGCGTACCGAGACGAGGGCGAACTCGGCGCCGACGAAGAAGCCGTTGGCGAGCACGAGCAGAGCGGCGAACAGGAGTTGGAGCAGGCTCATCGGGCGACCTCCACGACCGACCCGGTCCGCACGAGCCGGACCCGCTCGGCGCGGTAGTGGCCGACGCGGCGCACGGTCAGCCGCCAGCCGGGCAGTTCGGCGCGGTCACCGGCGGCCGGAATGCGCCCGAGCAGGTCGGCGACCAGCCCGGCGACGGTCTCGTACGGCCCCTCGGGCACGTCGAGTCCTATGCGCTGCAGGATGTCGACACGGCAGCTGCCGTCGGCGTCCCAGGCGGGCCTGCCCTCCTCCGGCGGGGCGGCGGCGAGTTCGGGCACGTCCTGCCCGTCGTGCTCGTCGCGGACCTCGCCGACGATCTCCTCGACGATGTCCTCCAGCGTGACGACGCCGGCCGTGCCGCCGTACTCGTCGACGACGACGGCGATGGGCTGCTCGCTGCGCAGCTGCGCCAACAGGGGCTGCACCGGCAGCGTCTCGGGGACCAGCAGCGCCGGGCGGGCGATACGGCCGACGGGGGTACGCAGGCGCTCGTGCACCGGGACCGCGAGGGCGTCCTTGAGGTGGACCATGCCGACGACCTCGTCGATCCGCTCCTTGTAGACGGGGAAGCGGGACAGGCCGGTGGCGCGGGTCAGGTTGACCACGTCCTCGGCGGTCGTCGACGACTGCAGCGCGCTGACCTTCACGCGCGGCGTCATCACATGCTGCGCGGTCAGCTCGGCGAGCGACAGGGTCCGTACGAAGAGGTCGGCGGTGTCCTGTTCCAGGGCGCCGGCCTGTGCGGAGTGCCGGGCCAGGGACACCAGTTCGCCGGGGGTGCGGGCGGAGGCCAGCTCCTCGGCGGGCTCCACGCCCAGGGCGCGGACGAGGCGGTTGGCGACCGCGTTCAGCGCGGCGATGACCGGGCGGAACAGCCGGGCGAAGGCGTGCTGCGGACCGGCGACGAAGCGGGCGACCTGCATGGGCTTGGACACCGCCCAGTTCTTGGGCACGAGTTCGCCGATCACCATCTGCACGGCGGAGGCCGCGAGCATGCCGACGACCACCGCGACGCCGGAGACGGCGCCCTCGGGGATGCCGATCGCGGTGAACGGGCCGTGCAGCAGCTCCGCGAGCGCGGGCTCGGCGAGCATGCCGACGACGAGGGAGGTGATGGTGATGCCGAGCTGGGTGCCGGAGAGCTGGAAGGACAGCTCCCTGAGCGACTCGGCGACCCTGAGGGCTCGCTTGTCGCCTTCGGCGGCGGCCTTCTCGGCGTCCGTCGACTCGACCGTGACCAGGCCGAACTCGGCGGCCACGAAGAAGCCGTTGGCGAGGATCAGCAGGAAGGCCGCTCCGAGGAGCAGCAGGGGGGTGGTCATGATGCCGCCGCCTCGGTATGTCGTGAGGGGGCGGCGCAGGTACTACAGGACGATCCGTCCATCGCTGGAGGGAGTCACTCCTCGGGTTGCAGGGGGCCGCTGTGGCCCGGCGGGAACATCAGCGGCGGAGGCGCGACGAAAACGCCTCCGCCAACAGATTAATCAAGACATGGGCCGTTACGGCAGATCCCTTGTCGAGCGAGCCTCGGCGAGCGCGCGCAGGGTGCGCGCGTCGGCGATGGCACGCTCCTTGGCGATGCCCGGCTGGATGCCGAGCGCGGGCAGGCTGGTGCCGTCGCTGAGGTTGAGGAACACCCAGGGGTCGCCGGGGCGGAGGTTCACCTGGATGATCTCGGCCCAGTCCAGGCGCCGCTTGCTGGCGATGTTGACGACGGTGACGCCGGACTCGTCGGCGACGACCTTGACTCGGGCGAGCAGGGCCAGCACCCCGGCGAGCAGTGCCGCCGTGAAGATGAAGCTCAGGCGCTCGCCCGGGCTGAGCTGCTCCAGCAGGAACGCGACCGTCGTGATGACGACGAAGATCGCGACGCCGGCGGTGAGCAGGACGGCCCGGGTGCGGCCCGGCCGGAACGTGACGGGGAGGGTGGGCAGATCGGACATCTCTCGGTGTCTATCGGATCGGTGTCGCTCAGAGACGGCAGGCGTGGATGGCCGTGGTCAGGATGGCGCGGGCGCCGAGGTCGTACAGATCGTCCATGATCCGCTGGGCCTCCTTGGCCGGGACCATCGCGCGGACGGCGACCCAGCCCTCGTTGTGCAGCGGGGAGACGGTCGGGGACTCGAGACCCGGGGTCAGGGCGACGGCCTTCTCGAGCTGCTCGACCCGGCAGTCGTAGTCCATCATCACGTAGGTCCGGGCCACGAGGACGCCCTGGAGGCGGCGCAGGAACTGCTGCACCTTGGGCTCCTCGCCGTCCGCCCCGGTGCGGCGGATGACGACGGCCTCGGACTTCATGATCGGCTCGCCGAAGACCTCCAGGCCCGCGTTGCGCAGCGAGGTGCCGGTCTCGACGACGTCCGCGATGACCTCGGCCACACCGAGCTCGATGGCGGTCTCGACGGCACCGTCGAGGTGGACCACGGAGGCGTCGATGCCGCTGTCGGCCAGGTGCTTGGCGACGATCCCCTCGTACGAGGTGGCCACGGTCTTGCCGTTCAGGTCCTCGACGCCGCTCGCCGCGCCCGGCTTGGACGCGAAGCGGAAGGTGGAGCGGGCGAAGCCGAGCGGGAGGATCTCCTCGGCGTTGGCTCCGGAGTCGATCAGCAGGTCGCGGCCGGTGATGCCGATGTCGAGCTGGCCGGAGGAGACGTAGATCGCGATGTCGCGCGGCCGGAGGTAGAAGAACTCGACGTCGTTGACCGGGTCGACGATGCGCAGCTCCTTGGACTCGCGGCGCTGCTGGTAGCCGGCCTCATGCAGGATCTCCGCCGCAGGGCCTGACAGGGAACCCTTGTTGGGGACGGCGATGCGCAGCATGAGGTCGGCTTCCTTTGTTCGTGCGTACGGTGCTGGTGTGCGGGTTACGGCTCAGAGGTGGGCGTAGACGTCGTCCAGGGAGATCCCGCGGGCGACCATCATCACCTGGACGTGGTACAGCAGCTGCGAGATCTCCTCGGCGGCCGCTTCCTTGCCCTCGTACTCGGCGGCCATCCAGACCTCGGCGGCCTCTTCGACGACCTTCTTGCCGATGGCATGGACGCCCTTGCCGACCAGTTCTGCGGTGCGGGAAGTGGCGGGATCGCCGTGGGCGGCCTTGTGCTGGAGCTCGGTGAAGAGCTCCTCGAACGTCTTATTGGACATGGTGTCGCTCAGCCTATGCCAAATGACACCTTCGTCAGCGCCACGGTTCAGATACTGAGCGGAGGGTCGCTGCGGTGGCCACCGCAGCGGTCACCGCCTCGTGCCCCTTGTCCTCGTTGGAGCCCTCGATGCCGGCCCGGTCCAGGGCCTGCTCCTCGGTGTCGCAGGTCAGTACGCCGAAGCCGACGGGGACGCCGGTCTCGACGGACACCTGGGTGAGGCCCTGGGTCACGCCCTGGCAGACGTACTCGAAGTGGGGGGTGCCGCCGCGGATGACGACGCCCAGGGCGACGATCGCGTCGTAGCCGCGGCCCGCGAGGACCTTGGCGACGACCGGGAGTTCCCAGCTGCCGGGGACCCGCAGGAGGGTCGGCTCGTCGATGCCGAGGTCGTGCAGGGCGCGCAGGGCGCCGTCCACCAGGCCGTCCATCACCTTTTCGTGCCACTGCGCCGCGATGACGGCGACCCGCAGGTCTCCGACGTTGCGTACGGACAGCTCCGGTGCGCCCTTGCCGCTCACGTTCTCTTCTCTCCTCGAGGTGCTGTTATTGGTTGCTGCAGGTGGACACCGGGGTGGCGTCCAGCCAGGGCAGGTCGTGTCCCATCCGGTCCCGCTTGGTGCGCAGGTAGCGGAGGTTGTGCTCGCCCGCCTGTACGGGCATCGGCTCGCGGCCGCTGACCTTGAGGCCGTGGCGGACAAGAGCATCGGTCTTGTCGGGGTTGTTGGTCATCAGGCGCACGCTGCGGACGCCGAGGTCCTCCAGGATCTGCGCGCCGGCGCCGTAGTCCCGGGCGTCGGCGGGCAGGCCGAGTTCGAGGTTGGCGTCGAGCGTGTCGCGGCCGCGCTCCTGGAGCTCGTAGGCGCGCAGCTTGGACAGCAGGCCGATGCCGCGTCCCTCGTGGCCGCGCAGGTAGACCACCACTCCCCTGCCCTCGGCCTGGATGCGTTCCAGGGAGGCGTCCAGCTGGGGGCCGCAGTCGCAGCGCAGGGAGGAGAAGATGTCGCCGGTCAGGCACTCGGAGTGGACCCGGACCAGGACGTCCTCGCCGTCGCCGATCTCGCCGTGGACGAGGGCGACGTGCTCGACGCCGTCGACGGTGGAGCGGTAGCCGTAGGCCTTGAACTCGCCGTGGGCGGTGGGCAGATGGGTCTCGGCCTCGCGGCGCACGGTGGGCTCGCTGGTACGGCGGTAGGCGATCAGGTCCTCGATGGAGATGATCGTCAGGCCGTGCTTGCGGGCGAACGGGATCAGCTCGGGCAGGCGCAGCATCCGGCCGTCCTCGCCGGCGATCTCGACGATCGCGCCGGCCGGGCGCAGGCCCGCGAGGCGGGCGAGGTCGACGGCGGCCTCGGTGTGGCCGTTGCGGGTCAGGACGCCGCCGGCCCGGGCACGGAGCGGGAAGATGTGGCCGGGGCGGACGAAGTCGGTCGCCTCGGCGTCGCCGCTCGCCAGGAGCTGGAGCGTGGTGGCGCGGTCGGCGGCCGAGATCCCGGTGGTGACGCCGTGCGCGCCGGAGGCGTCGACGGAGACCGTGAAGGCGGTCTTCATCGACTCGGTGTTGTCCTGGACCATCTGCGGGAGTTCGAGCCGGTCCAGCTCCTCGCCCTCCATGGGGGCGCAGATCAGGCCGCGGCACTCGCTCATCATGAAGGCCACGATCTCGGGGGTGACCTTCTCGGCGGCGACGACGAGGTCGCCCTCGTTCTCGCGGTCCTCGTCGTCGACGACGACGATCGGGCGGCCGGCCGCGATGTCGGCGATGGCCTGCTCGATCGGGTCGAGCGACCAGTCCTCGATGCCGTCGGTGCTGTAGAGAATCGGTGCCGAGGTCATGCCGGCGCTCCTTCCAGGACGGGCTGCGACGTCCTGCGGGAGCGCAGCCACCAGTCGCGCATGCCCCACAGGACGAGTGCGCCGTAGATGACGTAGACGAAGCCGGAGAAGGCGTAGCCGTTGGCGAAGTTGAGGGGGACGCCGACCAGGTCGACGAGGAGCCAGGCGATCCAGAACTCGACCATGCCGCGCGCCTGGGCGTACATGGCGACGATGGTCCCGACGAAGATGTAGGCGTCCGGCCAGGGGTCCCAGGACAGGGACGGGTAGGCCTTGAAGAGCAGGGCGACCGCGACCGTGCCGACCGCGGCGGCGGCGATCATCGCGCCGCGCTCGCGCCAGGTGGCGAACCGCGGGGCGATGTGACCGTCCTCCGACTGATCCTTGTTGCGGTTCCACTGCCACCAGCCGTACAGGGCGACGACCATGACGACGACCTGCTTGCCGGCGCTGCCCGCCAAGTGGCCGTAGAAGGCGATGAAGAGGACCAGGCCGGAGAGGAACTGGACCGGCCAGGTCAGCAGGGAGCGGCGCCAGCCGAGGGCGAGGGTGATCAGGCCGAGGATGTTGCCGATCATGTCCGACCAGATGATGCGCTGGTCGAGGAGGGTGAACGCCTCGGAGTTCAGCCAGTTCACTTGGCCGCCCCCTGACTGCTCGTCAGCAGGCGCTCGACGTACTTGGCGACGACGTCCACCTCGAGGTTGACCGGGTCGCCGGGCTGCTTGATGCCGAGCGTGGTCAGAGCGAGGGTGGTCGGGATGAGGCTGACCGTGAAGTAGTCCGGGCCGGCGTCGACGACGGTGAGGCTGATGCCGTCGACGGTGATGGAGCCCTTCTCGACGACGTAGCGGGTCAGCTCCGCGGGGAGGGCGATCTTGATGATCTCCCAGTTGTCGGAGGGCCTGCGCTCGAGGACATGGCCGGTGCCGTCGACGTGGCCCTGCACGATGTGGCCGCCGAGGCGTGCGCCCACGGCGGTGGGGCGCTCGAGGTTGACGCGGGAGCCGACGGCGATGGCACCGAGGCTGGAGCGGTCGAGGGTCTCCGCCATGACGTCGGCGGTGAACTCGTCGCCCTCGTGCTCGACGACGGTGAGGCAGACGCCGTTCACCGCGATGGAGTCACCGTGCTTCGCGCCCTCGGTGACGACGGGGCCGCGCACTCGGAAGCGACAGGCGTCGCCGAGGTTCTCGACGGCGGTGATCTCGCCCAGCTCTTCGACGATTCCGGTGAACACTTCCCGGGTCCTCCTGCCTCATTGGGGCACGGACTCCGGGGCTGTCGATGACGACAGAATGTACGAGCAGGGACACCGGGGGCGACGCCGGACGCACCCGTCCCGCAGGACGGACCGATACGGCGGCGCGCACGAATGCCCGCCCGCCGCGCACTGCCTCCCATCCGGACTTTAACCGTCGGTCCAGGAATTTCACCTGGTCAACCGGCCGCTGGAAGCGGCCGGGTCGCGGACTGTAACCGCCGGTTCGGACTTTCACCGACCCCGGAGTGCGCTGCTTCTGGTACAGAGCCAGTGTGCCACGCCTGATCGACGTCCATACGGGTGAACTGTGTGGGGTGGCTCACAAGGGACGTCACTGGACTTCTCAACCCGCCTCACCTGGTGGACGCTTTGGTCTAGTCCTTTCGGGGGCTGCGCAGACCGGCCCGGCGGTGGTGACGACGGCCCTTGCCCGCCGCCGGGCCTCATCATCCGTGTCCGGGTGGGCTCTGGCAGGGTGATGGGTATGACGACTGCGCTCGCCGAGGAGTTCGAGAGTCACCGCCCGCGCCTGTTCGGCCTGGCCTACCGCATGCTGGGATCGGCCGACGAGGCGCAGGACGCCGTACAGGACGCGTATCTGCGTTTCAGCGGCGCCGACCGCGCGGGCATCGAGTACCCGGGGGCCTGGCTCGCCAAGGTCGTCACCAACCTCTGCCTCAGCCGGCTCACCTCGGCGCGGGCCCGACGCGAGCAGTACGTGGGGGCGTGGCTGCCGGAGCCGGTGATCACCTCGGACGGTGCTCTCGGCCCGCTGGAGTCGGCCGAGCAGCGCGACGCCGTGTCGATGGCGATGCTGGTGCTGCTGGAGCGGCTCACCCCGACCGAGCGCGCGGTGTACGTGCTGCGGGAGGCGTTCGGCTACGGGCACCGCGAGATCGCCGGCGTCCTGGACCTGACCGAGCCCAACTGCCGTCAGCTGTACCGGCGGGCGGTGCAGCGGGTGGGCGAGCCGCAGCCCCGGTTCGAGTCGGCGCCGGAGCTGCAGGAGGAGCTCGTCGAGTCGTTCCTCACGGCGGCCCGGGACGGTGATCTGGCCGGTCTGGAGAAGCTGCTGGCGGCCGATGTGACCTGGACGAGCGACGGCGGCGGCAAGGTCAGCGCGGCCCGGCGGCCGGTCGAGGGGCGCGACAAGGTCGCCCGGCTCACGGTGGGCGGTGCCGAGAAGTTCGCCGTGGGCCTGGACTTCACGACGACCGAAGTCAACGGCGGGCCCGGGCTGGCCGCTTGGCGGGGCGACACGCTCGTCGCCGTGCTCGCGTTCGAGGTTCGCGACGGTGTTGTCGCGCATGTGCGGGCCGTGGTGAATCCGGACAAGCTGGGCTACGTGCGCGGTCAGCTCGCGCGGTCGTAGTGGTATGTCACATTCCACACGCGGGTGATATGTGACATACCACCCGCAGTGGCCTGTCACATTCGACCCGGGCTGAAAGGTCTCAGCTCACGCAGGGCGCTCCACCCGGGAGCACCCCGCATCAGAAGGAGCTGAACGGCATGACCACGATCCTGGTGACCGGCGGTACCGGAACCCTCGGCCGGCTCGTCACCGCGCGGCTGCGGGCGGACGGGCACGACGTGCGGGTGCTGAGCCGGCACAGTGAGCCGTACGCCGTCGATCTGCGCGAGGGCGGTGCCAAGCTGGACGCGGCGGTCGGGGGCGTCGACACGATCGTGCACTGCGCGACCACGCAGACCGGCGGTGACGAGAAGGCGGCCGCGCGTCTGATCGCGGCGGCGCGCCGGGCCGGGGTGGGCCATCTGGTCTTCATCTCGATCGTCGGTGTCGACCGGGTGCCGTTCGGCTACTACAAGGCCAAGCTCGCCATCGAGAAGATGATCGAGGAGTCGAGGCTGGGCTGGACGGTGCTGCGCACGACCCAGTTCCACGATCTGCCGGTGATGCTGTTCAAGGCGCTCGCGAAGCTGCCGGTCGTGCTGCTGCCGGCCGGTGTGCGGGACCAGCCGATCGAGGTGGCCGAAGTCGCGGACCGGCTGGCCGAGTTGGCGGTGGGCGAGCCCGCCGGGCGGGTCGAGGACATGGGTGGGCCGGAGATCCGCACCTTCGAGTCGCTGGCCCGCGCCTACCTCAAGGCGACGGGCCGCCGGCGGGCGGTGGTGAACGTGCCGCTGTGGGGCAGGGCGTACCGGGAATTCCGCGGTGGCGGACATCTGACGCCCGAACACGCCGTGGGGAAGGGGACGTTCGAGGAGTACCTGGCGAGGCGGCAGGGGTGAGCCACCTCAGGCGGCGGGTCAGCGTTCGGGAGGCGCGAACAGCTCGTCCTGAGCGCGGTCCCGTGCGGTGAGGAGCGCTCCGCGCAGTACGGCGCCGCCGCCGAGGTCGCCGGTGCGGACCTCGGTGGGCAGGGGCGACATCCGTCGGACCCGCTCCTCCACGCGTGCGGCGAGTTCGTCCCCGCCGGCCTGTCCGACCTCGCCGCCCAGGACGACGCATCCGGGGTCGAGGATCGCCACGACGGAGGCGACCCCCACGGCGAGCCGGTCGGCCAGGGCATCCAGGAAACGGGCTGCGGAACCGGCACCGGGGACGAGCACAGCGCCCGCTGCATCCCAACCCGGAACAACGGACACCGCATCGGCCGCCGAAACAGCAGCCACCGCCGCCTGTACGACGGCTGCGGCGACCGGCTCGCGTTCCACACCCTCCGCCACCACCCCGTGCTCCCCCGCCAGCTCCACGATCGCCGCCGAACCCGCCAGCGAGTGGAAGCCACCCTCGCAGTCCGTCGCCGAGGGCAGTCCGCTCGACCCCGGCACCGGCAGGAAGCCGATCTCCCCGGTGCCGCCGGAGGCGCCGCGCCGCAGCGCGCCGTCGAGGACCACCGCGGCTCCCGTGCCGTGGCCGAGCCACAGCAGCACGAACGTGGCCCGGTCGCGGGCCGCGCCGTCGCGCTGTTCGGCCAGTGCCGCGAGGTTGGTCTCGTTCTCGACGTTGACGCGGGTCTCGGGAAAGCGCTCCTGAAGGGCTGCGCACAGGCGGCGGTGCCATTCCGGCAGGCCCGAGGAGTCGCGGAGTTCACCGGTGGACGGATCGATCAGGCCGGGGGCACCGATGCCCACGGTGTGCAGCCGGTCGGCGCCGGCCTCCTTGACCACGCGTTCGACCAGCGCGACCGCCTGCTCCACCGCGGGTCCGGTCCC
This sequence comes from Streptomyces sp. NPDC047043, assembly GCF_040644055.1. Taxonomy (NCBI): domain Bacteria; kingdom Bacillati; phylum Actinomycetota; class Actinomycetes; order Kitasatosporales; family Streptomycetaceae; genus Streptomyces; species Streptomyces sp. NPDC047043. Next base: position 54,713 of record NZ_JBEYVO010000005.1, read on the forward strand.
GATGTCGCCGCCGATCGGCACGGACGCCTCGGCGAGCATCCCGCCGACCAGGTCGGAGACGACCACGGAGACGCCTTCGGTGCGTACGTCCAGCGCCGCGAGGTGGGCGCGGTCGGCGACGATGCCGTACAGCCGGGCGTTCGGCCCGCGCCGCTGCTCGCCCGCCTCGCCGACCACGGTGATCAGACCGGACGCCGTGAGGCGTTCCACGAGGTCGGCCACGGTCGGCCGGGACAGGCCGGTCAGCTGCTTCAGCTGTCCTGCCGTCAACGGGCCCTCCTGCTGGAGCAGACGCAGGGCGAGCCGGTCGTTGATGGCCCGGGCGGTGCTCGGTGATGCGGGCATGCCGGGATCCTTCCAGATCGGCGGAGCCGCGCGGCGGGTGACCGGTAGCCCGGCCCCCGCGGCCGTGCGGCCATTAATCCTCTATCTATCAGGCAGGGTCCCTGATAGTTTACGCGACGCGAGTGAGAACCGGAGACATTCGAGCGGGAACCGGAGGGGGCCGAGAATGGGCGACGTGGTCTACGACCTGCGCGAGGTGAGGCGGGCACGGTACGCCGTGGCCGCCGTGTTCGCCGTGCACGGCGCGGTCACCGGCTCCTTCGCGACGCGTGTGCCGTGGATCCAGGACCACGCGGGGCTGAGCGCGGGCCAACTGGGCTTCGCGCTCGCCTTCACGGCGTTCGGCGCCTCCTGCTCCATGCCGCTGGCCGGCCGGATCAGCCACCGCTTCGGCAGCCGGACGGCGCTGCGCGGACTGATCGCGCTGTGGACGCTGGCTCTCGTCCTGCCGTCCCTCGCGCCGAACATGCTCACCCTGTGCCTGGCGATGTTCGTGTACGGCGCGAGCGCGGGCATGGCCGACGTCGCGATGAACGCGCTCGGCGTCGAGATCGAGCACCAGCTGAACAAGTCGATCATGTCCGGTCTGCACGGCATGTGGAGTGCGGGCGCCCTGATCGGCTCGGCGGGCGGCACGCTCGCCGCACACCTCGGTTCGGACGCGCGTCTGCACTTCGCGCTGGCAGCGGCGACGCTCACCCTCCTCGGCCTGCTGGCCTGCACCTGGGTGCTCGACCTGCAGCCCGCCGAGGACGAGGAGCCGCCGCCGAGGTTCGCGCTGCCGCCGAAGTCCGCGCTGCTGATCGGCACCGTCGGCTTCTGCGCGGTGTTCGCGGAGGGCGCCAGCCTCGACTGGTCGGCGGTCTTCCTGCGCGACCAGCTGGACACCTCGGCGGGCCTCGCGGCCGCGTGCACGACCGGTTTCATGCTCACCATGGCCCTGGCCCGGATCGCGGGCGACGCGGTGGTGAACCGCTTCGGCGCGGTCCGCACGGTGCGGGCGGGCGGCGGGTTCGCCGTGCTCGGCGGGCTGCTCATCGTCCTCGCGGGTCATCCGGCGGTGGCCATGACGGGCTTCGCGCTGCTCGGTCTCGGCATCGCCGTCGTCGTACCGCTGTGCTTCGCGGCGGCGGGCCACAGCGGCCCGAACCCGAGCCAGGCCATCGCGGGCGTCGCGACCATCACCTACACCTCGGGCCTGATCGCGCCGAGCCTGATCGGCGGGGTGGCGCAGGCGACGAGCCTGGTGGTGTCGTTCGTGCTGGTGACCGTCCTGGCGAGCGGCCTCGCGGTCTTCGCGGGGGTACTGCGCACCGGCGACCGCCGCGCCCGGTCCGGGGTCGGTCCGCAGGCCGCAGCAGTTCCCGACCCTCGGCCCTGAGGCCGGAGGGACCCCTGGGCGTCGCGGGATGGAGCGGTGGGGACGCTCCACCCGGAGCGGACGCCCAGGAGTCCCGGTCGGGAAGGGCCCGGTCAGCCCGCTATGGAGTCCAACTGCTCGGCGGCCGGCCGCAGGCCCCAGAGGTCACCGCCGGGCGGTGACTCCAGCTTCGGTACGGCCTTCTGCGCCGCCTTGTCCCCCGCGTCCGCCGCCGCGTGCACCACGTCGGTCGCCGCGAAGCGGTGGAACTCGAGCTCCGGGTACGACCACGCGGCGGCCCCGGTCGCGGCGGGCAGCAGATAGTCCACGGCCTTGAACAGGCCCTGTCCGTCCGGCCCTTGATAGGCCCACAGGTTGACGCCGACATGCCGGCCGATGGCCGCGAGCCGGGTGTAGGCGACCAGGTCGAAGGTCGAGTAGTGCCAGCTCCGCGTCCGCGCGAGCTCCTGCGGCTGGCTGCCGTCGGCGGCGATCTGCGGGTCGATGCGCCGGGCGCGCGCGTCGAGGACGGTCCGCCGGGCGAGCGCCTTGTCGCCGGTCGCGTACGCGAGGGCGGCGAGCTGCATGTCGTAGAAGGTGCCGTGGTTGTTGGCCGCCGCGCCCTCCTCCTTGCCGAAGTCGCTGTTCTTCAGCCAGCCGAGGAAGTCGGCGTTCCACTTGCCCATCGCGGTGCGGTCCTTGGCGCTCCAGCCCGGGGCGCCGGTGGCGAGGACGGCCTGGGCGTCGAGCACGCTCGTGTACGACTGCGAGAAGTCGATGATGCCGATGGCCCGGCCGTCGTACTTGCACGGGATGAACTGCGCGTGGTTCAGGTTCGGGTTCATGCGGGTGGCCGGGTCGAGGAACCAGGTGCGCAGGATCTGGGCGGCCTTTTCGGCGTACTGCCGCTTGCCCGTGTAGTACCAGGCCAGGGACAGGTCGTACGTCGAGTCGAAGACGTGCTCGACGTCCTGGCGGTCGGTGCCCGAGTCGACCTCGGGGTTGCGCTGGCCGTCGCGCTGGACGTAGGGGCAGCCCCACGGGTTGTCGGCGGTCGGGGTCGTGGTGGGCCACCAGTAGGGGGCCTGGCTGAGGTAGTCGTGGACGTCGCCGCCGGGTGCGGGTTTCGGCTTGTCGACGACCGTCCAGGGGCCCTGGGACAGCCAGTTGTCGGCGCGGGTCGTCAAGTTGCGCAGAGAGCGGCGCAGTTGGGGATCGCCTCGGTCCAGCCGGACCTTCGTCTGTTGCAGCCGGCTGCCGTCGAGGACGGCGGTGTCCGGGGCCTTCGGGGTCGCATGTGCCGAGGGGACGAGGACGGCTCCAAGACTCACCATCGCGGCCAGCAGGACGGCCGCACGGGATCTTCCTCTCATCTAGCACTCCGATCCATCGAACAAATGGTCAGGAATGTGAACGCAGTTCATGAGTAGGACCGTGCGAGCGTAGAACCCCGAGGTACCCGTGACAATGGTCCGGACAGATTTCACGTACAGAGATCGCGCTGGGCACGCTGGTCGTCATCACCGGCTACCACGCACTGCGGGCGTTCGCCCCGGCCCACCTCAAGACGCAGCATCCGCTGCTCGACGAGGGGACCAGTTCCTACGACGAGGGGGCTCAGCGCGCCAAGTCGTAGGCGTACGACGGCGTGAACGTCCCCGGCGACCCCTTGCAGCCGTCCGACTCCCCCGGCAGCTTCACCCACAGGTATGCGTCGATGCGTGCCTCGCCCGTGCCGAGCGTCGGCGTGCGGCCGATCCTGCGGCCCGCCGGATCGCACCACTCACCGTCGGCCGGGGCGCCGTTGCCGTTGCGGCTGGTGTCGATGACGGCGCCCAGGCCGGGCGGTCCGCCGAGGGCGGCGAGGACCTGTCGGTCATAGGCGATCTCGTCGGCCGTCGTGTGGAAGTTGGAGACGTTGCTGAAGATGCCGTCGGAGGAGGCGGCCGAGGCGGCGCCCGCCTGCTTCAGCAGCGCGGCCTGTTTGCCGGGGGTGTTCCAGCCGGAGTGGCCGGCGTCGTAGTAGACCCGGGCCTTCGGGTTCACGGCCTTGAGGACGCGGCCGGCGCGGGCCAACGAGGCGAAGCGGTCCGCCCGCCCGCCCTCGGAGAGACAGTCGGACTGGGCTATCGAGTCGGGTTCCAGGACCACGACGACCTCGCCCGAGCCCAGTCCCGCCGCGAAGTTCTCGATCCAGGCGTCGTACGCGGAAAGGTCGGGCGCCCCGCCCTCGGAGGCGCCGCCGCAGTCGCGGTCCGGTATCGCGTACGGCACCACGACCGGCACCCGGCCCTGCGCCGCGGCGCCCGAGGTGACCGCGCGGACCCGGGAGGCGATGGTCGCGGGCGTGTAGTCGGCGAACCACACCGCGGCCGGCTGGTCGGCGATGCGCGACTCTATGACCGGCGTGCGCGGGTCGCCCGGGTGGGAGCGGACCCAGTCGAGCACCTGGGAGTCGGGGTGGCGGTAGAGGCGGGCGGACACGGTGGCCGGCTGCCGCTTCTTCTCCGTCCTCGTCAGCGAGGGACTGACCTTCTTCGACGAACTCGGCGTCGGCGAGACGGACTTGGTGGCCGTCACCGACGGAGACGGCAGCACCGGCAGCTGCTCCAGCCGCGGCGAGCTGGTCACCTCGGGCTTCGCCTCGTCGGCGCCACGGCCGTCGTCGAGGGCCGAGACCATACCGGTCACCGTTCCGACGGCGACCACGACCGAGGCCGCCGCGACCATGACACCGCGCCGGGCGGCGCGCCTGCGCTCGGCCCTGCGTGCCGCCAGACGCTGCGCGCGTAAGCCTGGCACCGTACCGCTCCCCCCAGTTCTCCGGCCCCGCGACTCGTGCGTTCCCCCGTTCTGGGGAAGCGCCGGGCCCGCCGACACTCCCGTCAGCCTATGACTGGGACCCTTCCTCCATGGGGCAATTGGAACAGTTCACCGAACCCGTAGACAAAGTCGACACAGTCGTCTCGCGGATGCGCGCCCTGGACGCCGCCCTGCCCGGGCGCGACGGCGTGGCCGTCTTCAACCGCGTCTACCTCGCCGTCACCGAGGCGGTCGACCGGCGTATCGACGGCGGCGGGTTCCCGGACTCCCGGGCCGCGATCACGCTGGACGTGCGGTTCGCGGAGCGCTATCTGGCCGCCGTCGACGCGGTCGCCCGCGAGCGTCGGCCGCCGGCCTGCTGGCGGCCGCTGTTCCAGCTGCGCCGCCATCCCGGCGTACGTCCGCTGCAGTTCGCGCTTGCGGGCATCAACGCGCACATCGGCCACGACCTGGCGCTCGCCGTCGTGGACAGTTGTCGTAGCCTCGGCTGCGAACCGGCCGAGCTGGAGGACGAGTTCGATCGCGTGGGCGACCTCCTCGTCTCGCTGGAGGAGCGCATCCGCGAGGATCTGATGCCCGGCCCCGACCTCCTCCAGATCGCCGACCCGCTCACCCATCTGCTCGGCGCATGGAGCCTCGAGCGCGCCAGGGACGCCACATGGACCGCGGCCCGTGCGCTGTGGGCGCTGCGCGGACTGCCGGACGTCGCCGCCGAGTTCACGGAACGGCTCGACACGGCGGTGGGGTTCGCGGGCCGCATGCTGCTCACACCCCTGCCGGTGTGATCCGGCCACTCCGTCGCCGAGGCCCCTCAACTGTTGGATGAGCGTTGTACGTTCGACAGGAGCGGACCTTCTGCAAAGGAGCACAGGTATGCCGGTACGGCTCGGACTCGGTCTCCCCCAGAACAAGCAGTACGACCTCGGCAGGGACGTCCCCGACGTCGCGCGCACGGCCGAGGAGATCGGCTACGAGAGTCTGTGGGTGTACGAGCGGCTGCTGGTCCCGGATCCCGCGACCCAGGGCCTGTACGGCATCGAGGGCCTGCCCTGGCCGGACGCGTACCGTGGCGTCGCCGAGCCCCTGGTCACGCTGACCCTCGCCGCCGCGGCCACCCGGCGGGCCCGGCTCGGCAGCAGCGTTCTGGTCGCCCCGCTGCATGTGCCGTTCCAGCTCGCCAAGGCCCTGGCCACGCTGGACGCGGCGAGCGGCGGCCGGGTCGTCGCGGGCCTGGGCACGGGCTGGTCGTTCGACGAGTACGCGGCCGCCTCCGTGCGCCCCTTCGAGGAGCGCGGCCAGGTCCTGGACGAGCTGATCGAGGTGTGCCGCGCGGTCTGGGGCCCGGACCCGGTGTCGTACGAGGGTCGCGTGACGACGATCAACCCGTCCGTCGTCGGCCCCAAGCCCGCCCGGCCCATCCCGATCCTGCTGGCGGCCGGTTCCAGGAAGGCCAGGCGCCGCCTCGTCGACCATGCCGACGGCTGGCTGCCGGTGGGCATGGGGGGAGCCGAGGTGCTCGCCGCGCAGTGGAAGGAGCTGCAGGAACTGGCCGCCGAACGCGGGCGCACCGAGCCGATCCAGACGGTCCTGCGCGCCAACACCCGCTACCGGCCCGGGGGTTACGACGGCGCCGACCGCCCGCCCTTCCACGGCAGCGTCGACCAGATCGTCGAGGACCTTCTCGCGCATGCCGAGGTCGGGGTCGACGAGATCCTCGTCGACCTCCAGCACGACCTGCGCGACGCCCAGGAGCTCAAGGACCTCGCCGCCGAGGTGTACGAGAAGGCGCGCGCCGCCGGAATCTAGTCCTCGGGCAGCTCGACCGGCGCGATCTCCTCGTACACGTCGCCCGGGCCCGGGTTGGTCGCGTCGGTCGTGCCGCCGAGGTGGTGCATGACGCCCCAGACCGCGTTCAGCGCGGTCTGGACGGCGCCCTCGGCCCAGCCGGCCGTCCAGGAGATGTCGTCGCCGGCGAGGAAGATGCCCCGCTTGTCCTCGGGCAGCCGGTCCTGCATGAAGTGCGTGAACAGGCGTCGCTGGTAGCGGTAGTGGCCGGGCAGGTTGGCCTTGAACGCGCCCATGAAGTAGGGCTCGTTCTCCCAGGACACGGTCACCGGGTTGCCGATGATGTGCTTCCTGATGTCGACCTTCGGATAGATCTCGCCGAGCGACTTCAGCATGACCTCCATCCGCTCGTTCGCGGACAGCGGCAGCCACTTCAGGCTGTCGTCGCACCAGGTGTAGGAGAGGCAGATGACGGCCGGCTTGTCGGGACCGTCGTCCAGCAGGTAAGTCCCGCGCGTCATACGGTCGGTGAGCGTCATCGACATGACGTCCCGGCCGGTCTCCTCGTCCTTGTCCAGCCAGAACGGCCGGTCGACGGGCACGAAGAGCTTGCTCGACTCCATGTAGTGGGTGCGCTCGATCGCCGTCCAGTGGTCGATCGGGAAGAGCGAGTCGTCGCAGGCGATCTTCGACAGCAGCATCCAGGACTGGGCGGTGAAGATCGCCGCCTTGTAGGTGCGGATGTCGCCGTTCGCGTCGGTGACCGTGATCCGGTTGTTCGCCGTGCGGTGCAGCCGGGTCACGGCCGGGCGCGGTTCGCCGTTCTCGTGCAGCTTCGCCAGCGAGGTCCCGTGGGCCCAGTGGACGATCTTCTCCGGCTCGCGCTCCCACATGCGCAACGGCAGCTGCTGGCTGCCGCCGACGATGCCGCGGTGGTGGTCGTCGGCCTCGGTGTAGACGACGCGCAGGATCTCCAGGATGGAGTTCGGGAAGTCGGTGTCCCAGCCGCCCGTGCCGAAGCCGACCTGGCCGAAGATCTCGCGGTGCCGGAAGGACTTGAAGGCCTCCGAGTCGCAGAGGAAGCCGTAGAAGGTCTGGTTGTCGAGCTTCTCGACCAGCTTCGCCCAGATCTCGCGGATGCGCGGCACGTCGCGCTCGCGCATCGCGCGGTTCATGTCGGAGAAGTCGGCGCCTTCTTCGAGGCACTTGTTCCAGGCGGCGGCGACATCGCGGTAGACCTGCGGCAGGTCGTCGACCGTCTCGGCGTAGTGCGACTCGCCCTTGAGGTCGACGACGGTCGAAGGGGTCGCCTCCGCAAGGGGGTTGGGGAACGGCTGGGTCTTCAGGTCCACCAGGTCGATGTAGTGCTGGAGCGCCGTGGAGGAGGGCGGGAAGCGCATCGCGCCCATCTCGGCGGTGAGTCCGTCGGTGCCCGGGCCGTCGAAGCCGACCGTGCGCAGGCGCCCACCGATCCGGTCGGCCTCGTACACGACGGGCTTGAGGCCCATCTTCATCAGCTCGTACGCGGCCACGATGCCGGACAGGCCGCCGCCGACGACCGCGACCTCGGCGCCGTGCTCGGTCGCCGGTATCTGGCCGAGGCCCGCCGGGTGGGCGAGGAAGTCGTCATAGGCGTACGGGAAGTCCGGGCCGAACATCGTGATCGGCGGCTGCTGCTCGTCTGCGTGCTCGACGGCGTTGGGCACGGTGGACGTCATGGGGTACGGACTCCTTGCACGAAAGCTACTGGGGGAGGCTTGTTTCGGTGGGACTTCAGACCAGGGACCCGTAGAGGCCGGGGCGGCGGTCCTTCAGGTACGGGTTCGCCTCGCGGGAGGCGGCGAGGAAGGCGGGGTCGGTGTCGGCGAAGACGAGCTCCTCGCCGCGGCCGGCGCGGGCGCGGGCGACCCCGTCGGGACCGGCCAGCGCGGAGAGCCCGACGAAGTCGAACTCCCCTTCCTGGCCGACCCGGTTGACGTACGCGACGTACATCTGGTTCTCGAAGGCGCGCACCGGGATCATCGACTCGGCGACGAACTGGAAGGGGTGCATCTGCGCCGTCGGGACGACCAGGAGGTCGGTGCCGGCGAGGGCGTGGGCGCGGACGTTCTCCGGGAACTCGACGTCGTAGCAGATCATGAGGCCGACGCGGAGGCTGCCCAGCTCGGCCTGGACGACCGGCTGCTCGCCCGGGGTGAAGTGGTCGCGTTCGAAGCAGCCGAAGAGGTGGGTCTTGCGGTAGTTGGCGAGGCGGATGCCCTCGGCGGAGATCAGCTGGGCGGAGTTGAAGACCGTCTCACCGTCCCGCTCCGGATATCCGTACGCGATCGCGAGCCCGTGCCGTCCGGCGAGGTCGGCGATCGCGTCCGCCGAGTCGCCGTCGGCGGGCTCGGCGAGGCGGCCGATGTCGTCGCCGATCGCATAGCCGGTCAGGAACATCTCCGGCGCCACAAGCAGCCCGGCGCCCGCGGCGGCGGCACGGCCCGCGGCAGCGTCGAGGACCTTGAGGTTCTCGGCGACTGAGCCGGGGCGTCCGGAGCTCTGCAGCAGGGCGGTGCGCATGGGGATTCCTCGACGGTATGGAGGGGTTTCGGGGGCCATGTAGACGGTACGGGCGCAGGGCTCGGACCAGCAAGAAGGAGCCGTTGCGCGCCAGTGAGCGGTTTGTTGCGTGCGCCATCCGTCCGGCGGCGATTCGTTGCGTGCCCTCGGGCGTAGGGCTGGTCCTCCTGGAGGCGCAGCGCACCACGGGGTCCCCGCCGGGCGGCGGAGGCGGGGTGCCGACTCGGGCTCGATGCGGCGGGGGCGCGGCGCCGGGGACAGTGGTGAGCGTCCGCTTCACCTGCAGAAAGGACCGTCATGCAGCGTCGTACTCGCACCAGGATCGCCGTGCTCGGGGCCGTGCTCCTGCTCACCGCCGGCGCGACGGGGGTCGCCGTTGCGTCCGGAGACGGCGGCCGCCCGCAACGGGAGGCCGCCGCGCTCACCGGCACCGCGAAGCTCTACCGCGTCGCGGGCGACGACATCACCTTCACCTTCGACGCCCACCTCGCGGCGAAGGACAACGACAACCCGCTCAAGGCGACCGGCACCTTCCGCTGGAGCCACTACGCGGCCAACGGCGAGGGCGGCTGGGCGAAGGCGAAGGTCGACTGCCTGGTCACCGGCGGCAAGGTGGCCGTCGTCTCCGGCGTCATCACGGACACCGATCTGGACGGGGTCAAGGGTCACCACGTGGGCATCACCGTCCACGACACGGGCGGCGTCGACCGGCTCGGGTACAGCTGGGCGGCGAGTGAGGACATGGGGCCGAAGGACCTGCCCAAGTGCGTGAGTTCGGCCCCCTTCGAGAAGGTCAGGAAGGGCACCGGCGACTTCAAGGTCGTGCCTTGGCGGCCGGGCTTCTAGTCAGCCCCTGCAGCACCGCCGTCACCAGGTACGGCATCGCGAACAGCGCGAAGGCCGTGCTGTGGGCGGTCCTCGTCGCAATCGCCGCGTAACCGGCGTACACGGCGACCGTGACCAGTTCCGTGCCCAGGCCCGCGACCGAAGTGAGGGTGGCCCGGCCGGTGTCGTCGATGCGCCGCTGGAGGCGGACGTCGGCCAGGACGGTCGCCAGCTGGAAGCCGGCGAAGGCGAGGGCGACGAGGCCGAGGGCGACCGGTGTCCGGGCCGCGGCACCCACGGCCAGCGCCACGGCCGCTCCGCCGAGCAGCCACGCGAGTCCCGGCGTCCCGAGGCGTTCGAAACGGCCGGACAGCAGGCTCCCGGCCGTCGCGCCGGTCCAGATCATCAGGAGCAGATACGGCACCGTCGCCTCGGCCACGCCGGTGTCCCGTGCCAGCAGCGGCGTGTACTCGTCGAGCGCGCTCCATACGGAGCTGACGACCGGGACGAGCAGGATCGCCCCGCGCAGCGACCGGTTGCGGCGGACCTCCGCGAGCCCGGCCTTCAGGGTCACGGCCCAGCTGTCGCCGTCGCTCTCCCCCGGCACCCGGTGCTCCGGGAAGCGGGTCGCCGTCGCCGCGGAGGCCAGACAGGCCAGCACGCTCGCCGCGCCGACGGCCGGGTAGCCGCCCCAGGCGAACACGGGCCCGGCGAGACCCATCGCCGCCATGACCGCGACGAGCCCCGCGGCCCGGGCCCGGCCCATGACGTGGGCGTACCGATCGGCCGCGCCGAGCCGCTCCAGCTCCTCGTAGACGAGGGCCTCCAACGCACCGGAGCCGAGCGCTCCGCGCGCGCCCCACAGCACGAAGCCGAGGGCGAAGGCCCAGTACGACGGGGTGAGCACCCACAGGGCGAAGCCCGCGGCGGTCAGCAGCGGGCCGAGCCAGAGCAGCAGCCGACGGGAGACGGCGTCGGCCCAGGCGCCGGAGGGCACCTCCAGCACCACGCCGGTGATCGACCAGATGGCGAACAGGGAGGACATCTGCCAGACCGACAGACCGGTGTCGCTGAACAGCAGCGCGTACACCGGGTAGAGCAGGACGAAGTCGTCGAGGAACGCGTAGCCGTACAGCGTGGCCGTGAGCCGCCGCACGCCGGTGGCGGCGGGCACGCGTGCAGGTGAGAGTGTCATGTGGCCTTCCCGCAGGGACAGTTCGGACGCTCGGAGTACGGCGTCCGAGGCGGCCCTCGGGAGGCACGGCGGGAAGATCAATGTCGCCAGGTCATGTCACCGATGGTAGACAGAACCGGCGCGTCAGTCAGCGGGATTACGACCGCCGACCGTCAGGAACGTTACGTCGGCGAACCCGACGAGAAGCGGCGCAGCAGCGGCGACAGCACCAGCACCGACTTGGTGCGCTCGACGAACGGCTCCCCGGCGATCCGCTCCAGGACCCGCTCGAAGTGGCGCATGTCGGAGGCGAAGACCTGGACGATCGCGTCCGCGTCGCCGGTGACGGTCGACGCGGCCACAACCTCCTGATAGCGCTCCAGGCCCCGCCGGATGACGTCCGGCGAGGTGTTGTGCCGGCAGTAGATCTCGACGAACCCCTCGGTCTCCCAGCCGAGGGCCGACGGGTCCACCCGCACGGTGAACCCGGTGATGGCACCGGTGGCGCGCAGCCGGTCCACGCGCCGCTTCACAGCGGGCGCGGACAGGCCGACGAGCTGCCCGATGTCCGCGTAGGAGCGGCGGGCGTCCTCGGCGAGGGCGTGCACGATGCGTTCGTCGAGATCGTTCAGCACTGGGGGTCGTTCACTTCACTTCTGGTGGTGCGGGCACTTCAGGTGTTTGCGGATACTCAGGAGTCTGCGGGCACTTCCGGTGCGGCGAGGCGGGAACGCCGATACCCGTACACGAAGTAGAACACGAGCCCGACGGCCATCCAGACACCGAAGACCACCCAGGTGACGGCGGACAGGCTGCCCATCATCCAGACGCAGAACGCGAAGCCCAGCGCGGGCAGGACCGGCGAGAGCGGGACGCGGAAGGTGCGGGTCATGGCCGGGCGGGTCCGGCGCAGCACCACCACGGCGATGTTGACCAGGGCGAAGGCGAACAGGGTGCCGATGCTGGTGGCGTCGGCGAGCTGCCCGAGCGGGATCGCGGCGGCGAGCACACCGCAGAACAGCGAGACGATCACGGTGTTGGCGCGGGGCGTGCCGGTCTTCGGGTGGACCCTGGCGAACACCTTGGGCACGAGGCCGTCGCGGGACATCGCGAAGAGGATGCGGGTCTGGCCGTAGAGCACGGTCAGCACGACGCTCGCGATGGCGATGACGGCGCAGGCGGCGAGCAGGGTGCCCCAGAAGGTCTGCCCGGTGACGTCCCGCATGATCTGGGCGAGCGCGGCCTCGGAGTCGTTGAACCGCCGCCAGGGCTTGGCACCGACGGCGACGGCCGCGACCAGCACGTACAGCGCGGTGACGATGACCAGCGACAGCATGATCGCGCGAGGCAGGTCGCGCTGTGCGTTCTTCGCCTCCTCGCCGGCGGTGGAGGCCGCGTCGAAGCCGATGTACGAGAAGAACAGAGTCGCCCCGGCGGCGCTCACACCCGCCATGCCCAGCGGCATGAAGTGCTCGTAGTTCCCGGACCTGAAGCCCTGGACGCCGATCGCGCAGAACAGCACCAGGGCGGCGATCTTCACGCACACCATGACGGTGTTGGCACGGGCGGATTCGCGGGCGCCACCGATCAGGAACGCCATGGCGAGGAGTACGACGATCAGCGCGGGCAGGTTGAAGATGCCGCCGTCGCCGGGCGGGGCCGACAGGGCGTCCGGGATGGTGACGCCGATGGTCCCGTCGAGCAACTCGTTGAGGTACTCGCCCCAGCCGACGGCCACGGCGGCCACGGAAACGCCGTACTCCAGGACCAGACACCAGCCGCAGATCCAGGCGATCAGCTCGCCCATCGTTGCGTATGCGTACGAGTACGAGGAGCCGGAGACCGGGATGGTGCCGGCCAGTTCGGCGTACGAGAGGGCGGAGAAGAGCGCCGTGAGACCGGCGATCACGAAGGAGAGGGTGACGGCGGGACCGGCCTTGGGGACGGCCTCGCCGAGGACCACGAAGATGCCGGTGCCCAGGGTGGCGCCGATGCTGATCATGGTGAGCTGCCACAGCCCGAGGGAGCGCCGCAGGCTGCCGCCCTCACCCTGGCCGCCCTCCGCGACCAGGCGTTCCACCGGTTTGCGCCGCATGAGGCGGCCGACGGCTCCCGGGGACGGTGGGGCTGTCGAGGTGCGGTCGGTCGGGGGTGCGCCTTGATCCAGCACGCGCTGACTCCTTCGTCGCTGCTGTCTGGGCGGCGGGGACCGGCGGCATGCCTGCGTGAGCAGAAACCCACCGAGCGGGGTCCCCGCCACGCCACGTACAGCGCATGACCCTATTTGCCACGCCTTCACGGGCGTAATGCAGCAACCTTGCGCATACCCGCAAGATCGTTGCGTTCATGGCAACCGGGCGTGGTTTCGTTGCGCGGCCGTGTGCGGCCGTTGCACGGCGGCCGGGGGCGTCAGACCAGCGGCTTCGTCAGGAACGTGCACGGGTCGACGACCTCGTGCTCCACGCCGTCCGCGCCGAGGTACGTGTAGCGGTCCAGGTAGTCGATCACCGGGCGGTACCCGAGCCGCTGGTACAGCGCGGCGGCGCGCGGATTGTCCCTGCCGACACCGATACCGACGACGGTCAGGCCGCGCTTGCGGGCCAACTCCTCGGCGGCGCGGATCAGTTGGCTGCCGATGCCGCGTGAGCGCAGTTCCTCCGGCCAGACGCCCAGCCCGCCGATCTCGGGGCAGTCCACGGTGACCTCGGGAGCGTCGCAGCCGACCCAGCGCATCTCCATGTGCCCGACGGACCGCCCGTCCAGCCAGGCGATGAGATACGTGCACTCCCCTGCCTCCTGACGCGCGAAGCGCCGCGCGTGAAAGGACGTGGCCGCGGTCGCACCCATGAACCGGTCGAGCGCCGCGACATCGGCGGCCCGGCAAACGGTGATCTCCATGCACCCGACGGTAGAGCCCGGGCAGCCGTACGGCCCCCGAATTTCAACGGGGGCCGTACGCAGGGGACTTGGCTCAGCTCCAGCTGGCGTGCAGCGGCTTGCCCTCCGCGTAGCCGGCGGCGCTCTGGATGCCGACGACGGCCTTCTCGGCGAACTCCTCGAGAGAGCCCGCGCCGGCGTAGGTGCAGGAGGAGCGGACGCCCGCGATGATCGAGTCGATCAGGTCCTCGACGCCCGGCCGGACCGGGTCGAGGAACATCCGGGAGGTCGAGATGCCCTCCTCGAACAGCGCCTTGCGGGCACGGTCGTACGCCGACTCGTCGGACGTCCGGTTGGCCACGGCCCGCGCCGACGCCATGCCGAACGACTCCTTGTAGAGGCGGCCGTTGGCGTCCTGCTGCAGGTCGCCCGGCGACTCGTACGTCCCCGCGAACCAGGACCCGACCATCACGTTGGACGCACCGGCCGCCAGCGCCATGGCCACGTCGCGCGGGTGCCGGACACCGCCGTCGGCCCACACGTGCTTGCCGTACTTCCTGGCCTCGGCCGCGCACTCCAGGACCGCCGAGAACTGCGGCCGGCCGACGCCGGTCATCATGCGGGTGGTGCACATGGCGCCGGGGCCCACGCCCACCTTGACGATGTCGGCGCCGGCCTCGATCAGATCCCGCACACCCTCCGCGGCGACGATGTTGCCGGCGACGATCGGCACCTGCGGGTCGAGCGCCCGCACCACCTTGATCGCGGCGATCATCGACTCCTGGTGGCCGTGCGCGGTGTCGATGACGAGCGCGTCCACGCCCGCGTCGAGCAGCTGCTTGGCCTTGCCCGCGACGTCACCGTTGATGCCGACGGCGGCGGCGATGCGCAGCTTGCCGTTCGCGTCCACGGCCGGGGTGTACAGCGTGGCGCGCAGGGCGCCCTTGCGGGTGAGGATGCCGGCGAGGCGGCCGTCCTTGTCGACGGCGGGCGCGTAGCGGCGGTTCGCGTGATCCAGGCGGTTGAAGGCCTCGCGCGGGTCGATGTCCGCGTCGAGCAGCAGCAGGTCCTTGGACATGACGACCTCGAGCTGCGTGAAGCGGTCGACGCCGGTCAGGTCCTGGTCGGTGACGACACCGACGGGCCGGCCGGCCTCGTCGACGACCACACCGGCGTTGTGCGCCCGCTTGGGCAGCAGGGCCAGTGCGTCGGCGACGGTCTGGTGCGGGGTCAGCACGATCGGGGTGTCGAGCACGTGGTGGCGGCTCTTCACCCAGGCGACGACGTCGGTGACGACCTCGATCGGGATGTCCTGCGGGATGACGACGAGCCCGCCGCGCCGGGCCATCGTCTCGGCCATGCGGCGCCCGGCGATGGCGGTCATGTTGGCGACGACCAGCGGGATCGTGGTGCCCGTGCCGTCCGGGGAGCTGAGGTCCACGCCCTGCCGCGAGCCGACCGCACTGCGGCTCGGGACCATGAAGACGTCGTCGTACGTCAGGTCGTACGCGGGCTGGATGTCATTGAGGAAACGCACGTGCTGCACATCCCAGTCGATCAGAGGTGGTCCCCGGACAGGTCAGCCAGGGGGAAGAGCACGTACTTCATTGTCCCATGTCGACGGGTATGCACTGCCTGGTCGGAACGTCCAGGCAGGCCGGCAGGGCGTTCGTGCAATCCTCCGACACCGCCCCGGCCCAGGGGCCCCGGGGTGCTCAGCCCAGCGTCATCACGACGGCCAGACCGGTGTCCGTGTCGCGCCAGTGAGCCGCCGCGTCGGCGAAGATCTCCTGCAGAACGCCCCACCCCTTGGGATCGGCCGCCGCATAGCCCTGCCAGTCCCGCACAAGGATCAGCCGTCCCCGCTCGGCCGGCCACCATTCCAGGTCGGTCAGGCAGTCGGCGAGGGCGTCCCAGTTGGCGCCGAACCAGTCGGGCAGCCGCAGCGCGACCGCGCTCGCCGCCATGAGCCCGGCCTTGTCGAGGACTCCGGACAGCTCCACAACGGCCGTCTCCCAGCCCGCGGCGCGGGCTTCGTCCAGGGCTCGATGCGCCGGCAGTTCGGCGGGCCAGGACAGCACGCCCGGTGGCGTGTGGCCCGACAGGACCTGCGTGAGCGGGTCGTGGGTCATCTCAGCACCGCCCTGAACGACGAGTAGTGATCACCGGTGTAGTAGATCTCGTCGCCCCGCCCGATGACAATCCGCCGGGCCCCGCGCCCGCGCGAGCCCGACGTGTTCGCCCCTCCGTCAGGGCCCTCTGGGTCAGGGCCCGTCCGGGTCCGCCCTGTTGAGCGCGGGCTTCGGTGTCTGACCCGCCGTCATCAGCACGTCCGCCGCCGACGTGTCCGTCACCAGGCTGGTGACGAGCCCCGAGCGCAGCACCGCGTCGATCGCGGACGCCTTGCGCGCCCCGCCCGCGATCGCGACGACCTCGGGGATACGGCGGAGCTGGTCCGCCTTGACGGTGATGCACCGCTCGCCGAGGTCCCGGCCGACCCGGCGCCCCTCGGAGTTGAAGAGGTGCGCGGACATCTCGGCGGCGACGCCGAGCGAGGCGTAGTGCGCGCGCTCCTCGTCACTGAGCATGTCGTGCACCGTGGAGATGCCGGGCTCCCAGGAACCGATGGAGACGCAGGCGACCGTGACCTTGTCGAAGTACTCGAAGGCCCGGGCGATCCCGGTCTGATTGCGCAGCGCCGCCGCGGTCGCCGCGTCCGGCAGCAGCATCGGCGCATAGATGGGGTGCGCGTCGCCGCCGGACACCTGCGCGGCCCGGCGCACGGCCTCGACGGAGCCGCGCTCGGCGGTCCCGGCGTCGTACACGCCCGTCAGCTGCACCACCGTGCACGGCGGCAGCCGGTCCAGGGCAGCGGCCATGTGGATGGTGGAGCGGCCCCAGGCGAGACCGAGCACGTCGCCCTCGTTGACGAGTTCGCCGAGCAGGTCGGCGGCCACCTCACCGAGGTTCTCGGGGTCGGGCGAGTCCTCGGCCTCGGCCGGGGACTCGACCACGACGGCGTGCCTGAGGCCGTAGCGGGCGCGCAGCGCGTCCGAGCGCTCGGCGTCCAGCTCGGCCGGGACGCGGATCTCGATGCGTACGAGATCCCGTTCGAGAGCCGTCTCCAGGACCCGGGCCACCTTGAAGCGGCTGACGCCGAACTCCTCCGCGATCTGGATCTTGGACTTGCCCTCGAGGTAGAAGCGGCGGGCCATGGCCGCCGCCTGCACCAGCTCAGCGGGTCCCATCCGCACTGCTGACCGGCCCGCCGACATACCCGACACGGCGATCTCCTCACTGCTGTTCACACTCTGGATTCGCCGTTCATCCTTGCAGATCCGGCGCAGTTGATCCGCCCCGATGGGCTCCGTTCACGTACCTGTGGCTCAGTGGTCGCATGCCCAGGACGCCTTCGCGGTCACCGCCTCCGCCTGGTTGCGCAGTGCACGTACCGCCTCGGCCGGGTCGCCGGCGTTGTACACCGCCGAACCCGCGACGAAGACGTCCGCGCCGGCCTCCGCGCAGCGCTCGATGGTGGAGGCGGAAACTCCGCCGTCGACCTGAAGCCACAGCTCGAGACCGTGCTTGCTGATCAACTCGCGGGTGCGGCGAATCTTCGGGAGCATGATGTCGAGGAACGCCTGCCCGCCGAAGCCCGGCTCGACCGTCATGATCAGCAGCATGTCGAGCTCGGGGAGCAGGTCCTCGTACGGCTCGATGGGCGTCGCGGGCCGAAGCGCCATGGAGGCGCGTGCACCCTTGGCCCGGATCTCCCGGGCGAGTCGCACCGGAGCGGTGGCCGCCTCGACGTGGAAGGTGACGGATCCGGCCCCCGCTTCGACGTACTGCGGGGCCCAGCGATCAGGGGCCTCGATCATCAGATGGCAGTCCAGCGGGGTGTCCGTCGCACGGGCCAGGGACTCTACGACCGGCACACCGAGCGTGAGGTTCGGGACGAAATGGTTGTCCATGACGTCTACGTGGAGCCAGTCGGCTCCTTCGACCGCCTTCGCCTCGTCCGCGAGGCGGGCGAAGTCGGCGGACAGGATGCTGGGGTTGATCTGCACGGCCATGACCCAAGCCTGCCATGTCCGGGCACGTTTGTTCGCGCCGGTCCAGACCTAAGCCGTTCATCGGATGTTGTCGGCGGACGACGCGTGCCATGCTGGGCCGCCGACCGGCACCACGTACGTCCACGGGGGTCGCCATGAGGCAACTCGACGTCTGGAAGCGGAACGCCATCCGGTTCGTGTGTGGACGGCGCTCGAAGTGGCTGATCGTGATCCTGTGGCTGGTGGTCCTGGTGATCGCGGCGCCGTTCGGGATGAAACTCAACGACGCCCAGGACAACGACGCCCAGTCCTGGCTGCCCGGCTCCGCGGAATCCACCCAAGTCCTCGATACTTCGGAGCACTTCAGGCCCGAGCAGATCCCGGCGGTCGTCGGCTACGCACGCGCGAGCGGGCTGACCGTCCAGGACCGGCTGCAGATCGCCGAGGACGCCCGCCAGATCAAGGCGCTGCACGACCACGGCATCCGCGGCGCGGAGACCCGAGGGCCCGTCTACGAGCGGCAGACGGCACCGCGGGCCGCCCAGATCTACGTGCCGATCACCATGGACGCGCAGGGCTGGCAGCGCATCGCGCCCGCGGTCGACTCGATCCACGACCAGACGGGCAAGGGCGGCGACGGACTCGCCGTGCACATCACCGGGCCGGGCGGCACGTCAGCCGACTTCTCCAAGGCCTTCGAGGGCATCGACTCGACGCTGCTGTTCTCCGCGATGGCCGTCGTGATCGTGATGCTGCTGCTCACGTTCCGCAGTCCGACCCTGCTGTTCGTGCCGCTGATCGGCGTGGTGGCGGCCCTGTTCACGGCGCAGGCGCTGATCTATCTGCTCGCGAAACACGCCGGTCTGACCGTCAACGGCCAGAGCGCGGGCATCCTGACGGTGCTCGTCTTCGGCGCGGGCACCGACTACGCGCTGCTGCTGGTGGCCCGCTACCGGGAGGAGCTGCGCCGCCACACGAGCCGGCACGAGGCGATGGAGCTGGCCATGAACCGGGCCGGGCCGGCGGTCATGGCATCCGGTGCGACGGTCGTCCTGAGCATGCTGGTCCTGCTGGTCGCCGAGATGAACTCGACCCGGGGCCTCGGCCCCGTGGCAGCCATCGGTGTCACGATCGCGCTGCTGGCCATGCTCACGCTCTTCCCGGCCCTGCTGCTGATCTTCGGCCGCTGGATCTTCTGGCCGGCGATCCCGCACCACGGCTCGCCCGATCCGACCGAGCGCGGCGTCTGGGCCCGCATGGGCCGCGCCATCGCCCACCGTCCACGCATGGTCTGGAGCATCACGGCGGCGGTGCTCATCGCACTGTCTCTCGGCCTGTTCCAGCTGCGCGCGGCGGGAATCGCCAACGCGGACGCCTTCACCAACACCCCGGACTCGATCACCGGCCAGAAGGTCTCCGCACGCTACTTCCCGGCGGGGCACCGGCGATCCGCTCGTCATCGTCTCCAACAAGACGCAGGCCGAGCAGGTGGGCCGGGCCGTCGCCGCGGACCGCGGGGTCGTCCCGCGGAGCATCGGCGTACCGCCCGGCACCGCGCCCGAGCACAACGGGCAGGTGCTGTTCGAGGCGACCATGCGCGCCCCGGCCGACAGCGACGCGGCCAAGGCGACCGTGGAGCGGGTCCGCGACGCGGTGCACGCCGTGCCCGGCGCCGACGCCCAGGTGGGCGGCGGCACGGCCGCCCTGCTGGACATGGAGAACGCCCAGACCCACGACAACTACCTGGTCATCCCCCTGGTGCTGGCCGTCGTCCTGCTGGTGCTCGGCATACTGCTGCGCGCCCTGGTGGCCCCGCTGCTGCTGATCGGGACGGTCATACTGTCGCTGGCCACGGCACTGGGCCTGAGCGCCCTGGCCTTCCGGTACGTCTTCGACTACGCGGGCGAGGACGTGGCCTTCCCGCTGTTCGTCTTCGTGTTCCTGGTCGCGCTGGGCATCGACTACAACATCTTCCTGACCACTCGTATCCATGAGGAGGCCAACCGTCAGGGCACCCGCCCCGGCGTGGTCACGGGCCTGGCCGCGACCGGCGCGGTGATCACCTCGGCCGGCCTGGTCCTCGCGGGGACGTTCGCCGCCCTGGGCACGCTGCCCATGGTGGGGTTCGCCGAGATCGGCTTCGCGGTCGCGCTCGGCGTCCTGCTGGACACCTTCGTCGTCCGCTCCGTGCTGGTCACCTCGCTCTTCCTCGACGTGGGGAAGAAGGTGTGGTGGCCGCACCGTCTGGCGCACGAGGACGGGGAGACCCGCACCCCCGAGGCGGTCGGCGCGAAGGTCAGCCAGTCCTCCGAATGAGGGCCAGGTACATGGCGTCGGTCCCGTGCAGATGCGGCCACAGCTGTACGTCGGGGCCGTCGCCGAGGTCCGGCACGCCCGGCAGGAGGGGACGCGCGTCGATCAGTTCGGCCTCGGGGTGCTGCTTGAGCAGGTCGTTGACGACGGCCCGGGTCTCGGCGAGATGCGGCGAGCAGGTCGCGTAGCCGACGACACCGCCGACCCGTACGGCCTCCAGGGCCGAGCGGAGCAGGTCGCGCTGGAGCGGCGCGAACCCCTCCAGGTCCTCGGGACGGCGCCGCCAGCGCGCCTCGGGCCGCCGCCGCAGGGCGCCGAGCCCGGTGCAGGGCACGTCCATCAGCACGCGGTCGAAGGAGCCGGGCCGCCACGGCGGCCGGGTCCCGTCGGCGGCGATGACCTGGTAGGGCCCGGGATTGCCGTGCAGCGCCTTGGCGACCAGCCCGGCCCGGTGCGGCTGCTTCTCGGAGGCGAGCAGTACGGCGCCCCGCTCGGCTGCCAGCGCGGCCAGCAGCGCGGCCTTGCCACCGGGCCCGGCACATCCGTCGAGCCACTTCGCGTCGGTCCCGTCGAGGGGCGCATTGGCCAGCGCAAGCGCCACGAGCTGACTGCCCTCGTCCTGTACGCCCGCACGCCCCTCCCGCACGGCCTGGATGGCACCGGGCTCCCCGCCCTCGGTCAGCCGCACGGCGTACGGCGACCAGCGCCCGGCCACCGCGGCCTCCTCGCCGAGCAGTTCCTCGGCGGTGGCCCGCCCGGGGCGCGCGACCAGGGTGACCTCGGGCCGCTCGTTGTCGGCCGCCAGCAGCTCCTCGATGCCGGCCCGGCCGCCGCCGAGCGAGTCCCACAGCGCGGAGACGACCCACCGCGGATGCGAGTGCACGACGGCGAGATGGTCCTCGGGATCCTCGTCGTACGGCGGCGCGACCCGCTCGATCCAGGTGTCGAGGCCGTCCTGCGCGACCTTCCGCAGCACGGCGTTGACGAACTTGGCCCGCCCGTCACCGAGCACGACCCGGGCGAGCTCGACGGAGGCCGACACCGCGGCATGCGTCGGAATCCGCGTGCCGAGCAGCTGATGCACCCCGAGGCTGAGCACGTCCAGCACCGGCGGATCGACTTCCCGCAACGGCCGGTCGACACAGGCGGCGATGACGGCGTCGTACGTCCCCTGCCGCCGCAGCGTCCCGTACACCAGCTCGGTCGCGAGCGCCGCGTCCCGCCCGTCGAAGTCGCCCCTCTCCCGCGCCTTGCGCAGCAGGGGCGGCAACACGAGATTGGCGTACGCGTCCCGCTCGTCCACGGCCCTCAGCGCCTCGAAGGCGAGGATGCGGACGGGGTCCTTCTTGGGCCGACGGTAGGGCTTGCCGGGCTTGCGGGGCCCACGGGAGGTGTCGCTCACGAAAAAGGTGCTCCGGATGTTTGTTTTGGATACGCCCCAAGGGTACGTCCCGCTCGTCCCCCCGCTACCCGCCGGGCAACTCCCTGTTGCTACCCGCCGAGCGTCTCGCCGTCCGCGATGCGCACACCGCGCGCCCAGTCCGCCGCCCGCATCGGCTTCTTGCCCTGGGCCTGCACCCACAGCAGCTCGACGGCGTACGAACCGGTCCCGACATGAACGCTGTTCTTGCCGACGGCGAGCTGCCCCGGCGTGAGGTCGGTCCGCTCCGGCACGGGCGCGACCTGGATCAGCTTGAGCCGCTCGCCGCGGAAAGTGGTCCAGGCACCGGGAGCAGGGGTGCAGCCGCGCACGACCCGGTCGACCCGCAGGGCCGGGGTGGACCACTCCACCTGGGCGTCCTCGACGGTGATCTTCGGAGCGAGCGTGATGCCTTCGCCCGGCTGCGGTACGGCCTTCAACGTGCCGTCCTCGATGCCGTCCATGGTCGCGGCGAGCAGCCCGGCGCCGGCGAAGGCGAGGCGGGTCAGCAGGTCGCCGCTGGTGTCGGTGGCCCGGATCTCCTCCGTGACCGTCCCGTACACGGGCCCGGAGTCGAGCCCTTCCTCGATGAGGAAGGTGGAGGCGCCCGTGATCTCGTCCCCGGCCATGATCGAGTGCTGCACGGGCGCGGCACCCCGCCAGGCGGGCAGCAGCGAGAAGTGCAGGTTGACCCAGCCGTGGGCGGGGACGTCGAGGGCGACGCGCGGCAGCAGCGCGCCGTAGGCGACGACGGGACAGCAGTCGGGCCCGATCTCCCGCAGCCGCTCCAGGAACTCCGAATCCCGCGGCCTGACCGGCTTCAGCACCTCGATCCCGGCCTCCTCCGCCCGCTGCGCCACGGGCGACGCGACCAGCCTGCGCCCCCGCCCGGCCGGCGCGTCGGGCCGCGTGACGACGGCGGCCACCTCGTGCCGCCCGGAGGCGATGAGAGCGTCCAGAGCGGGAACGGCGACCTCGGGGGTCCCGGCGAAGACGAGCTTCATGGGTGGGTACGGGCCTCTCGGGCAGGGGGTTGCGGGCGACACACAAGTCTATGACCAAGGCTGTGCGGCGAGTTCTCGCGACGAGGGGAAAGCCGCCGACGGCGCACACACCCCCTCCCGGGGGCGTACGCATATGCCCACACGCCCCCACTGCGTGACCCGCGGACGGCTCCCGCGTTGGTCAAGAAAGAGTTGACCACAACGGGCCGCAATCGCGCGGCCCTGTCCTTTTCAACGCCGGTTCGAGAGGCTTGTTCATGGCCGACCACGCAACCCACGACGCCCAGGCTCGGGCCAGCCTGCACTTGCTGGTGCGGGACATCGAGCGGGTCCGCCGGCAGGTGGACGCACTGCGCACGCTCACCGCCCAGTTGGGCAATGTCTACCGCCCGCGCCGCTCCGGCCCCTCCACGGGCTTCGTCGTCTACGGACGCGCTCCCGCGCCGACGGTCCGTCTCGCCCAGGAGTTGCGCGACAGCGTCGAGACCCTGGTCACGGCCGCGGTCGACTTCGACCGTTCCCTCGGCTTCTCGTGGGACGCGGTGGGTTCCGCGCTGGGGGTCACCAAGCAGGCGGTCCACCGCCGTTACGGCGCCCGCCGTGCCGCGGCACAGGCGGCGGCCGAGACCGAGCGGACCGCCGAGCCGACGGGACCCCGGACCGTCAGCGTGAACACCGGCATCCCCACGGTGCCGACGGTTCCCGCGGCCCGTTCGATGCCGACCCAGCCGACGGCGGGCAGCCCCGCCCTCCGCGACGAGGTCAGGCCAACGGCATTCCCCGGCCCCCGCAACGGCTGAGCCACCTTCCCCCCTCCTGCCCTCCCGGCACGCACCCGGGAGGGCAGACGCAGCTCGGGGCCTGCTTGCGGGTCGAGCCGCTCCTCACCTCGTGCCGGGCGACCTCAGCCGATGTCGGGCGGATCGATCCGCACCCGAACCACGGCCTCCCCGGCCCCCCGCGCCATCCTCGCCGCCTGCGCAGCCTTCAGCGCCGATGCCAGTGCGGCCCCGCTCCCCGGCGGCACCCGGACGAGCGCCCGCTCCCAGTGCTCCCCCGGCGGCGGCGCCCCCACCCGCCGCGGCCGCCCCGCCGCCGTGACCGGCAACGGCACCGGCCCCAACACCTGGGCCTCCCGCGGCATCTCGACCGTACGCAGGAACTCGGCGACCGCCTCCGCCGTACCGGACACGGCCGCCATCCGCGACACCGGCGGAAAGCCCAGCTCGGCCCGCTCGGCGAGCTCCCGCACCGCGTGTCCTACGGGATCCCAGCGCACCAGCGACTGCACGGGCCGCAACGTCGGCTCGGCCACGACGACCACCGTGCCCCCGGCTCCCTGCGGACGCACCAGCGCGGCGGCCGCGATCCACCGCCTGAGCGCGTCCTCGCCGGCACGCAGATCGGGCCGCCCGAGCATCGCCCAGCCGTCCAGCAGCAGCGCGGCCGCATACCCGCCCTCGGCCACCGGCTCGGCTCCCGGTGTGCTCACGACCAGCGCGGGCGCGCCGGGCACGGTGTCGAGCACGTGCTCGCGCCCGGACGTCCGCACCGGAACAGCGGGAAACGCCCGCCCCAACTCCTCGGCGGTGCGCCGCGCCCCCACCACCTGGGCCCGCAACCGGAACCCACCGCACTCCTGGCAGTGCCAGCCGGCCTCGTCCCGCCCGCACCACCCGCACCGCAGGGCCGTCTCCGACTCCTGCGCCTCCAGCGGCCCTGAGCAGTGCCGACACCGCGCGGGCGCCCGGCAGTTGGCGCATGCCATCCGCGGGACGTATCCCCGCCGGGGCACCTGCACGAGCACCGGCCCATGCCGCAGCCCCTCCCTGACGGCCTGCCAGGCGAGCGTGGGCAGCCGGGCGGCCCGCGCGGCCTCGTCGCGCGCAAGGTCCTGGTCCCCGACGGTCCGTACGAGCGGTGCGGCCCCCCGCACCTGCTCCCGCCCGGCGACGAGCGGCCTCGCCCAACCGCTCTCGACCAGCTGAGCCGCCTCCACCGTGCAGCTCCAACTGCCCAGCAGGAAGCCGCACTTGTCCTGGGCCGCCCGCAACAACAGCACCTCACGCGCATGCGGCTGCGGCGCGTGCTGCTCGCTGTGGCTGTCGTCCCCGTCGTCCCAGATGGCGAGCAGCCCGAGATCCTGGACGGGTGCGAACATGGCGGCCCGCGTCCCGACGACCGCCCGCACGGCCCCCCGCCGCACCGCGAGCCACTCGCGATACCGCTTCTCGGGCCCGGCGTCGGCGGTGAGCACGGCATGCCGCCCGTCCCCCAGCAACGCGGTCAGCGCGGCGTCGACCCGCGCGACCGCCCGCCCGTCGGGCAGGACGACCAGTGCGCCACGTCCGGAGGCCAGCGTCGCCACGACGGCCCGCGCGAGCTCCTCGCTCCACTCGGGCCCGGGCAGCGCGTTCCACACGGCACGCGGCGCACCTCCCGACGCCAGCGACTCCAGAAACGCGCCCCCGCGCTCGTACCGCACCCAGGACCCCATTTCCGGCGCCCCGGGCGCCGGGAGCGGCTCGGGCGAGGGCCGCTGCTCGGCCCGTGCACTGCGCGGCGGCACGGCAAGCTGCAGCACATCGGCCAGACTGCCCGCATACCGATCGGCCACGGCCCGGGCCAGCCCCAGCAACTCCTCGCTCAGCACCGGCTCGGGCGAGACGACCTGAGCCAGCGCGGCCAACGGCCCGGAGTAGTCGGACTCCGCAAGCCGCTCGACGAGAAACCCGTCGATCAGCCCGCCGCCCTCACGCCGCCCCTCCCGCACCCGATGCCGCCCGGCCCCGAACCGCACCCGCACCCGCACCCCGGGCTGGGCATCGGCATCCATCTCTTCCGGCACCGCATAGTCGAAGTACCGGTCAAGATGCAGCACGCCCTTGTCGACCAGCACCCGCGCCACAGGCAACTCCTTGGCCAGCGCGGCCCCCCGCCAGGTCCGCGGCTTGGCCCGCGGCACCTCGGCCTTGCGCACACTCTCCCGGATCAGCGCAAGCTGCTCGGGCGGCGCCCCCTCGGCCCCGCCACCCGACTGCCCGTTCTCGCTGCTCACGCTTGCATTCTTACCAAACGCCACTGACAACCGACGCCCGCCAGTAACCGGCCCCCAACACCAAGACCGGGTTCCTCAACGCCGAGGCCCGGCCCCCCGAAGGGAACCGGGCCTCGCAGGGCAACGCGCGACTTACAGCCCCACAGCCTTCCGCAGTGCGTCCACGCGGTCCGTCTTCTCCCAGGTGAACTCCGGCAGCTCGCGGCCGAAGTGGCCGTACGCCGCGGTCTGGGCATAGATCGGGCGGAGCAGGTCGAGGTCGCGGATGATCGCGGCCGGGCGGAGGTCGAAGACCTCGTCGATGGCCTTCTCGATCTTCTCGGTGTCGACCTTGGCGGTACCGAAGGTCTCGACGAAGAGACCCACGGGCTCGGCCTTGCCGATCGCGTACGCGACCTGGACCTCGCAGCGGGAGGCCAGACCGGCGGCGACGACGTTCTTGGCGACCCAGCGCATCGCGTACGCCGCCGAACGGTCCACCTTGGAGGGGTCCTTGCCGGAGAAGGCGCCGCCGCCGTGGCGGGCCATGCCGCCGTACGTGTCGATGATGATCTTGCGGCCGGTGAGGCCGGCGTCGCCCATCGGGCCGCCGATCTCGAAGCGGCCGGTCGGGTTGACCAGGAGACGGTAGTTCTCCGTGTCGATCTTGATGCCCTCGTCCAGGAGCGCCTTCAGCTCCGGCTCGACGACGAACTCGCGGATGTCGGGGGCGAGCAGCGAGTCCAGGTCGATGTCGCTCGCGTGCTGCGAGGAGACGACCACGGTGTCGAGGCGGACGGCCTTGTCGCCGTCGTACTCGATGGTGACCTGCGTCTTGCCGTCCGGGCGCAGGTAGGGGATGGTGCCGTTCTTGCGGACCTCCGAGAGGCGCTTCGACAGGCGGTGCGCCAGGAAGATCGGCAGCGGCATGAGGGTGGGCGTCTCGTCGGTCGCGTAACCGAACATCAGGCCCTGGTCGCCCGCGCCCTGGCGGTCCAGCTCGTCCTCGTCGCCCTCGACCCGCGACTCGTACGCCGTGTCGACGCCCTGCGCGATGTCCGGGGACTGCGCGCCGATGGACACCGAGACGCCGCAGGAGGCGCCGTCGAAGCCCTTCTTCGAGGAGTCGTAGCCGATCTCGAGGATCTTGTTGCGGACGAGCGTCGCGATGTCCGCGTAGGTCTTGGTGGTGACCTCTCCGGCCACGTGCACCAGGCCGGTGGTGATCAGGGTCTCGACCGCGACCCTGGAGGTCGGGTCCTCGCGCAGAAGCGCGTCGAGAATGGTGTCGCTGATCTGGTCAGCGATCTTGTCGGGGTGACCCTCGGTCACGGACTCCGAGGTGAACAGGCGACGGGACACAACGCTCCCTGGGGTTGCAGCGGCTGCTGGCTGATCATTGGCGGACGGGCTCGGGGGCTGCGCCCGGCGTCGTCCGAGAACAGTTTATCGGTCGCACTCTGCCACCGGCCCCCCTGTCTCGCCTCTCGGGAGCGCTGTGACCTGCGGCACGGGCATTCTGCCCAATCCCCGGCGGCCTTGACCAGGGCCGCCACACCTCTGTGGCAGAGGTTTGAGGGGACTGAGAAGCGAATGAAACATTCAGGTGAGGCGCTCCGCCACCAGGTCCCAGACGGTTTCGGCCAAATGCTCCTTCGGGCCTCGGTGGATGGGCGTCTCGCTGCCGTCGGCGCCCAGCACCACCGCCTCGTTCTCCTCGGAGCCGAAGGTCTTGCGCTCCCCCACCTCGTTCACCACGAGCAGGTCGCAGCCCTTGCGCTCCAGCTTGGTGCGGCCGTTGGCCAGGACGTCGTCGGTCTCGGCGGCGAAGCCGACGATCACCTGCCCGGGGCGGGCGCGCTCTGCCGAGATCTCCGCGAGGATGTCCGGATTCCGCACCAGCACGATGGGGTCCGGGTCCTGCCCGTCCTTCTTCTTGATCTTTCCGGCGGCGTACGTCTCGGGGCGGAAGTCCGCGACGGCGGCCGCCATGACGACGGCGTCGGCGTCCGGGGCCGCCTTGAGGACCGCCTCGCGCAGCTGCACGGCAGTGCCGACCTGGACGACGTCCACGCCCGCCGGGTCGGGCAGGCCGGTGTTCGCGGCGATGAGCGTGACGCGGGCCCCGCGGGCGGCCGCGGTGCGAGCGAGGGCGTAACCCTGCTTGCCGGAGGAGCGGTTGCCGAGGAAGCGGACCGGGTCGAGCGGCTCGCGGGTGCCGCCGGCGCTGACGACGACGTGCCGGCCCGCGAGGTCGGGCTCGGTGACGCCCCGGGACAGCACACGGCGGCAGATGCCGTAGATCTCCGTCGGGTCGGGCAGACGGCCCTTGCCGGTGTCGACGCCGGTGAGACGGCCGACGGCGGGCTCGATGACGACGGCACCCCGGCTCCGTAGCGTCGCCACGTTCTCCTGGGTGGCCGGGTGCTCCCACATCTCGGTGTGCATGGCGGGCGCGAAGACGACCGGACAGCGGGCGGTGAGGAGGGTGTTGGTCAGGAGGTCGTCCGCCAGTCCGTGGGCGGCCTTCGCCAGGATGTCCGCGGTGGCCGGCGCTACGACCACCAGGTCGGCGTGCTGCCCGATGCGGACGTGCGGGACCTCCTGGACGTCGTCCCAGACCTCCGTGGAGACCGGGTTGCCGGAGAGGGCGGACCAGGTTGCGGCTCCGACGAAATGCAGCGCGGAGGCCGTCGGGACCACGCGGACGTCATGCCCCGACTCGGTCAGTCTGCGCAGCAGCTCACAGGCCTTGTACGCGGCGATGCCACCGCTGACCCCCAGCACGACCTTCGGCTTGTCCACCGGGCCTCCCCGCACTCGACACCCGTACGCCGCGGCTCTCGGCGCACGCATCCATCACACACCACAGGCCCGACAGTCGCGCTGCCGGGCCTGTGGAAAAGCCAACTGCAAACTGAAAATACTACTGCGCGGGGCCCTCAACGGCCTCGGACGTCAGCAGACCCGCGTTGATCTCGCGGAGGGCGATCGAGAGCGGCTTCTCGTGGACGTGGGTGTCGACGAGCGGACCGACGTACTCGAGGAGGCCCTCGCCGAGCTGCGAGTAGTACGCGTTGATCTGACGGGCACGCTTGGCCGCGTAGATCACGAGGCTGTACTTCGAGTCGGTGGCCTCGAGGAGCTCGTCGATCGGCGGGTTGATGATGCCCTCGGGCGCGGAGATGGAAGAGGACACGCTCTACCTTCCGATGGATGGGAAAAGATCGTCATGATCACAGATCGTGATCACACTACGTCCATCAAGGCTAGCAGCTCGCGCGCCACGTCCTCGACGGAGGTGTTGACCAAGGTCACGTCGAACTCCGGCTCTGCCGCCAGCTCGATCTTCGCCGCTTCGAGGCGGCGCTCGATCACCTCGGGCGGCTCGGTGCCCCGCCCGGTGAGCCTGCGCACGAGCTCCTCCCAGGAGGGAGGAGCCAGGAACACCAGCTGGGCCTCCGCCATGGACTCGCGGACCTGCCGCGCCCCCTGGAGGTCGATCTCCAGCAGGACGGGTTCACCCGCCTCCAGGCGCTCCAGCACGGCCGCACGCGGTGTGCCGTAGCGGTTGCCGGCGAACTCGGCCCACTCCAGCAGCTCGCCGTTGGCGATCAGCTTGTCCATCTCCTCGTCGGTGACGAAGAAGTAGTGGACTCCATGCTTCTCGCCGGGGCGGGGCTTGCGGGTCGTCGCCGACACCGAGAGCCAGACCTCGGGGTGTTCCTTGCGCATATGGGCGACGACCGTGCTCTTGCCGACCCCGGAGGGGCCGGAGAGCACGGTCAGCCGCGGACGTTCACTCATGCAGCGATTATTCCAGCAATCCCGGAGTGCCCGGGACTCCCGGTCCGGACTGCCCGGATCAGGAGCCGGTGCTGCCGAACTCACGCTCCAGGGAAGCGATCTGGTTGGAACCGAGGCCGCGCACACGACGGCTCTCGGAGATGCCGAGTCGCTCCATGATCTGCTTGGCGCGGACCTTGCCCACGCCCGGCAGGGACTCGAGCAGGGCGGAGACCTTCATCTTGCCGATGACGTCGTTCTCCTGGCCCTGCTTGATGACCTCGTGCAGGGAGGCGCCGGAGTGCTTGAGTCGATTCTTGACCTCGGCCCGCTCCCGGCGAGCCGCGGCGGCCTTTTCGAGCGCGGCTGCGCGCTGTTCAGGGGTAAGGGGCGGAAGAGCCACGCCTACGTCACCTCGGATGTCGAACTGTCGGATACGGACCGGTGAGGAACCTAGTCGCCCCACACCTGGGGAGCCACGAGCAACACGCTTGCCCGTTGACTCTCGTCGGAGACTAGCGGCCAAGTCCGCCAGAGTCAGCGAGAACAGCGGAAAAGTCCTGGTCAGCCTCCGTCAGGTCGGACATTTAGGACATAATGCCCTGGATTTGAGGATGTATTCAGCCTCAAGCGGGCCTCGGACCACTCATCGGAGGTCTCGTGCGAGCTGCTCGAACGCCCGCGATGACCGTCGCGAAAGCCGCATACGGTCGTCGCGGAAGTCTTCTACGGTCGTCACAGAAGCGTCATACGGCCGCCAGCGCGGTCCGGATCTCCTCGGCGAAACGGTCCGCGGAGGCTCGCAGCGCACCGACGTCGGGCCCCTGCCGCAGCACACCCCGGCTGACGTTCGGGACGACGTTGCGCACCGCGGCCCCGAAGACCCCGGGAAGGTCCGCCGGGGTCGCCCCCTGGGCGCCGACGCCCGGGGCCAGGAGCGGGCCGTTGATGTCGAGGTCGTACGAGGACAGGTCGCCGAGGGTGGCGCCGACGACGGCTCCGAAGGAGCCCAGGGGCTCCTCCCCCTCGTTCTCCACGGCGAGGTGGGCCAGCATCGTCTCTCCGACGTTCCTGCCGTCCGCACGGACGGCGTGCTGGACCTCGCCGCCCTCCGGGTTGGAGGTCAGCGCGAGCACGAACAGGCCCGTGCCGTTCTCCCGGGCCAGCGCGATCGCCGGCGAGAGCGACCCGTAGCCGAGATACGGTGAGACGGTCAGGGCGTCCGAGAACAGCGGGGAGTCCTTGCGCAGGAAGGCCTCGGCGTATCCGGCCATGGTCGAGCCGATGTCGCCGCGCTTGGCGTCCATCACGACCAGCGCACCGGCCGCCCGCGCCTCCTCGACCGACTTCTCCAGGACGGCGACGCCGCGCGACCCGAACCGCTCGAAGAACGCGCTCTGCGGCTTCAGGACGGCGACCCGGTCGGCCATCGCCTCGACGACCGTGCGGCTGAACCGCTCCAGTCCTGCCACGTCGTCGTTCAGGCCCCACTCGGTCAGCAGCGACGCGTGCGGGTCGATGCCGACGCACAGCGGGCCGCGCTCGTCCATGGCCCGTCGGAGGCGTGCACCGAAGGGTTCGAGGACAGTCATCCGTTCTTCCTCACGTCGGCGCCGACCGCGTCGGCGAGGGTGGCGTACGGGCTCGTACGCAGGCGGGCGGCGAGCCCCTTGTGGATGGCGCGGCCCCAGAAGGGCCCCTCGTAGATGAACGCGCTGTAGCCCTGTACGAGCGTGGCGCCGGCGAGGATGCGCTGCCAGGCGTCCTCGGCGTTCTCGATGCCGCCGACGCCCACCAGGGTGATGCGGTCGCCCACGCGCGCGTAGAGGCGACGCAGCACCTCCAGGGAGCGGGACTTGAGGGGTGCGCCGGACAGGCCGCCGGTCTCCTTGACGAGGGAGGGTTCGGATTTCAAACCGAGTCCCTCGCGCGCGATGGTGGTGTTGGTGGCGATGATCCCGTCCAGGCCCAGCTCGACGGCCAGGTCGGCGACGGCGTCGACGTCCTCGTCGGCGAGGTCCGGCGCGATCTTGACCAGGAGCGGGACGTGACGGTTGGCGACGATGCGGTCGGCGGCCTCGCGGACCGCGCTCAGCAGCGGGCGCAGCGCCTCCGTGGCCTGGAGGTTGCGCAGGCCGGGCGTGTTCGGGGACGAGACGTTCACGACCAGGTAGTCGGCGTACGGCGCCAGCCGCTCGGCCGACTTCACGTAGTCCGCGGCGGCCTCGTCCTCGGGGACGACCTTGGTCTTGCCGATGTTGACGCCCACAACGGTCCTGAAGACCGGCTCACGGGACGCCAGGCGGGCCGCCACGGCCAGCGAGCCCTCGTTGTTGAAGCCCATGCGGTTGATGAGCGCTCGGTCCTTCACGAGGCGGAACAGCCGCTTCTTGGGGTTGCCGGGCTGTGCCTCCCCGGTCACCGTGCCGATCTCGACGTGGTCGAAGCCGAGCATCGACATCCCGTCGATCGCGACCGCGTTCTTGTCGAAGCCGGCGGCGAGCCCGAAGGGGCCGTGCATGCGCAGCCCGAAGGCCTCGGTGCGCAGTTCCTCGTAGCGGGGCGCGAGCGCGGCGGCGACGAAGGTGCGCAGCACGGGGGTGCGGACGGCGAGGCGGATCCAGCGGAAGGCGAGGTAGTGCGCCTGCTCCGGGTCCATCCGTTTGAAGACCAGCTTGAAAAAGATCTTGTACATCGAGTGTCCTCTTGAAGTCTCAGGTGACCTCACGAAGAGGGGGACACCGTTTCCGGTGTCCCCCTCAGGGCTGCTAGTCGCGGGCCGCGGTCAGGTGTTCCGCGTGTTCCTGGAGCGAACGGACCCCCACGTCACCGTGGTTGAGGGCGTCGATGCCCTGGACGGCTGCGGCGAGCGCCTGGACCGTCGTCAGGCACGGGACCGACCGCGCCACGGCCGCCGTACGGATCTCGTAGCCGTCGAGGCGGCCGCCGGTGCCGTACGGGGTGTTGACGATGAGGTCGACCTCGCCGTCGTGGATGAGCTGGACGATGGTCTTCTCGCCGTTCGGACCGGTGCCCTCGGACTGCTTGCGCACGACGGTGGCGTTGATGCCGTTGCGCTTGAGGACCTCCGCGGTGCCGGAGGTGGCGAGCAGCTCGAAGCCGTGGGCGACCAGCTCGCGCGCCGGGAAGATCATCGAGCGCTTGTCCCGGTTGGCGACCGAGATGAACGCACGGCCCTTGGTGGGCAGCGGGCCGTAGGCGCCGGCCTGCGACTTGGCGTACGCCGTGCCGAAGACGGAGTCGATGCCCATGACCTCGCCGGTGGAGCGCATCTCCGGGCCGAGGACGGTGTCGACGCCGCGGCCGTGGATGTCGCGGAAGCGCGACCACGGCATGACGGCCTCCTTGACGGAGATCGGCGCGTCGAGCGGGAGCTCGCCACCGTCGCCGTTCGCCGGAAGCAGGCCCTCCGCGCGCAGTTCGGCGATGGTCGCGCCCAGGGAGATCCGGGCGGCGGCCTTGGCCAGCGGTACCGCGGTCGCCTTCGAGGTGAAGGGGACGGTGCGGGACGCACGCGGGTTGGCTTCGAGGACGTAGAGGATGTCGCCGGCCATCGCGAACTGGATGTTGATCAGGCCGCGGACGCCGACACCCTTGGCGATGGCCTCCGTCGAGGCCCGCAGGCGCTTGATGTCGAAGCCGCCCAGCGTGATCGGCGGCAGGGCGCACGCCGAGTCGCCGGAGTGGATGCCGGCCTCCTCGATGTGCTCCATGACGCCGCCGAGGTAGAGCTCCTCGCCGTCGTAGAGCGCGTCGACGTCGATCTCGATGGCGTCGTCGAGGAAGCGGTCGACCAGGACCGGCCGGGAGGGGCTGATCTCGGTCGACTCGGCGATGTAGGACGACAGCCGGGTCTCGTCGTAGACGATCTCCATGCCGCGTCCGCCGAGGACGTACGACGGCCGGACGAGGACCGGGTAGCCGATCTCGTCGGCGATGGCCTTGGCCTCGGCGAAGGTGGTGGCGGTGCCGTGCTTGGGGGCCGGGAGGCCGGCCTCGGCGAGCACGCGCCCGAAGGCGCCGCGGTCCTCGGCGGCGTGGATGGCCTCCGGTGAAGTGCCCACGATCGGGACGCCGTTGTCCTTGAGCGCCTGCGAGAGGCCCAGCGGGGTCTGGCCGCCCAGCTGGACGACGACACCCGCGACGGGGCCTGCCTGCTGCTCCGCGTGGACGATCTCCAGCACGTCCTCGAGGGTCAGCGGCTCGAAGTACAGGCGGTCGGAGGTGTCGTAGTCCGTGGAGACGGTCTCCGGGTTGCAGTTGACCATCACGGTCTCGTACCCGGCCTCGCTCAGCGCGAAGGACGCGTGCACGCACGAGTAGTCGAACTCGATGCCCTGGCCGATGCGGTTGGGGCCGGAGCCCAGGATGATGACCGCGGGCTTCTCGCGCTGCGCGACCTCGGTCTCCTCGTCGTAGGAGGAGTAGAAGTACGGCGTCTTCGCGGCGAACTCGGCGGCGCAGGTGTCGACCGTCTTGTACACCGGCCGGATGCCCAGCGCGTGCCGGACCTCGCGGACGACGTCCTCGCGCAGGCCGCGGATCTCGCCGATCTGCTGGTCGGAGAAGCCGTGGCGCTTGGCCTCGGCGATCAAGTCCTTGGTCAGCTCCGGGGCCTCGGCGAGCTCGTCGGCGATCTCCTTGATCAGGAAGAGCTGGTCGACGAACCAGGGGTCGATCTTCGTGTACTCGAAGACCTCCTCCTGGGAGGCGCCCGCGCGGATGGCCTGCATGACCGTGTTGATACGGCCGTCGGTCGGGCGCACGGCCTCTTCGAGGAGGAGAGCCTTGTCGCCGGGCTCGCCGACGAACGTGAACTGGCTGCCCTTCTTCTCCAGCGAGCGCAGCGCCTTCTGGAAGGCCTCGGTGAAGTTGCGGCCGATGGCCATGGCCTCGCCGACCGACTTCATGGTGGTGGTCAGCGTGGAGTCGGCCTGCGGGAACTTCTCGAAGGCGAAGCGCGGGGCCTTGACGACCACGTAGTCGAGCGTCGGCTCGAAGGAGGCCGGGGTCTCCTGGGTGATGTCGTTCGGGATCTCGTCGAGGGTGTAGCCGACGGCGAGCTTGGCGGCGATCTTGGCGATCGGGAAGCCGGTCGCCTTGGAGGCGAGGGCCGAGGAGCGCGACACGCGCGGGTTCATCTCGATGACGATCACGCGACCGTCCTCGGGGTTCACCGCGAACTGGATGTTGCAGCCGCCGGTGTCGACGCCGACCTCACGGATCACGGCGATGCCGATGTCGCGCAGGATCTGGTACTCGCGGTCGGTCAGTGTCATCGCGGGCGCGACGGTGATCGAGTCGCCGGTGTGCACGCCCATGGGGTCGAAGTTCTCGATGGAGCAGACGACCACGACGTTGTCGTGCTTGTCGCGCATCAGCTCCAGCTCGTACTCCTTCCAGCCGAGGATGGACTCCTCCAGGAGCACCTCGGTGGTCGGCGAGAGCGTGAGGCCCTGGCCCGCGATGCGGCGCAGCTCCTCCTCGTCGTGCGCGAAGCCGGAGCCGGCGCCACCCATGGTGAAGGAGGGGCGCACGACGACCGGGTAGCCGCCGAGCGTCTCGACGCCCGCGAGGACGTCCTCCATGGAGTGGCAGATGACCGAGCGGGCGGACTCTCCGTGCCCGATCTTCCGGCGGACGGCCTCGACGACCTCCTTGAAGAGGTCGCGGTCCTCGCCCTTGTTGATGGCCTCGACGTTGGCGCCGATCAGCTCGACGCCGTACTTCTCGAGGGTGCCCGCCTCGTGCAGCGAGATGGCCGTGTTGAGGGCCGTCTGGCCGCCCAGGGTGGGCAGGAGTGCGTCGGGGCGCTCCTTGGCGATGATCTTCTCGACGAACTCCGGGGTGATCGGCTCGACGTACGTGGCGTCGGCGATCTCCGGGTCGGTCATGATCGTCGCCGGGTTGGAGTTCACAAGGACGACCCTGAGGCCCTCGGCGCGCAGGATGCGGCACGCCTGGGTGCCGGAGTAGTCGAACTCGGCGGCCTGGCCGATGACGATCGGGCCGGAGCCGATGACCAGGACGGACTGGATATCGGTGCGCTTAGGCACGCTGGCCCTCCATCAGGGATACGAAGCGGTCGAACAGGTACGCGGCGTCGTGCGGGCCGGCTGCCGCTTCGGGGTGGTACTGGACGCTGAAGGCCGGGCGGTCGAGGAGCTGGAGGCCCTCCACCACGTTGTCGTTCAGGCAGACGTGGGAGACCTCGGCGCGGCCGTAGGGGGTGTCGGAGACCTTGTCGAGCGGGGCGTCGACGGCGAAGCCGTGGTTGTGCGCGGTGACCTCGACCTTGTTGGTCGTACGGTCCTGCACCGGCTGGTTGATGCCCCGGTGGCCGTACTTGAGCTTGTACGTGCCGAAGCCCAGGGCGCGGCCCAGGATCTGGTTGCCGAAGCAGATGCCGAAGAGCGGGGTGCCGCGCTCCAGGACCGACTGCATGACGGAGACCGGGTGGTCGGCGGTGGCCGGGTCGCCCGGGCCGTTGGAGAAGAACACGCCGTCCGGGTTCACGGCGTAGACGTCCTCGGCGGTCGCGGTGGCGGGCAGGACGTGCACCTCGATGCCGCGCTCGGCCATGCGGTGCGGGGTCATGCCCTTGATGCCGAGGTCGACGGCGGCGACGGTGAACTTCTTCTCGCCGATCGCCGGGACGACGTACGCCTCCTTGGTGGCGACCTCGGCGGAGAGGTCGGCGCCCTTCATCTCGGGGGCCTGGCGCACCTCGGCGAGCATGGTGCCCTCGTCGGGCAGCGCGTTGCCGGAGAAGATGCCGACGCGCATGGCGCCGCGCTCGCGCAGATGACGCGTCAACGCGCGCGTGTCGATGCCGGAGATGCCGACGACACCCTGGTGGCGCAGCTCCTCGTCCAGGGAGCGGCGGGAGCGCCAGTTGGACGGCACGCGCGCGGGGTCGCGCACGACGTAACCGGCCACCCAGATCTGCTTGGACTCCGGGTCCTCGTCGTTGACGCCGGTGTTGCCGACGTGCGGGGCGGTCATGACGACGACCTGGCGGTGGTACGACGGGTCGGTGAGGGTCTCCTGGTAGCCGGTCATCCCGGTGGAGAACACGGCCTCGCCGAAGGTCACCCCCACGGCCCCGTAGGCACGGCCGCGGAAGATCCGGCCGTCCTCCAGGACGAGTACCGCGGGAACCTTCGAGGCTCCCCTTGTGGAGGTCGTCATCGTGCGCCTTCCGTTTCCGTCTTGTTGATCATGGAGTTAATGGCGTCGACCCACTCGGTGTGCTCGGCCGCGCGGTCGGAGCGGAAGCCGGAGTCGATCAGCCGCTCGCCGTGCGCCCAGGTCACCACGAGCAGTCCGCCCTCGGTCAGGACCTTGCCGGCGATGCCCTTGTCGAGCCGGGCCTCGCGCAGCTGCGCCACCGGGACGAAGAAGTCGGTCGCACCGGGGCGTACAACGTCCAGTCCCGAGTCCGTCAGCGTGAGCTCGACCCGGCTGCGGGTGCCGAGGCCGTGCGCCACGATGCGGTCCAGCCACTGACCTGCGGTGGTGGAGCCGTGGTAGCGGCCGCTCATCGTCAGTCTCGCCTCGCCGGGCTCTTCCGGCGCGGTGGGCAGCTCCGGAAGGTCGCCCTGGAGCGTGCCGCGCCACTTCCAGCCCTCGCGCATCAGCCAGTAGACGAGCGCGACGAAGAGGGCCAGTCCGACGAGCCAGCCGGCGCGGGCGGCCCAGTCGGTGACCTCGGCCGACTTCTTCTCGGCGGCGAGTCCGGCTGCGAGCAGAGTTGCAGGTGTCACGTGAGCTTCCCGTCGACGAGCGTGGCCTTGCCCCGGAGCCACGTGTGCGTCACACGGCCCGGCAGCTCACGCCCCTCGTACGGGGTGTTCCGGCTGCGCGAGGCGAAGCCCGCGGGGTCCACGGACCCACGGTATTCCGTGTCGACGAGCGTGAGGTTGGCGGGCTCACCAGCCGAGACGGGACGCCCGTGCCCCTTCGCCTGCCCGATCTCGGCGGGCTTGAAGGACATGCGCTCGGCGACCCCGGCCCAGGTGAGGAGCCCGGTGTCCACCATGGTCTCCTGCACCACTGACAACGCGGTCTCCAGGCCCACCATCCCCATGGCGGCCGCGGCCCACTCGCAGTCCTTGTCCTCGTGCGGGTGCGGGGCGTGGTCGGTGGCGACGATGTCGATCGTGCCGTCGGCGAGCGCCTCGCGCAGGGCGAGCACATCGCGTTCGGTGCGCAGCGGCGGGTTGACCTTGTAGACCGGGTTGTACGACCGCACCAGCTCGTCGGTGAGGAGCAGGTGGTGCGGGGTGACCTCGGCGGTGACGTCGATGCCGCGGGACTTGGCCCAGCGGACGATCTCGACGGACCCGGCGGTCGACAGGTGGCAGATGTGCACCCGGGAGCCGACGTGCTCGGCGAGCAGGACATCCCGGGCGATGATCGATTCTTCGGCCACCGCCGGCCAGCCCCCGAGCCCCAGCTCGGCGGAGACGATGCCCTCGTTCATCTGGGCGCCCTCGGTCAGCCGCGGCTCCTGCGCGTGCTGGGCGACGACTCCGCCGAAGGCCTTCACGTACTCCAGGGCCCGCCGCATGATCACGGCGTCGTCGACGCACTTGCCGTCGTCGGAGAAGACGGTGACCCCGGCGGCCGACTCGTGCATGGCGCCGAGTTCGGCGAGCTTCTTGCCCTCCAGGTCGACGGTGACGGCGCCGATGGGCTGCACGTCGCAGTAGCCGTGCTCCTGGCCGAGCCGGTAGACCTGCTCGACGACGCCGGCGGTGTCGGCGACCGGGAAGGTGTTGGCCATGGCGAAGACGGCCGTGTAGCCGCCGCTCGCCGCCGCGCGCGTGCCGGTCAGCACGGTCTCGGAGTCCTCGCGGCCGGGCTCGCGCAGATGGGTGTGCAGGTCGACGAGGCCCGGGAGCAGCAGCTTGCCGCCGGCCTCGAGGACCTCGGCACCCTCGTCGGAGAGCCCCGTACCGACGGCCTCGATGACCGCACCGTCGATCAGCACGTCCTGCGGCTCGCCGCCGAGCACCTTCGCACCACGGATCAGGATCTTGCTCATGGGACTTACTTCTCCTCGGTACGGGTGTGGGTGACGGCGGGCTCGTTTCCACCGAGCAGCAGGTACAGGACAGCCATCCGGATGGAGACTCCGTTTGCGACCTGCTCGACGACGGTGCAGCGGTCGGAGTCGGCGACCTCGGCGGTGATCTCCATGCCGCGGACCATCGGACCGGGGTGCATCACGATCGCGTGCTCGGGCATCCGCGCCATGCGGTCGCCGTCGAGGCCGTAGCGCCGGGAGTACTCGCGCTCGGTCGGGAAGAACGCGGCGTTCATGCGCTCGCGCTGCACGCGCAGCATCATCACCGCGTCGGACTTGGGCAGCGTCGAGTCGAGGTCGTACGACACCTCGCAGGGCCAGTTCTCGACGCCGACCGGCACCAGGGTGGGCGGCGCGACCAGCGTGACCTCGGCGCCGAGGGTGTGCAGCAGGTCGACGTTGGAGCGCGCGACCCGGCTGTGCAGGACGTCACCGACGAGCGTGATGCGCTTGCCGGAAAGGTCCTGGCCGAGCCCGGCGTCCCGGCCGACCAGGCGGCGCCGCATGGTGAAGGCGTCCAACAGGGCCTGGGTGGGGTGCTGGTGGGTGCCGTCACCAGCGTTGATGACGGCGGCGTCGATCCACCCGGAGGTGGCGAGCCGGTAGGGGGCCCCGGAGGCGCCGTGCCGGATGACGACGGCGTCGACGCCCATGGCTTCGAGGGTCTGGGCGGTGTCCTTCAGGGACTCGCCCTTGGACACGCTCGATCCCTTGGCGGAGAAGTTGATGACGTCCGCGGAGAGGCGCTTCTCGGCGGCTTCGAAGGAGATACGCGTGCGCGTGGAGTCCTCGAAGAAGAGGTTGACGATCGTGCGGCCGCGCAGGGTCGGCAGTTTCTTGATCGGCCGGTCGGCGACCCGGGCCATCTCCTCGGCGGTGTCGAGGATCAGGACGGCGTCGTCGCGGGTGAGGTCGGCGGCCGAGATGAGATGACGCTGCATCTGTCAGGCTCCGTAAGGCAGTTCAGGGAGATTTCGGGCATACGGGCGCGCAGGGTGCACTCGGAGTCGTACGACTGAGTGCTGCTACTGCTCGCCCGGGGCGGCCGGCTTCGCACCGAGCAGCACGGTGTCCCGACCGTCCTCCTCGGCGAGCTGGACCTTGACCGTCTCCCGCAGCGACGTGGGGAGGTTCTTGCCGACGTAGTCGGCGCGGATGGGCAGTTCGCGGTGGCCGCGGTCGACGAGGACCGCGAGCTGGACCGCGCGCGGGCGCCCGATGTCGTTCAGGGCGTCCAGGGCGGCGCGGATGGTGCGGCCGGAGAAGAGCACGTCGTCGACGAGGACGACGAGCCGGCCGTCGATGCCGTCACCGGGGATCTCGGTTCGGGCCAGCGCACGCGGCGGGTGCATGCGCAGGTCGTCGCGGTACATGGTGATGTCGAGCGAACCGACCGGGATCTTCCGCTCGGTGATCTCCTCGAGCTTGGCGGCGAGCCGCTGGGCGAGGAAGACGCCTCGGGTGGGAATGCCGAGGAGCACCACATCGTCGGCGCCCTTGGCGCGCTCGACGATCTCGTGGGCGATGCGGGTCAACACCCGCGCGATGTCGGGGCCTTCGAGCACGGGCCGGGCATCGGACGCTTGAATGTCCTGCTTGTCCATACGAAACGGACCTCCTTCTCCGCCTCACGGGACGGACCTTAAAGGACGTCGGATTTGCGCCATCCACGGTAGCAGCCCGGGGAGACACCCCTGATCACCCCCCTGGCGTAATCGGCCACCGCTGCCACGGAAGAGTCGGTGTGGACCATTCGGCTTGACGCGCAAGAGTCACGCTGCGTAACCTCACAGTGAGTTACCAGACGCGCGGCGCGGGACCACTGCAGCCGCGTCGACACAGTGTCCGGGGAGCTATATGTCCAGCGAATACGCCAAACAGCTCGGGGCCAAGCTCCGGGCCATCCGCACCCAGCAGGGCCTTTCCCTCCACGGTGTCGAGGAGAAGAGCCAGGGACGCTGGAAGGCGGTCGTGGTCGGTTCGTACGAGCGCGGCGACCGTGCCGTGACCGTACAGCGCCTCGCCGAACTGGCGGATTTCTATGGGGTCCCGGTGCAGGAGCTCCTGCCGGGCACCACCCCGGGCGGCGCCGCCGAGCCGCCGCCGAAGCTGGTCCTGGACCTGGAGCGGCTGGCGACCGTGCCGGCCGAGAAGGCGGGCCCGCTGCAGCGCTATGCGGCGACGATCCAGTCGCAGCGCGGTGACTACAACGGCAAGGTGCTGTCGATCCGCCAGGACGACCTGCGCACACTCGCCGTCATCTACGACCAGTCCCCCTCGGTCCTCACCGAGCAGCTGATCAGCTGGGGCGTGCTGGACGCGGACGCGCGCCGCGCGGTCGCCCACGAAGAGGTCTGATCGCTCTCAGGGCTCTCAGCAGAAACGTGCCGCCGGGGTGGCCGGAACTTCACGGTTCCGGCCACCCCGGCGGCGTTCTGCGGCCTTCGGGAGCCTCCCGGGCACAGGAACGCCAGGGGGCCCGCAGCAGTCACGCTGCGGGCCCCCTGGCGATGCCGTACCTCTTGCGCTCGGCCTCTCAGGCCTCGTCCCGGCGCAGCGAGGGCTTCAGCTCCTTGAGCCGGCCCAGCAGGCCGTTGACGAACGCGGGCGACTCGTCCGTGGAGAACTCCTTCGCCAGCTGCACCATCTCGTCCAGCACGACGGCGTCCGGCACCTCGTCGACCCAGATCAGCTCATAGGCGCCGAGGCGCAGGATGTTGCGGTCCACGACCGGCATCCGGTCCAGCGTCCAACCGACCGAGTACTGCGCGATCAGCTCGTCGATGCGCTTCGCCTGCTTCGCGTAGCCCTCGACCAGCTGCATCGTGTACTCGCTCACCGGCGGCTGCCGGGTGTCGTCCCGGGAGAGCCGGATCCAGTCCGCGAGGACCGTCAGGACGTCGGCGCCGCGCTGGTCGCCCTCGAAGAGGATCTGGAAGGCACGCTTGCGGGCCGTGTTGCGGGCAGCCACGGTTAGCTGTTCACCCGGCCGAGGTAGTCGCTGGTGCGGGTGTCGACCTTGATCTTCTCACCGGTGGTGATGAAGAGCGGGACCTGGATCTGGTGGCCGGTCTCCAGAGTGGCGGGCTTGGTGCCGCCGGTGGAGCGGTCGCCCTGCAGGCCCGGCTCGGTCTCCTGGACGACGAGCTCGACGGCGGCCGGGAGCTCGACGAAGAGCACCTCGCCCTCGTGCTGCGCGACGGTCGCCGTGAAGCCCTCGATGAGGAAGTTGGCGGCGTCGGCGACCGTCTTGCGGTCGATCATCAGCTGGTCGTAGGTCTCCATGTCCATGAAGACGAAGTACTCGCCGTCCATGTACGAGAACTGCATGTCGCGCTTGTCGACAGTGGCCGTCTCGACCTTGACGCCGGCGTTGAAGGTCTTGTCGACGACCTTGCCGGAGAGCACGTTCTTGAGCTTGGTGCGCACGAAGGCCGGGCCCTTGCCGGGCTTGACGTGCTGGAACTCGACGACGGACCAGAGCTGGCCGCCTTCGAGCTTGAGCACAAGGCCGTTCTTGAGGTCGTTCGTGGAAGCCACGGTTGCGGAATCTCCTGGACTGACGTGGACGACCCCGGCGCACGCCACTGCCTAGAGGGCGAGCAGCTCCTTGGTCGTGATGGTGAGTAGCTCGGGTCCGCCGTCCGCCTCGGGGCGGACGACGAGCGTGTCATCGATCCGGACGCCGCCCCGGCCCGGGAGGTGGACCCCCGGTTCGACGGTGACCGGCACGCAAGCGTCCAGTTTACCCATGGCCGAAGGGGCCAGCTGCGGGTCCTCGTCGATTTCGAGCCCCACACCGTGGCCCATGAGTCCCGGGAGCCCCTCCCCGTACCCCGCGGAATCCAGCACCTGACGTGCGGCGCGGTCCACATCGCGGTAGGCCGCGCCGGGTGCGAGCGCCTCCCGTCCGGCACGCTGGGCGGCGAAGACGAGGTCGTACAGCTCGATCTGCCAGTCCGCGGGAGACGTGCCGATGACGAACGTACGGCCGATCTCGCAGCGGTAGCCGCGGTAGGTGGCGCCGAGACAGACGGAGAGGAAGTCGCCCTCCTCCACGCGCCGGTCGGTGGGCCGGTGGGCACGCCGGCCTGCGTTGGGGCCGGTGGCGACGGAGGTGGCGAAGGCGGGGCCGTCGGCGCCGTGGTCGACCAGGCGGCGTTCGAGTTCGAGGGCGAGGTGCCGTTCGGTGCGGCCGACGAGGATGGACTCCAGGAGTTCCCCGAGCGCCTGGTCGGCGATCTCGGCGCCGATGCGCAGACAGGAGATCTCCTCCTCGTCCTTGACGACCCTGAGCTGCTCGACAGCGCCGCCGAGGTCCGCGAGGCGGAGGCGGGGGGCGACCGAGCGGATGGCCCGGTGCCGGGCCACGGTGAGGTGGTGTTCCTCCACGGCGAGGGATTCGGCGCGCTGGCCTTCGGCGAGGTCCGCGGCGGCGACCGCGGGGTCGCCCGCGCTGCCGGACAGGGCCTGCACGCGCAGCGCCTCGTCCGGGCGGCCCTCGGCGGCTCGATCCTCCGGCGGGCCGGTGCACAACAGCAGGTCCTCGGTCTTGCCCAGCAGCAGGACGGAACCGTACGGGGTGGGGCCCGCGAGGTAGCGGACGTTGGCGGGGCAGGAGATCAGTGCGGCTTGGCTGCCGCCGGCATTGCAGCGTGCCCTCAGCCGGGCTCGGCGGGTCGCGTACACCTCTGACATGAGATGAGCGTAGGAGGGTTGGGCGATTTGTGCCGGTTCTAAGGGTGCCGATCGGGGGACGGGGGTGCGACTGCCTGCACTCCCCGCGGCTACCAGCTCGGCGGACTGGCTATCGACCGTGCCAGTACGTCGTCCAGGACCCTTGCCGTCTGGGGGACGTCCAGTTGGCTGTTGTCGATGATCGGCAGGCCCGAGCCGTACCAGCCCGCCATGCGGCCGTGGATTCGGGCCACCTCCTCGTCGGTGAGGCGGCGGTTGCCGGAGCGCTCCGCGTTGCGTTCCAGGACGATTTCCAGGCCGGGGAGGAGGACGACCGGGAGAAGGCCGGGGCCCACATGGCGCTTCCAGCCGCCGAGGCCGACGACCGGGCGGTCGGGGAAGACGGCGTCGTCGAGGATGCAGGAGATGCCGTTGGCCAGGAAGTTGCGCGCGGCGAACCCGCAGGTGCGGCGGGCCAGGCGGTACTGGGCCTCGGAGTTGTCGTTCCAGCCGGACTGGGGGTCGGCGAAGCCCGAGCGGACCCATTCGCGTACGTCGTCGAGGCTGATGTGGGCGGTGGGCACCCGGCGGTGGTCCGCCCAGTACTTG
Organism: Streptomyces sp. NPDC047043; assembly: GCF_040644055.1. Classification (NCBI taxonomy): domain Bacteria; kingdom Bacillati; phylum Actinomycetota; class Actinomycetes; order Kitasatosporales; family Streptomycetaceae; genus Streptomyces; species Streptomyces sp. NPDC047043. The sequence goes on from NZ_JBEYVO010000005.1 coordinate 98,474, forward strand.
GCGACGCTCGTCTTACCGGCGCCCGCGGGACCGATCAGCAGGACCGCGAGGGTCGTGGCGGTCGGGTCGGGCGCGGCCGTGGCGGGCGGTGCGCTGGGCACGGCGACCGGGCCGCCGGGCGGCAGCGGAACATGGCCGGTGGTGTCCGGGACCGGTGGGGCCGGGGCGTGGTGCGGCGCGGGTGGGAGCGGGCCCGGGGGTGTGAAGCCCGGCGCCGGGGGCGGCGGGGGCACGGGGGCCGAACCCTGGTGCGGGCCCGGGTTGCCCGGGTGGTGCGCGGCCGGCGACCAGCCGGCGGCCGGTCCGTGCCCCGGCTGGTGGGGCGGCGGCAGCGGAGAACCCACTGCGTGCTGCATCCGGTGCCACTCCGTCTCGTACAGGCAATTGACGCTGGCAGCAGGGTGCGGACCCCGCTCCTTACCGAACGGTACCTTCCCCGGCCGCCGTTTGGTGAACGGCCGGGGACGGCCCGAAGTGCCCATGCCCGTAAGGCAAATCGGACGGGTGGCGCTCCGCCGGACTTACTCGCCCACTTCTCCGTACGCGGCGAGCAGGACCGCAGGGTCGGGGCCCTCCAGGACGGTCGGCTTGGCCAGGCCGTCGAGGACGATGAAGCGCAGCAGGTCGCCGCGGGACTTCTTGTCGACCTTCATGGTTTCCAGCAGCTTGGGCCACTGGTCGTAGCGGTAGTGCAGGGGAAGGCCGACGGATTCGAGGATCGTGCGGTGGCGGTCCGCGGTGGCGTCGTCCAACCTGCCTGCCAGACGGCCGAGTTCGGCGGCGAAGTGCATGCCGACGGCGACCGCGGCGCCGTGCCGCCACTTGTAGCGCTCGTTCTTCTCGATGGCATGGCCGAGCGTGTGGCCGTAGTTGAGGATCTCGCGCAGACCCGACTCCTTCAGGTCGGACGAGACGACCTCGGCCTTGACCCTGATCGAGCGCTCGATGAGCTCCGCGGTGTGCGGGCCCGCCGGGGTGCGCGCGACCTCGGGGTCGGACTCGATGAGCTCCAGGATCACCGGGTCGGCGATGAAGCCCGCCTTGATGATCTCGGCGAGCCCGGAGACGTAGTCGTTGACCGGCAGGGACTCCAGCGCGGCCAGGTCGCACAGCACGCCGGCGGGCGGGAAGAAGGCGCCCACCAGGTTCTTGCCCTCGGCGGTGTTGATGCCGGTCTTGCCGCCGACCGCCGCGTCCACCATGGCGAGGACGGTGGTGGGGATCGCGATCCAGCGCACGCCGCGCAGCCAGGTCGCGGCCACGAAACCGGCGAGGTCGGTGGTCGCGCCGCCGCCCACGCCGACGATGACGTCGGTGCGGGTGAAGCCGGACTGGCCGAGCGCCTTCCAGCAGTAGGCGGCGACCTCTGCGGTCTTGGCCTCCTCCGCGTTCGGCACCTGGATGGCGACGGCCTCGTAGCCCTGCCCGGCCAGATCGGCCCGCAGCGCCTCGCCGGTCTCGGCGAGCGCCTCGGGGTGCACGACGGCGACCCGCTTGGCCTTCTCCCCGATCAACCCACCGAGCTCGCCCAGGAGTTGACGGCCCACCAGAACCTCGTACGGGTCGCTGCCCGCGGTCCCGCCGACCTGGATCCGGGTGACTGTCTCGCTCATGCTTCCTTCAACTCCAGTGCGTCCAGGGCGACTTGGGTGACCTCTTCGGGCGTACGGCCGTCGGTCGCCACCACCACGGTGGCGACCTCCTCGTACAGCGAGCGGCGCGCCTCCATCAGCTCGCGCCACTGCTTGCGCGGATTGACCGCCAGCAGCGGGCGGGCCGCGTTCAGCCCGGTGCGCTTGACCGCCTCCTCGACGTCCATCGAGAGGTAGACGACCCGCTGTCCGGCCAGCAGCGCGCGCGTGTCCGCATCGAGGATGGAGCCGCCGCCCAGCGCGAGAACGCCGTCGTGCTCGGCCAGCGCCTTCCGCACGGCGGCCTTCTCGATCGCCCGGAAGATCGGCTCGCCCTCGTCGACGAAGATCTCCGCGATGCTCCGGCCCTGCTCGGCGACGATGTCGTCGTCCGTGTCGCGGTAGCCGACCCCGAGCCGCTCGGCCAGCAGCTGTCCGACGGTGGACTTGCCCACGCCCATCGGCCCGACCAGGACGACCTGCGGAGCGCTCACCGGATGGCCAGGTTCTCGAGGTAGGACTGCACGTTGCGGCGGGTCTCGGGCACCGAGTCGCCGCCGAACTTCTCCGCGACCGCGTCCGCCAGGACGAGCGCGACCATCGCCTCGGCGACGATGCCGGCCGCCGGCACCGCGGACACGTCCGAGCGCTGGTGGTGCGCCTGCGTGGCCTCGCCGGTGGTCACGTCAACGGTCTGCAGCGCGCGCGGCACGGTCGCGATCGGCTTCATCGCCGCCCGCACCCGCAGCAGCTCACCCGTGGTCAGCCCGCCCTCGGTGCCGCCGGAGCGGCCGGAGACGCGCCGGATCCCCTCGGGGGTGTTGACGATCTCGTCGTGCGCCTTGGAGCCCGGCACCCGCGCCAGCTCGAAGCCGTCGCCGAGCTCGACGCCCTTGATGGCCTGGATGCCCATGAGGGCACCCGCCAGGCGGGCGTCCAGCTTGCGGTCCCAGTGCACGTGCGAGCCCAGCCCGACCGGGACGCCGTAGGCCAGGATCTCGACCACACCGCCGAGGGTGTCGCCGTCCTTGTGGGCCTGGTCGACCTCGGCCACCATCGCCTTCGACGCGTCCGCGTCCAGGCAGCGCAGCGGGTCGGCGTCCAGCTTCTCGACGTCGGCCGGCGTGGGGTACACACCCTGCGGGGCCTTGACGGAGCACAGCTCGACGACGTGGCTGACGATCTCGATGCCGGCCGTCTCCTTCAGATACGACCGGGCCACCGCACCCAGCGCCACCCGGGCCGCTGTCTCCCGCGCGGACGCCCGCTCCAGGATCGGCCGGGCCTCGTCGAAGCCGTACTTCTGCATCCCCGCCAGATCGGCGTGGCCGGGGCGCGGCCGGGTCAGCGGCGCGTTGCGGGCCAGGCCCGCCAGGATCTCCGGATCAATGGGGTCGGCCGCCATGACCTGCTCCCACTTGGGCCACTCGGTGTTGCCCACCATGATCGCGACCGGGGAACCGAGGGTCAGGCCGTGCCGGACACCGCCGAGGAAGGTGACCTCGTCGCGCTCGAACTTCATCCGCGCACCGCGTCCATAACCGAGCCGGCGCCGGGCCAGGTGATCCGCCACCATCTCCGTGGTGATCGGCACACCGGCGGGAAGGCCCTCCAGCGTCGCCACGAGTGCGGGACCGTGGGACTCCCCCGCGGTCAGCCAGCGCAACCTGCTCAACGGTGCTCCTCAGTGCTCGCGCCCTGGTACTGCCTGCGTACGCACGTCCTCGCGTACGGCGACGGCGCGACCAGGTGCGCGGCCCCGGCCCGCCACCTCCGATCCTCCCACGTCCGCGAGGCGACTCCGATCGGAGTCCGACAAACGGACAGGGCGAAGGGCGCCGGGAGAGCCTGCCGGGTCAGCGGCGCTCGGCCACCTCGCGCATCGCGGCCAGTGGGGAGCGCGGGTCGCCGGTGAACTGGTGGAACTGGAAGACGGCCTGGTGCACCAGCAGGTCGAGGCCGCTGAGCACGGGCCCGCCGCGCTCCTGCCAGGCCGCGGCGAGGCGTGTGGGCCAGGGTTCGTAGAGCACGTCGAAGAGGGTGCCGACCTGGGCGGGGAGCTGTCCGGCCAGGGCGTCGGTGCCGCCGGCGGGCGTCGTGGAGATCACCAGGGGTGCCTCGAAGGCCCGTGCCGCGTCGGCCCAGTCCGCCGGGCGGACCTGGACGCCGAGCCGCTCGCCCCACTGCCGCATCTCGGCCGCCCGCTGCTCGCTGCGCACGTAGACGGTGACCTCGCCGGTGCAGATCCGGGCGAGCGCGGCGAGGGCGGACGAGGCGGTGGCGCCGGCGCCCAGGATCGCCGCCGACTCGGTCTTCTCGACGCCGCGCTCGTGCAGTGCGGCCACCAGGCCGGGGATGTCGGTGTTGTCGCCGACCTTCCGCCCGTCCGGCCGGAAGACGACGGTGTTGACGGCCTCCACCGAGGCCGCGGTGTCGGTGATCTCGTCGAGGAGCGGGATCACCGCCCGCTTGAGCGGCATGGTCAGCGACAGCCCCGCCCACTCCGGTCCGAGCTGCGCGAAGAACCCGGGCAGCGCCGACTCGTCGATCTCGAACCTGTCGTACGACCATCCGTCCAGGCCGAGCGCCCGGTAGCCCGCGGTGTGCAGCTGCGGCGACAGCGAGTGGGCGATGGGCGAGCCGAGCACGGCCGCCCTGCGGGTTGTCGTCATCAGTCCTTGTTCCTCGACGCGTTGAACTCGTCGACCAGCTTGTTGTGCTCGGCGAGCGTCTTCGTGAACTTGCTGGTCTTGCCGTCCAGCGAGATGAAGTAGTACCAGCCGTCGTGCGTGGGGTTGAGCGCGCCCTTGAGCGCCTCCTCGCCCGGGTTGTCGATGGGGCCGGGAGGCAGGCCCTTGATGTAGTACGTGTTGTACGGGTTGTTGTACTTCCTGAGCTCGGCGATGCTCAGGTCGATCTTGCTCTGGTTCTTCACGTAGTTGTACGTGGAGTCGAACTCGAGCGAGCCGTAGGTCTCGGGGTTGCCGGGCTTGAGGCGGTTGTAGACGACCTCGGCCATCTTGCGGAAGTCGTCGTGGCTCGTGCCCTCGGCCTGCACCAGGCTCGCCACGGTGAGCAGTTGCCAGGGGTCGTCGAGTCCGAGGCTCTTCGCCTTCTTCTCGAGGCCGAGCTCCGTGTACTTCCCCTTGGCGCGGGAGACCATGTCCCTCAGGACGGCCTCGGGCTTCTGCCCCTTGGTGGCCGCATAGCTGGAGGGGTAGAGGAATCCTTCCAGCGGGTCCTTCACATTGGCGTGGTTCAGCGCCCAGGAAGGCAGGCCGAGCTTCTTGTAGTCGTTCTTCGCGACCTTCGCCGTGGTGCCGGCGGCGACGCCCAGACGCGCGTCGATCAGCTGGTAGACCCTCGAGTTGCGGGTGCCCTCGGCGATGATCAGGTTGCTGCGGCTCTTCGGGCTGAGCATCAGCTCGACGACGCTCGCCGCCGACATCTGCTTCTGCAGTGTGTAGACGCCGTCCTGGATGCTCTTGCCCTTGGGGTTCGCCTGCTGCGCCGAGACGAATGCGTCGACGCTCTCGACGACACCCGCTTCCTTCAGCTTCTGGCCGATCACATAGCCGCCGGCGCCCTTGGGGATGATGACCGTGACCTGGTCGCCGTTGCCGTCACCGGCATAGTCGGGGGCCGGGCCGAAACGGTCCTGGTAGAACTGCCAGCCGAAGTAGCCGACGCCGCCGAGGGCTCCGGCGAAGACCATCACGATGACGAGGCAGGCGCATCCGTTGCGGCGCTTCTTCGGCTTCTTGCCGCCGCGCCCCTTGCGGTCGGCCCGCGGGTCGTCGTCCTCGTCCTCGTCATCGGCCCCGCCTGCGAAGAAGGCGTGTTCGCCCTGGTCAGGACCAGGGTCCCAGTCGGTCTGCGACTCGGGCTCGGCCTGCCTGCGGGCGGGCGGCTCGGGCGGCGGGTAGGCGTCGGGCGCGCTGTAGTAGTCGTTCTGCCCCCCGCCGTACCCCGCGGACTGCTGTCCGTACGGGTCCGACGGGTCGGTGTACTGCACGTGCCCGTGCGTGCCCGTGCCCCAGCCGCCGTTGTCGTACGGCTGCTGTCCCTGACCTGCGTAGTTCTGCTGTCCCTGGTTCCCGTACTGCTGTCCGTACTGCTGGTCGTACTGGGGGTAGTGCTGCTGCGCCTGGCCGTATGCGGATTGCCCGCCGTCGCCCCAGCTGCCGTAGTGCTGCTGCGGCTGCTCCGGATAGTGCTGTGGCTGGCCGCCGTAGGGGGACTGCTGGCCCGCGTGGGCCTGCTGTCCACCCCATCCGTCGTCCCCGTACAACGGGTCCTCCGGATGCCACGGTTCGGAGCCTTGGCCCCGGCCATACTCAGTCATCGATCCCCTAGAGCCGCGAGGCGGCGGATACGCGGCTTATGGCCGGTTTCCGTTCCGCCTCTTGCTATGCACCGGCTGTTCGAACAGCGGCACAGTCGCGCGGAACGTTACCGTATCGCGATCAGATGACCACTTCGACGCCCTCGCCGGGTGCTTTACCTGACACCCGTTCGGATTCCAAGGCCTGCTGCAGGATGATCACAGCGGCTGCCTGGTCGATGACCGAGCGGCCCTTCTTGGACTTCACGCCCGAGGCGCGCAGTCCCTGACTGGCCGTCACCGTCGTCATCCGCTCGTCCACGAGCCGGACCGGAACGGGTGCGATGCCCTGCGCGAGCTGCTGTGCGAAGCCGCGAACCTTTACCGCGGCCGGGCCCTCGCCCCCCTTGAGGGAGCGCGGGAGGCCGACGACGACCTCGATCGGCTCGTACTCCTCGACCAGTTGCTTCAACCGGCGCTGAGCTGCCGGGATGTCACGCCCGGGGACCGTCTCCACCGGGGTGGCGAGGATCCCGTCGGGGTCGCACGAGGCGACCCCGATGCGGGCGTCCCCGACGTCGATCGCGAGGCGACGGCCCCGGCGCATCACCGGGCCGTCCTCGCTCGACCGTTCGTCGGTGCTCACTTGGCCGTTTCCGCCACGAGCCGCTCGACGGCGTCGACGGCGTCGCCGATCGCGGCCGGGTTCTGGCCGCCGCCCTGGGCGACGTCCGGCTTGCCGCCACCGCCGCCGCCGAGGGTCTTGGCGGCCGTGCGGACCAGGTCGCCGGCCTTGAGGCCGCGCTCGCGGGCGGCGTCGTTGGTGGCGATGACCGTCAGCGGCTTGCCGTTGTTGACCGTGAAGAGGGCCACTACGACGGCCCGTCCGCCCTGGATGCGGCCGCGCACGTCGAGGACCAGCTTGCGCAGGTCGTCGGGGGTGGTGCCGTCCGGGACCTGACCGGTGACGACCGCGATGCCGCGGACGTCCTTGGCGGACTCGGCGAGACCGGCGGCGGCCTGCAGCACCTTCTCGGCGCGGAACTTCTCGATCTCCTTCTCGGCGTCCTTCAGCTTGCCGAGCATGGCGGAGACCTTCTCCGGGAGCTCCTCCGGACGGCCCTTGATCAGCTCCTGGAGCTGGGCGACGACCGTGTGTTCACGGGCGAGGAAGTTGTAGGCGTCCACACCGACGAGGGCTTCGATACGGCGGACACCCGAGCCGATCGAGGACTCGCCGAGCAGCTTCACCAGGCCGAGCTGGGCGGTGTTGTGCACGTGCGTGCCGCCGCACAGCTCCTTGGAGAAGTCGCCGATGGTCACGACGCGGACCCGCTCGCCGTACTTCTCGCCGAACTCGGCGATGGCGCCCTGCTTCTTGGCCTCGTCGATGCCCATGATGTCGGCGCGGACGTCGAGGTCGCGGGCGAGGACTTCGTTGATCTTCTGCTCGACGTCGGTCATCACGGTCGTGGGAACGGCGGACGGGGAGCCGAAGTCGAAGCGGAAGCGGCCGGGCTGGTTCTCGGAACCGGCCTGGGCGGCCGTCGGGCCGAGCGCGTCGCGCAGCGCCTGGTGGGTGAGGTGGGTGGCCGAGTGGGCACGGGCGATGGCCGTACGGCGGCGGGCGTCGATGGAGGCGTGGGCCTTGGCACCGACCGTGACCTCGCCGACCTGGACGACGCCCTTGTGGACGTAGACGCCCGGGACCGGCTTCTGGCAGTCGCGGACCTCGATGACGGCACCCGAGTCGACCTTGATCTTGCCGGTGTCGCCGATCTGGCCGCCGCCCTCGGCGTAGAACGGGGTGCGGTCAAGGACGATCTCGACCTCGTCGCCCTCGGTCGCGGCCGGGGAGGAGGCGCCGTCGACGAGGATGCCGACGATCGTGGACTCGCCCTCGGTGTCCGAGTAGCCGATGAAGTCGGTCTCGCCGACCTTGTCGGCGATCTCACGGTAGGCACCGGCGCCGGCGTGGCCGGTCTTCTTGGCCTGGGCGTCGGCCTTGGCGCGCTCCCGCTGCTCCTTCATCAGGCGGCGGAAGCCGTCCTCGTCGACCGAGAGGCCCTGCTCGGCGGCCATCTCGAGGGTGAGGTCGATCGGGAAGCCCCAGGTGTCGTGGAGCAGGAACGCCTTGTCACCGGCGAGGACCGTGCCACCGGACTGCTTGGTCTCGGTGACGGCGGTGTCGAGGATGTTGGTGCCGGCCTTCAGCGTCTTGAGGAAGGCGTTCTCCTCGGCGACGGCGACCTTCTCGATGCGCTCGCGGTCGGTGACCAGCTCGGGGTACTGCTGGCCCATCATGCCGATCACGGTGTCGATCAGGTCGAGGACGACCGGGCCGGTGGCACCGAGCAGGCGCATGTTGCGGATGGCGCGGCGCATGATGCGGCGCAGGACGTAGCCGCGGCCCTCGTTGCCCGGGGTCACGCCGTCGCCGATGAGCATGACGGACGTACGCATGTGGTCGGTGACCACGCGCAGGGAGACGTCCGAGCCGTGGGCGTCGCCGTAGGCCACGCCGGTCAGCTCGGTGGCCTTGTTGATGACGGCCATGGAGGTGTCGATCTCGTACATGTTCTGCACGCCCTGCAGAATCATGGCGAGGCGCTCCAGGCCGAGGCCCGTGTCGATGTTCTTGCTGGGGAGCTCGCCGAGGATCTCGAAGTTGTCCTTGCCGATGCCCTCGCCGCGCTCGTACTGCATGAAGACGAGGTTCCAGATCTCCACGTACCGCTCGTCGTTGACGGCGGGGCCGCCCTCGACGCCGAACTCGGGGCCGCGGTCGTAGTTGATCTCGGAACAGGGGCCGCAGGGGCCGGGGACACCCATGGACCAGTAGTTGTCCTTCATGCCGAGGCGCTGGATGCGCTCCTTCGGCACACCGACGACCTCGTGCCAGATGCGCTCGGCCTCGTCGTCGTCCTTGTAGACGGTGATCCACAGACGATCGGGCTCGAGGCCGTAACCGCCCTTGTCCTGGGGGCTGGTGAGCAGCTCCCAGGCGTACTTGATGGCGCCTTCCTTGAAGTAGTCGCCGAAGGAGAAGTTGCCGCACATCTGGAAGAACGTGCCGTGCCGGGTGGTCTTGCCGACCTCTTCGATGTCCGGCGTACGCACGCACTTCTGCACGCTGGTGGCGCGGTCGAAGGGCGGCTTGACCTCACCCAGGAAGTAGGGCTTGAAGGGCACCATGCCGGCGGGGACCAGGAGCAGAGTCGGGTCGTCCGCGATGAGCGACGCCGAAGGGACGACGGTGTGCCCGCGCTCCTCGAAGAAGCTCAGCCAGCGGCGGCGAATCTCGGCCGACTCCATCAGTGGTCCTCATTCCGGTTGTACGAGTACGTCTGGTACGTCGAGCCCTCGACGTACTTCGGGCTGTTGCGGTTCTCGATGGCGGCGTACCGCCGGGGTGCGGGGAGTTCGGGGTCGACGGAGGCGTTCAGCCCGAGCGCGTCGCCGAGTTCCTCCTCCCGCTGCGCCATGTTGTCGCGGACGTCGAGCGCGAAGCCGACCGCGCGGTCCTTGAGCCGGTGACCTGCCTCGATCGCCTTGTTGGCCGCGGACGCGGCGAGGTTCTCGGGGGTCAGCTGCTTCAGCTTGCGATTGACCTTGGTGGTGGCCCACACACCGGCGGCCACGCCTGTGGTGAACCAGAAAGTACGGCGGAACATCGGTTCGCTCAGTCCTTCTTTCCGCGGTACTTGCGCTTCTCCCGCCGCGCCGCGGGGACCGTCCGGCCCACGATCACGGTACGCCGGGACTCCTTGGCGGGCACGTCGTCCCGGCGGGCGCCGAGGGCCCGGCGGACGCCGTAGCCGAAAGCCGCGACCTTGACCAGGGGGCCGCCGAAGGTGGAGGCGACGGTGGTCGACAGCGCCGAGGCGTTCGACGTGACCTCCTGGACGTCGGTCGCGATCGCGTCGACCCGGTCGATCTGGGTCTGCGCGGAGCGCACCGCCGCGGAGGCGTCGGCCAGCAGCGGGACGGCCTGGTCGGTCACGTCCGCCACCAGCTTGGTGGTCGCCCTGAGCGTCTGGGCCACCCTCGCCAGCGCGACGGCGAGGAAGGAGACCAGGATCGCCCAGAAGACGGCCACCAGGATCCCGGCCACCTCTCCACCGGACACCGTGTGCACCCGCTCCCTGAAACGTGCCTGAACATCGAAAAGTAGTGGACCGAGCCTATCGCGCCGGGGACGGGGCTCCGCACCGGATTACCCTCCGCGCGCTGCCGAGTTGCGCGAAGCGATTGTACGGAACGAACACGCCTCAGTACGCTCCGTATTCCATGCGGGATCATCAGTGCAGCGCCGGCTCCGTGGACGGCAATCTGCCCCTGGAACCCAACTCCTTCGTCGGACGTACGGCCGAACTCGCCGGGCTGACGCGGGCGCTCGACGCCGCTCGGCTGGTGACGGTGACCGGTGCGGGCGGGGTCGGCAAGTCACGGCTCGCGGCGCGGGCGGCCGCGCGGTGCGCGCCGCGTGACGGGGTGTGGCGGGTGGAGCTGGCGCCGGTGCGCGATCCGGAGTTCGTCGACCACGCCCTCGTAGCAGCCCTCGGGCTGACGGACCACACGACGCGGCTGCCGCGCGAGACGCTGCTCGCGCATCTCGCCGAGCGTCAACTGCTGCTGGTTCTGGACGGGTTCGAGCATCTGGTGGATGCGTGTGCCGGGCTGGTGGGCGAGTTGCTGCGGCGGGTGCCCGGGCTCAGGGTGCTCGCCGCGGGGCGCAGGCCGCTGGCCGTGGCGGGCGAGCGGGTGTTCCCGCTGGCGCCGCTGGGCGAGGACGAGGCGGTGGCGCTGTTCGCCGACCGGGCGCAGCGGCACGGGGTGGCGGCCGGCGAGGACCCCGCCGTACGGGAGGTGTGCCGGCGTCTGGACGGGATCCCGCTCGCGGTCGAACTGGCCGCGGGGCGGCTGCGGGCCCTGTCCCCCGGGCAGTTGCTGGAGCGGCTGGACGACCGGTTCCGGCTGCTGACCGGCGGCGGGCGCGACGCGCCGCCCCGGCATCGGACGCTGCGCACGGCGATCGGCTGGAGTCATGAACTGTGCACGCCCCAGGAGCGGTTGCTGTGGTCGCGGCTGTCGGTGTTCGCCGGGCGGTTCGACCTGGAGGCCGTCGAGTACGTGTGCAGTGGGCACGGTCTGGCCGCCGACGACGTCCTCGACGTGCTCACCGAACTGCTCGCACAGTCGGTGGTCGCGCGTGAGGAGACACCCACGGGTGTGCGCTACCGGATGCTCGACACGGTCCGGGCGTACGGCGCCGACTGGCTGGAGGCGACGGGTGACGCGCTCCGGCTGCGACGGCGGCACCGCGACTGGTACCTGGGCCTGGCGACCTGGTGCGAGCTGGACTGGTTCTCGCCGCGCCAGGCCGAGGTGGCCGCGCGCGTGGAGGCGGAGCTGCCGAATCTGCGCTGTGCGCTGGAGCACTGTCTGAGCGAGCCGGACGAGGCGCATCTGGGCCAGTACCTGGCGGGCTCGCTGTGGTTCTACTGGGCGGGCTGCGGACGCCTGTCGGAGGGGCGGCACTGGCTGGAGCAGGTCGTACAGCAGGACTCGGGGCACGAGCAGTCCCGGCTGAAGGCGCTGTGGGTGCTCGGCTATGTGGCGATCCTGCAGGGCGACACGGTGCCCGCGCTGGCGGCGCTGCAGGAGTGCCGGGAGGAGGCGGAGCGCGCCGCTGACCCGACGGCCGTCGCGTATGCGGAGCACCGCAGCGGGTGTCTGGCCCTGGTCAGCGACGACATGGCGCGTGCGGAGACACTGCTGCGCTCGGCGCTGCACCGCTACCAGGAGATCGGCGAGCTCAACAGCAATGTGCTGATGGCACAGGTCGAGCTGGCCATGACCCGCGCCTTCCAGGGCGATCTGCCGGGCGCGGTGCGGCTGTGCGAGGACGTGCGCCAGGTGTGCGAGGACCACGGCGAACGCTGGACCCGTGCCTATGCGCTGTTCGTCCTGGCGTACGCGGCCTGGGCCGAGGGCGATCCGGCACGGGCCCGTGCCCTGCTGACCGACTGCCTGGCCGGCGCCCACGCCTTCCACGACCTGCTCGGCTCGGTGCTGTCGGTCGAGCTGCTGGCCCTGGTCACGGCGGTGCAGGGCGATGCGGCGGAGGCCGCGGTGCTGCAGGGCGCAGCGGGCCGGATGTGGCCCTCGGTGGGCCTGCCGCTGTTCGGCTCGGCGTACTACAACGCCCCGCACGAGCTGTGCGAGGCCATGGCCCGGGAGCGGCTGGGCGACGAGCGGTACGAGGAGTGCGTACGGGAAGGGGCGCGGCTGGTGCGGGAGGCGGCGGTGTCGCGGGCGCTGGAGCGGCCGCTGGACGCCGTGCCGTCGCCGCGGGGGCCGGTGCGGCACACGACGGCGCGGGTGGAGATGCACGAACCCGCCGCCTCCCGCACCCGGAAGGGCGGGGAGACGGCGGGCTGAGGTGGTGCTACCGCCTGCTGAAGATCAGCGGGCGTAGTACTCGACGACGAGCTGCTCGTCGCAGATGACCGGAACTTCCTTGCGGTTCGGCTCACGGTCCAGGCGGAACGCCAGGGCCTTGAGGTTCACCTGCAGGTAGCGCGGGGTCTCGCCCTCGGGGGCGAAGCCGCCCTCACGGGCGATCGAGAAGAGGGTCTTCTCGCGGCTGCGCTCGCGGACCATCACGACGTCGTCGGGACGGACACGGAACGACGGCTTGTCGACCTTCTGGCCGTTGACCTCGATGTGGCCGTGAACGACCATCTGACGGGCCTGGTAGATGGTGCGGGCGATGCCCGAACGCAGGACCAGGGCGTCGAGACGGCGCTCGAGCTCCACGATCAGGGCCTCACCGGTCTTGCCCTGCACCTTGGAGGCACGCTCGTAGGCGCGGACCAGCTGGCGCTCGGAGATGTCGTACTGCGCGCGCAGACGCTGCTTCTCCAGCAGACGGACCTTGTAGTCCGAGTTCTGCTTGCGGCCACGGCCGTGCTCACCCGGCGGGTAGGGGCGGGCCTCGAAGTACTTGACGGCCTTCGGGGTCAGCGCGATGCCGAGGGCACGCGACTTCTTGACCTTGGGGCGGGACTGATTCGCCACTGTCTCTGTCTCATTTCTTGGTTTTCGGCTTGTCAGGGTTGAGGGAGGTCGCATCCGCAGCCGGGGAAACCCTCCTCGTCCGAGTGGACGGGGTGGGCAGCCGCTCCCCTGGTCTGGGCACATACGTGCAGCACGCGAGTGGCCCACCGACCGTTCCCGTCGTACGACGAGTGGTGGTGGGCTGCCCGCGACACCGTTCGACGGTGCGCGACGCTCCTGGAACCCGCTGGGGTTCCGGCTGGATGTCCTGCTCTGACTGCGCGGGACTCAGCACTTCGGCGAAGTCTACAGGGTGCTCAGGACCGCTTACGACCGAGGTGCTTCCTGGTCCACTCCACCGCGTCCGCGTACCGCGCCTCCGCCCCGTGCCGGGTGGGTGCGTAGTACTCGCGGTCCTTGAGGGCGTCCGGTGCGTACTGCTGCTCGGCGATGCCCTCGGCCAGGTCGTGCGGATACACGTACCCCTGCGCGTGCCCGAGCTTGGCGGCGCCCTTGTAGTGGCCGTCGCGCAGGTGCGGAGGCACCTGTCCGGCCAGTCCCTTGCGTACGTCCTCCAGGGCCGCGCCGATCGCCATGGTCGCGGAGTTGGACTTCGGGGCCAGGGCGAGGGCGATGGTGGCGTGGCTGAGGGTGAGGGCGGCCTCGGGGAAGCCGATCATGGCGACGGCCTGGGCGGCGGCGACCGCTATGGGCAGGGCGCCCGGGTCGGCCAGGCCGATGTCCTCGCTCGCGGAGATCATCAGGCGGCGGGCGATGAAGCGGGGGTCCTCGCCGGCCTCGATCATGCGGGCCAGGTAGTGCAGGGCGGCGTCGACGTCGGAGCCGCGGATCGACTTGATGAGGGCGCTGGCGACGTCGTAGTGCTGGTCGCCGTCGCGGTCGTACTTCACCGCCGCCCGGTCGACGACCTCCTCCAGGGTCGTCAGGGAGACCTCCGTCTCGCCCTTGTCGAGGGCCGCTCCGGCCGCGGCCTCCAGGGCGGTCAGCGCGCGGCGGGCGTCTCCGCCGGCGATGCGCAGAAGGTGGTCCTCGGTGTCCTCGGGGAGGGTGACGGCGTCCTTGAGGCCGCGCTCGTCGCTCAGCGCCCGCTTCAACAGGCCCCGGACGTCGTCGTCGGTGAGGGGCTCGAGGGTCAGCAGCAAGGACCGCGACAGGAGCGGGGAGATCACCGAGAAGTACGGGTTCTCCGTCGTCGCCGCGATCAGCGTCACCCAGCGGTTCTCGACCGCCGGGAGCAGGGAGTCCTGCTGGGCCTTGCTGAAGCGGTGGATCTCGTCGAGGAAGAGGACGGTCTCCTTGCCGTACCCGCCCGTGGCGCGGCGGGCGCCGTCGATGACCGCGCGGACCTCCTTGACGCCCGCGGTGATCGCCGACAACTCGACGAAGCGCTTGTTGGTGGCCTTGGAGACGACGTACGCCAAGGTCGTCTTGCCGGTGCCGGGCGGGCCCCAGAGGATCACCGAGGACGGTCCGGCGGGGCCTCCCGCACCCTCGCCGACCAGGCGGCGCAGGGGCGAGCCGGGCTTCAGCAGATGCTGCTGGCCCACGACCTCGTCGAGGGTGCGCGGGCGCATCCGCACCGCCAGGGGACTGCCGGTCGGGTCCTTCTCCTGGCGTTCTTCTGCGGCTGCGGTGAACAGGTCGGGCTCCACGCTGAAACCCTAAATCACCGCACTGACAATCCGTTCGGGACCGTCAGCTGGTCCAGAAGTCCCACCAGCGGGTCAGGACCAGCATGCCGATGATGCCGATGTGCAGCACGGGCACGACCCAGGTGAACTCGCCGAAGAAGCTCTTCAGCCAGCGCGGGGTCGGCAGGAAGTCGTTGCGGATGTTGAAGGACGTGACGTACCAGAACATGGTGATCGTCGCGACCCAGGCCAGGGAGCACCACAGGCACAGCGCGTTGATCCGGTACAGCGACTGGAACTGCAGCCAGGTGCAGAAGGCCACACCGAAGAGCGTGCCGAAGTTGAAGGTGAGCCAGTACCAGCGCGGGAAGCGGGCGCGGGCCAGCAGGCTCATGCCGACGCAGATGACGATGCCGTAGGCGACCAGGCCGAGCATGGGGTTGGGGAAGCCGAAGGCGGCGGCCTGCTTGGACTCCATGACGCTGCCGCAGGAGACGACCGGGTTCAGGCTGCAGCCGGGGGTGAAGGTCTTGCCCTCGACCTTGGCCTCGAGCAGCTTGAACTTGTCGATCGTGATGACCCAGGCCGCGAGCAGACCGGCGGCGCCGGTGATGATCAGCAGCAGGGCGAAGGCGCGACTGCCGCCCACCGTGCGCGGCTCCGGGGCCGCGTTGCTCGGCTCGGGCTCGGTGGAGACGTCCTTGACTGTCGTCTTGCTCATCACGCCGATTCCGTCTGCTTGAGAGTTGGACCTTCTTCGGGCACGGGCCATTGTGCCGCACCAGGGCCACTGTCCACCGTTCGGTGGACATAAGGAAGTACGCACGGTCGTCCCTGAGCGTTCGGTTCCGGACGAGGCTCGACGGCATGACAACACACGCGAACGAACTCGCGGTGGACGTACGGGGGCTGCGCAAGCAGTACGGGGACGTGACCGCGGTGGACGGCGTCGATCTGGGCATCCGGCGCGGCGAGGTGTTCGGCCTGCTCGGGCCGAACGGCGCGGGCAAGAGCACGACGGTGGAGATCCTCCAGGGCAACCGGAGCCGGGATGCGGGCGAGGTGTCCGTGCTGGGCGCGGACCCGGCGAGCGGCACGCGCGCGTGGCGGTCACGTGTCGGAATCGTCTGGCAGGACGAATCCGCGCCCGCCGAGTTGACGGTCCGCGAGACCGTACGGCACTTCGCCCGCTACTACCCGCGGCCGCGCGACCCGGAGGAGGTCATCGGCCTGGTGGGCCTGGAGGCCAAGGCGGGCAGCCGGATCAAGGCACTGTCGGGGGGCCAGCGTCGTCGGCTGGACGTTGCCCTGGGGGTGATCGGCGATCCCGAGCTGCTGCTCCTGGACGAGCCGACGACCGGTTTCGACCCGGCGGCCCGGCGGCAGTTCTGGGACCTGATCCGGCTGCTCGCCGACGAGGGCACGACGATCCTGCTCACCACGCACTACCTGGAGGAGGCGGAGGCGCTCGCCGACCGGCTCGCCGTCGTCGCGAAGGGCCGGGTCGTCGCGGAGGGCGGACCGACCGCACTGCGGGAGCGGTACGGCACCCGGGCCACGGTCGAGTGGACCGAGCCGGACGGTGTCACGCGCACCGAGCGCACGGACACCCCCACCCGGACGGTCGCCGGGCTCATGCACCGCTTCGACGGCGAGATCCCGGGCCTGAAGGTGACCCGCCCCACCCTGGAGGACGTCTACCTCCGGCTGACCGGACAGGAGGACGCGCGATGACCACGACCGCCGTAAGGACCCGGACCGAGGCGCCCGCCGAGCGGCTGCCCGGGGCGTGGGGGCTGGGGCTGCAGCGGGGTGCGCTGGAGATCAAGCAGTTCTTCCGGCAGCGCGACCAGGTGGTGTTCACCTTCGCGTTCCCGGTCGTGTTCCTCTTCCTGTTCGCGTCGATCTTCAAGGACGACGTGCAGGACGCGGGCATCACCGCCTCCCAGCTGTACGTCCCGGCGATGATGGCCGCCGGCATCATGTCGACGAGTTTCCAGTCCCTCGGCATCTCGATCGCGATCGAGCGGGACGAGAAGGTGCTGCGCCGGCTGCGCGGCACGCCGATGCCGCCGGCCGCGTACTTCCTCGGCAAGATCTGGCTGGTTCTGTTCACCGGTCTGCTGGAGACGGCGATCCTGCTGCTGGTCGGCACCACCCTGTACGACGTCGATCTGCCGTCCGACGCGACCCACTGGTTCGACTTCGTGTGGATCTTCGTGCTCGGTCTTACGGCGTGCGCGCTGCTCGGTATCTCGATCAGCTCGGTCCCGAAGTCCGGCAAGAGCGCGACCTCGGTGGTCGTACTCCCCTTCCTGATCCTGCAGTTCATCTCCGGGGTGTACATCGCGATCGACACCATCCCCGACTGGATGCTGAACATCGGGGCGCTGTTCCCGCTGAAGTGGATGTGCCAGGGGCTGCGCGGGGTGTTCCTGCCGGACTCGGCGCGGATCCTGGAGCAGACCGGCAGTTGGGAGTTCGGGAAGGTGGCGCTGGTGCTCGCGGCCTGGTGCGTCGGAGGATTGGTGCTGTGTCTGCTGACCTTCCGGTGGAAGAACCGGCGCGACGGATGAACAAGTCGGCGGGGGCGACGGGCGCCTACACCTGGGATCGCTCCTTCCGGCTGTGGGACACCTATTTCGCCCTCATCTGGCTGGCCACCCTGGCGTTCGTGCTCGGCACGGGACACCCGGGGTGGCCGGTCCGCATCACCGCGGCGGCGCTGCTGGTGCCGCTGATCCCCCTTTTCGTGTGGGTGGGCCGCCCGCTGCTGAAGGGCGATCCGCCGCCCGAGCGCCAGGCCCTCGGCTATCTCGTCGCGATGACGGCCCTGTTCCTGCCCTCGGCAATTCTCGTCGGCGAGACGCGGCTCATGACCTTCGCGCTCGTCCCCCAGTGCTTCATGACGCTGCGGATGCGGTGGGCGATCACCACAGTGGCCGTGATCAACCTGGCGCCGGTGGTGGGCTGGGCGCTGCTGTGGTGGCCGAGCGACCAGGACGTCTTCTTCAACGGGCTGTTCGCCGTGGTCACCCTCATCTTCTCGGTGGCCGTGGGCAGTTGGGTGATCCGGATCATCGAGCAGAGCCAGGAGCGTGCGGAGCTGATCGCCGAACTGGACGCCAGCCGCCACGAGATCTCGCGCCTTTCGGCCGCGCACGGCGCGGTGACCGAACGCGAACGGATGGCCCGTGAGATCCACGACACGCTCGCGCAGGGCTTCACCAGTCTGCTGATGCTGATCCAGGCGGTGGAGGCCGAGCTCGACCACGACCTCCCGCAGGCCCGCCGCCATCTCGCGCTGATGGACGAGACGGCCCGGCAGAACCTCGCCGAGGCCCGCGCCCTGGTCGCGGGCGGCGCACCCGCCGACCTCGACGGAACCTCCCTCCCGGGCGCGCTGCGCCGCCTGGCCGCCCGCCACCAGGCGATGCTCGACGTGACCGGTCCGGTGCGCCCGCTGCCCGCCGGCCCCGAGGTCGTCGCCCTGCGCTCCTGCCAGGAGGCCCTGGCCAACGCCCGTAAGCACGCGGGGAGTTCGGCCGTGGTGGGCATCGAGCTGGCGTACGCCGAGGACACGCTCACCGTCTCCGTACGGGACGACGGCTGCGGCTTCGATCCCGACGTCCCCGGCGACGGCTACGGTCTGGCGGGCCTGCGCGCGCGTGCCGTCGAGGTCGGCGGAACGGCCCGGATCAGCAGCACACCGGGCGACGGCACGACGGTGACGGTCAGTCTGCCCGTATCGCCCGTAAGGAGTTCATCGTGATCCGGATCGTCCTCGCCGACGACCATCCCGTCGTACGGGAGGGGCTGCGGGCGATGCTCAGCGCCGAGCCGGACCTCGAGGTGGTCGCCGACGCGGCGAGCGGTCCGCAGGCGGAGGCGCTGGCGGCCGAACTCCGCCCCGACATCGTGCTGATGGACCTGCGGATGCCGGGCGGCGGGGGCGTCGACTCGATCGTGCGGATGGGCGAGGCGGGGCTGCCCTGCCGGGTGATCGTCCTGACGACGTACGAAACGGACCGGGACATCCTGCGGGCGGTGGAGGCCGGCGCGGCGGGCTACCTGCTCAAGGACATGCCCCGCAGCGAACTCGCGGAATCGGTACGGGCAGCCGCCCGCGGCGAAACGGTACTCGCCCCGTCGGTCGCGGCCCGCCTGGTCGACCAACTGCGCTCCAAGCCGGAACGCCCCCGCCTGTCGGACCGGGAGACGGCGGTGCTGCGACTGGTGGCGGAGGGCTGCACGAACGCGGAGATCGGCCGACGATTGTTCATCGGGGAGTCGACGGTGAAGACCCATCTGCTGCGGGCCTTCGCCAAGTTGGGCGTGACCGACCGCACGGCTGCGGTGACGAACGCGATGCGGTACGGCCTGCTCGAGCAGTGACGCACGTGTCCTGTCACGGGGCGTCGATGCGGTTCAGGAGTGCTTGGGCCTCGGTCGTGCGGTAGTGGTCCGGGCCGAAGGCGGTCACGCAGGCCTGGTGGGCGGCCGCGGCCCGGGGGCGGGCCTCGGCCGGGCGGTTCAGGCCCAGCAGGGCGGTGGCCAGGGCCAGTTCGACGGCGCCGGCCTCCTGGCGGCGTTCGTCGTCCGGCAGGCCGCGGCTCAGCTCTTCGGCGCGCTGTGCCTCGGCGAGGGCCTCCTCGTGGCGGGCCTGGCCGTTGAGGCTGCGAGCCAGACCGAGCCGCAGGGTCACGGTGATCGCACTCCTTCGGCGAGTTGCCCGGCCAACGACAAGGGCGCCGGCAATCGCAGATCGCTGCGGTCCGGCGCCCTCGCCCAACGGCCGTGCTAGCCCAGCCTCGACTCCAGCTCCGCCACGATCTCGTTCACCCCGACCGCCGACTGCTCCCCGGAGTCCATGTCCTTGAGCTGTACGACGCCCTCGGCGAGGTCGCGTTCGCCGGCGACGATCGTGTAGCGGGCGCCGCTGCGGTTGGCGTTCTTCATGGCGCCCTTGAGCCCCTTGGCGCCGTAGGAGAAGTCGGCGGCGATACCCAGCTTGCGCAGCTCGGTGACCTTGGCGAAGAGCACCCGGCGGGCCTCCTCGCCCAGCGGCACCGCGAACACGCTGGTCGTGGAGGGGAGTTCGAGCTCGACGCCCTCCGCCTCCAGCGCCAGGACCGTGCGGTCGACGCCGAGTGCCCAGCCGACGGACGGCAGCGCGGGGCCGCCGATCATCTCCGACAGGCCGTCGTAGCGGCCGCCGCCGCCCACCGCGGACTGCGAGCCCAGACCGTCGTGGACGAACTCGAAGGTCGTACGGGTGTAGTAGTCCAGGCCACGGACCAGCTTCGGGTCGTCCTCGAAGGAGACGCCCGCCGCCGTGATCAGCTCGCGGACCTCCTCGTGGTACGCCTTGCAGGCGTCGCACAGGTAGTCGCGCAGGAGCGGGGCGTCACCGAGCTGCTTCTGGACCGACTCACGCTTGTCGTCCAGGACGCGCAGCGGGTTGATCTCGGCGCGGCGGCGCGTGTCCTCGTCGATGTCCAGCCCGCGCAGGAAGTCCTGCAGCGCGGCCCGGTAGACGGGACGGCACTCCTTGTCACCCAGGCTGTTGAGCAGGATGCGGAAGTTGCTCAGCCCCAGCGAGCGGTACGCCTGGTCGGCCAGGATGATCAGCTCGGCGTCCAGCGCCGGGTCCTCCGCGCCGATCGCCTCGGCGCCGACCTGCGAGAAGTGCCTGTAGCGGCCCTTCTGCGGGCGCTCGTAGCGGTAGTAGGAGCCGGAGTACCAGAGCTTGACCGGGAGGTTGCCCAGCTTGTGCAGGTTGGCCTCCAGCGCCGCGCGCAGCACGGACGCCGTGCCCTCGGGGCGCAGGGCCAGCTTGTCGCCGCCCTTGGTCTCGAAGGCGTACATCTCCTTGGTCACGATGTCGGTGGACTCGCCGACACCGCGCGCGAAGAGCTCGACGCTCTCGAAGCCGGGGGTCTCGATGTAGCCGTAGCCGGAGTTGCGCAGCGGGGCGGCGATCGCCTCGCGGACCGCCAGGAACTTCGCGCTGTCCGGCGGGATCAGGTCGTACGTGCCCTTGGGGGCCTTGAAGGTGCTCACGGGAAGTCTCTCGTCACATTCCTCGTCGGGGAGCGGCAGCGGGGTTCGCTCCCGGGCCGGCGGCCACCTGCCGCAGATACGGGTTGGTGGCGCGCTCCTGGCCGATGGTCGTCTGGGGGCCGTGGCCGGACAGGACCACGGTCGAGTCCTCGAGCGGCAGGCACACGCGGGCCAGCGAGTCGAGCATCTCGGCCATGTCACCGCCGGGCAGGTCGGTGCGTCCGATGGAGCCGGCGAAGAGCAGATCCCCGGAGAAGAACACCGAGGGGATCTCGGTCGTCTCGGGCATCTGGAAGGTCACCGACCCCTTGGTATGGCCGGGCGCGTGCGCGACGGAGAACTCCAGACCCGCGAGCGCCAGCTTCGCACCGTCGGTCAGCTCCTTGACGTCGTCGGGCTCCCCCACGGTCAGCTCGCCCATCAGCGGCATGCCGATGGAACGGCCGAGCGCCTTCTCCGGGTCCGCCATCATGTAGCGGTCCTCGGGGTGGATCCACGCCGGTACGTCGTGCGCGCCGCACACCGGGACGACCGAGGCCACGTGGTCGATGTGGCCATGGGTGAGGACGACGGCGACGGGCTTGAGCCGATGCTTCTTCAGCGCTTCCTCGACGCCTTGGGCGGCCTGGTGGCCGGGGTCGATGATCACGCACTCCTCACCGGCGGCGGGGGCGACGAGATAACAGTTCGTCCCCCAGGCCCCGGCGGGGAACCCGGCAATGAGCACGATCGTCCTTCGTTGTGTCGATTAGGGCGGCTGCAACAGCTGTCGACGAATGGCCGCAGCTGTCGTCAGAGCCTACCGGCGCTGCCGATTCCTCAGCGAACCCATATACGGTACGGGGCACACGCAGACGGTCGGCTCACAAGACACACGCGTACCGGTCGACGTACGAGACGCATGAGGAGAGAACCCGGTGGTCACCCAGGAACAGCGCAAGCGGCAGCTCGCCCGGGAGAAGTTCTTGCGCCAGCAGCAGCGGCGCACGGCCGCGCGGCGCAAGGCGAAGATGCGCAACTCGGTGATCGCGTCGGTGCTCGGCGTGATCCTGATCGGCAGCGTGGCGATCTACACGACCGGGGTACTCAAGGACGACGACAACAAGTCCAACGCCAGCGCGGAGACGAGCCCCAGCGCCGCCGCGACCAGCAAGGCTCCCGACCCGTGCGCGAAGCCGGCCAAGGGCTCGGTGAAGAAGCTGAGCTGGAAGAAGGAGCCGGCGATGACCATCGACAAGTCGGCGAAGTACACGATGAGCCTCGCCACGACGTGCGGTGACATAGACATCGACCTCAAGGCCGCTGCGGCGCCGCACACCGTCAACTCGTTCAACTTCCTCGTCGCCAAGGGCTACTTGGACCACACCAAGTGCCACCGACTGGTCGACCAGGGCATCTACGTGCTGCAGTGCGGCGACCCCACGGGCACCGGCACCGGCGGTCCCGGCTACACCATCCCGGACGAGAACCTCAAGGACAAGAGCCTCAAGGGGCAGGTGTACCCGGCGGGTACGGTCGCCATGGCCAACCAGTACAACTCCCAGACGAAGAAGGGCCGCAACAGCGGCGGCAGCCAGTTCTTCCTCGTCTACCAGGACAGCCCGCTGCCGGCCGACTACACCCCGTTCGGCACGATCACCAAGGACGGCATGACGGTCCTCAAGAAGATCGCCGCCGCCGGAGCCCAGGCCGCCGACCCGACGACGGGCAACACGGCGCCGAACGCGACCGTCGTGATCAACAAGGCGACCGTCACGAAGTCCTGACCGCTCCGGGGGCCTCGTCGGGACCCCGAGGTGCGAATTTCGGTCGCGCGGGATGCGGACAGGCAACCCGCCGGTCGCCTATGTTGGCCGTGACGAAACTGTGGACGATGCCCGGGGGCGCCGAAGCCCCTCGCAGGCATCATGTGGAGGAGGCGCTGTGAGCAGCGACCCGTGGGGACGCGTCGACGAGACGGGGACCGTGTACGTGCGTACGGCCGACGGCGAGCAGGTCGTCGGATCCTGGCAGGCCGGCTCCCCCGAGGAGGCGCTGGCCTACTTCGAGCGCAAGTACGAGGGCCTGGTTGTCGAGATCGGCCTCCTCGAGAAGCGAGTGAAGACCACCGACCTGTCCGCGAAGGACGCCCAGACCGCCATCGACCACATCCGCGAGCAGGTCGACGCGCACCACGTGGTCGGTGACCTGGACGCCCTGCGCACCCGCCTCGACAAGCTGGTCGAGACGGTCGAGAAGCGGCGCGAGGAGCGCAAGCAGCAGCGGGCGAAGCAGTCGGACGAGGCGCGGCACGCCAAGGAGGACCTGGTCACCGAGGCGGAGCAGCTGGCGCAGTCCGACCAGTGGCGGGCGGCCGGTGAGCGGCTGCGTGCGCTGGTGGACACCTGGAAGGGTCTGCCGCGCCTGGACCGCAAGTCGGACGACGAACTGTGGCACCGCTTCTCGCACGCCCGCTCGGCGTTCTCCAAGCGCCGCAAGGCGCACTTCGCGTCGCTGGACGCGCAGCGCGAGGAGGCCCGCAAGACCAAGGAACGGCTGGTCGGCGAGGCCGAGGCGCTGTCCGGTTCGACGGACTGGGGTCCCACGGCCGCGCGCTACCGCGAGCTGATGACCGAGTGGAAGGCCGCCGGGCGCGCCCAGCGCGAGCACGAGGACGACCTGTGGAACCGCTTCCGCGGCGCCCAGGACATCTTCTTCGCCGCCCGCAGTTCGGTCTTCGCCGAGCGGGACGCCGAGCAGGCCGAGAACCTCAAGCTCAAGGAGGAGCTGGCCGAGGAGGCCGAGAAGATCCTCCCGGTGACCGACCTGAAGGCGGCGCGCGCCGCGTTCCGCTCGGTCAACGAGCGCTGGGAGGCCATCGGCCATGTGCCGCGCGACGCCCGGCCCAAGGTCGAGGGCCGGATGCACGCGGTGGAGCGGGCCATTCAGGAGGCCGAGGAGGCCGAGTGGCGCCGGACGAACCCGGAGGCACGCGCGCGTGCCGCGGGTCTGACCGGCCAGCTCCAGGCCGCCGTGGACAAGCTGAGGGGCCAGATCGACCAGGCGCGCGCCCAGGGCAACAACGCCAAGGCCGACAAGCTCGAGCGGGAGCTGGAGGGCCGCCAGGCACTGCTGGACCAGGCGCTGAAGGGTCTGCAGGAGTTCGGCGGCTGACCGACGCAAACGCAACGAAGAGGGCCCCGCACTACCCGTGCGGGGCCCTCTTCGTCGTATGTGCTACGACGTATGCGCTACGTCCTGTTGCGCGCCGACGTCACGCGGTACACGTCGTAGACGCCCTCGACACCCCGGACGGCCTTCAGGACGTGGCCGAGATGCTTCGGGTCGCCCATCTCGAAGGTGAACCGTGACGTGGCGACCCGGTCGCGGGACGTCTGCACGGCCGCCGAGAGGATGTTGACGTGCTGGTCGGACAGGACGCGGGTGACGTCCGAGAGGAGCCGGGAGCGGTCCAGGGCCTCGACCTGGATGGCGACCAGGAAGACCGAGGACTGGGTGGGCGCCCACTCGACCTCGAGGATGCGCTCGGGCTCGCGGGACAGTGACTCCACGTTGACGCAGTCGCTGCGGTGAACCGATACGCCGCTACCGCGCGTGACGAAACCGATGATGGGGTCGCCGGGGACCGGGGTGCAGCAGCGGGCCAGCTTGACCCACACGTCCTCGACGCCCTTGACGATGACGCCCGGGTCGGCGCTGGAGCGGCGCTTGCGGCTGCGGCTGCGGGTCGGCGGGACCGACTCGTCGATCTCCTCGGTGGCCGCCTCCTCGCCGCCGAGCGCCGAGACGAGCTTCTGCACGACGTTCTGTGCGGAGACGTGGCCTTCGCCGATCGCCGCGTACAGCGCGGAGATGTCCGGGTAGCGCATCTCGTGCGCGAGCGTGACCAGGGAGTCGCCGGTGAGGATGCGCTGGATCGGCAGGTTCTGCTTGCGCATCGCGCGGACGATGGCGTCCTTGCCCTGCTCGATGGCCTCGTCGCGGCGCTCCTTGGAGAACCAGGCCCGGATCTTGTTGCGGGCGCGCGGCGACTTCACGAAGCCCAGCCAGTCGCGGGAGGGGCCCGCTCCGGCCGCCTTGGAGGTGAAGACCTCCACCAAGTCGCCGTTGTCCAGGGTGGATTCGAGCGGTACGAGGCGGCCGTTGACCCGTGCTCCTATGGTCCGGTGGCCGACCTCGGTGTGGACCGCGTACGCGAAGTCCACCGGGGTGGCCCCGGCCGGGAGCGCTATGACGTCGCCCTTCGGAGTGAAGACGAAGACCTCGTTGCGCGACAGGTCGAAGCGCAGGGACTCCAGGAACTCGCCCGGGTCCTCGGTCTCCTTCTGCCAGTCCAGGAGCTGGCGCAGCCACGCCATGTCGTTGAGGTGGTCGTCCTTGCCGCCGCCCTTCGGCGCGTCCGAGCGCACCTTGGAGGCGCCGGCCACGGCCTCCTGCTTGTACTTCCAGTGCGCGGCGATGCCGTACTCGGCGCGGCGGTGCATGTCGAAGGTGCGGATCTGCAGCTCGACGGGCTTGCCGTTGGGGCCGATGACCGTCGTGTGCAGCGACTGGTACATGTTGAACTTGGGCATCGCGATGTAGTCCTTGAACCGGCCGGGGACCGGGTTCCATCGCGCGTGCACGGTGCCGAGGGCGGCGTAACAGTCGCGGACCGTGTCGACCAGTACGCGAATACCCACCAGGTCGTAGATCTCCGCGAAGTCACGGCCGCGGACGATCATCTTCTGGTAGACGCTGTAGTAGTGCTTCGGACGGCCGGTGACGGTCGCCTTGATGCGAGCCGCGCGCAGGTCCTGCTGCACCTCGTCGGTCACTATGGCCAGGTACTCGTCACGCTTCGGTGCCCGCTCGGCCACCAGCCGTACGATCTCGTCGTACATCTTGGGGTAGAGGATCGCGAAGGCGAGGTCCTCCAGCTCCCACTTGATGGTGTTCATGCCCAGCCGGTGGGCGAGCGGCGCGTAGATCTCGAGGGTCTCGCGCGCCTTCTTCTCCTGCTTCTCGCGCTTGAGGTAGCGCATGGTGCGCATGTTGTGCAGGCGGTCGGCGAGCTTGATGACCAGAACGCGCGGGTCCTTGGCCATCGCCACGACCATCTTGCGTACGGTCTCCGCCTGCGCGGCCTCGCCGAACTTGACCTTGTCCAGCTTGGTGACGCCGTCGACGAGCAGGGCGACCGAGTCGCCGAAGTCGCGGCGCAACTGGTCCAGGCCGTACTCGGTGTCCTCGACGGTGTCGTGGAGCAGCCCGGCCATGAGGGTGGCCGGATCCATGCCCAGCTCGGCCAGGATCGTGGTCACGGCGAGCGGGTGCGTGATGTACGGGTCGCCGCTCTTGCGCTTCTGGCCGCGGTGCCAGCGCTCGGCGACCTGGTAGGCCTTCTCTATCTGGCGCAGCGTCGCCGTCTCGATCTTCGGGTCGTTGCTGCGCACTATCCGCAGCAGGGGCTCCAGGACCGGGTTGTACGGGTTGGAGCGCTGGACGCCGAGGCGGGCGAGGCGGGCGCGGACGCGGTTGGAGGAGCCGGAGCGGGCGGGCTGGCCGGTGTTCGGACGGACCGCGGGGGACGGGGATCCCCCCGCTCGAGCGGAGTCGGGAGCGGGGGACGACATGGGCCGCTCGGGTGGCGCGGGCTTGGGGCGCGACTGCTCGGCCGACTTGTCGACGGGCGCGGACTGGGCGTGCTCGACCGGCCCACGGGCGTCGTTCTTCGCGTGCGGCGTGGTCGGCGCGGGCTTGGCCGCTGCTGCCGAGGCGGACTCGGGCTTGGCGGCGGTCAGGTGCTGGGCCTCGTCTGGCAAGAGGACTCCTCGTGCGCGATCCGGGTCCCCCGGTCAGGCTCCGGAGACCCCATGGTAGCGATCCTGGGCCGCAGGATCGCCTTCAGGCCAATGTGAGGGCCGTCTACCGAAGAAACACGAGGGGCTGCCGCCGGATTCCTTGGGGGTGGCTCGGGGGTGATCCGGGGGTGGCTTTGGGGTGGCTGGGGGTTTGCGTGGGGGGCGGGGCGGGGGTGCGACGGCGGCCTCCGGCTCGGGTGCGAGCGTGCTCCGGCAAGGCAGCCTCGGGCGGGGAGCGCGCCGGGTGCATGCGTGGGGCGCGGGACGGAAGCTCGCGCGAGGCGCCGGTGTCCGAGTGCCACGGCCGGCGGAAGGTGCCGCTCCGCAGGGCCGGTGATGCGAGAACGGGTGCCGGGCGTCGGGCGTCGCGCGTCCCAAGAAGCCGAGGCGGCCCCAAGAAAACCGGCCCGGAATGCCGAGAACGGCCGTCCCGGGAAGTCGGGAACAGCCGTTCGTCGTGGCTGGGGCGCTCGTCGTCAGACGATGAGCAGGGCCTCCAGTGGAGCTCCCGCGAGTGCCGGTTCCAGGCGGGCTCGGCCGCCGAGGAAGCCGAGTTCCATCAGGACGGCGAGGCCCGCGACCTCGGCTCCGGCCCGGCGGATCAGCTGGATCGAAGCCTCGGCGGTACCGCCGGTGGCGAGGACGTCGTCGACGATCAGGATGCGGTCGTCGGCGGTCAGGTCCTCGGCGTGCACCTCGATCTCCGCGGAGCCGTACTCCAGGTCGTACACCTGGCCCAGGGTCGCTCCGGGGAGCTTGCCCGCCTTGCGCACGGGGATGAAGCCGAGGCCGGCGCGGACGGCGACCGGGGCGCCGAGGATGAAGCCCCGGGCCTCCAGGCCGACGACCTTGGTGGCACCGGTGCTCGCGGCGATCTCGGACAGCGCGTCCGTGAGCGCCGTGAACGCCGCCGGGTCCGCCAGGAGCGGGGTGATGTCCTTGAACATCACGCCCGGCTCCGGGTAGTCCGCCACGTCACGGATGCGGCTGAGCAGCAGCTCCTCGATGCCGGTCATCGGCGCTTCCCGGACGGACGGCCACGGCCCCGGTTGCGGGACGCGGGCTGGTTGCGCGGGCCGACGACCGCGGCCGCCGCGTCCTCGGGCTCGTCGGCGTACTGCTCGTCCGCGGGCTCCGGCTCGGGCGTCTCGCCCTGCGCGGCGGCCTGGGCGCGCTTGGCGAGCACGCGCTTCCTGAGGGCCTTCATCTGCGGCTCGCGCTCCTTGAGGTCGGCGACGAGCGGCGTGGCGATGAAGATCGAGGAGTACGCACCGGCCGCCAGGCCGACGAACAGCGACAGCGAGATGTCGTTGAGCATGCCGGCGCCGAGGATGCCGCCACCGATGAACAGCAGGCCGCCGACCGGCAGCAGCGCCACCACGGTCGTGTTGATGGACCGCATCAGCGTGCTGTTGATCGAGCGGTTGGCGACGTCGCTGTACGTCCAGCGGGTCTGCTTGGTGATGTCCTTCGTCTGCTCCTTGAGGCTGTCGAAGACGACGACCGTGTCGTAGAGCGAGTAACCGAGGATCGTGAGCAGACCGATCACCGTGCCCGGCGTGACCTCGAAGCCGACGAGGGCGTAGATGCCGGTCGTGATGGTGATGTCGTGGATCAGCGCGACGAGGGCCGCGACCGCCATGCGCCACTCGAAGGCGATCGCCAGGTAGATCACGACCAGGACCATGAAGATCGCCAGGCCCTGCCAGGCCTTGCTGGCGATCTGCTCACCCCAGCTGGGGCCGACCAGGTCGGCGTTGATGTTCTCGGTGTTGACCTTCAGGTCGCCGGCGAGCTTGTCCTTGATCGTGTCGGACTTGTCGGTGTCGATGCCCGCGATCTGGATGCGCAGGCTGCCGTCGCCGAGCTTCTGGACGATCGCGTCGTGACCGGACGCGTCCTCCGCGTACCCCTCGGCCGCGGCGACCGAGGTGGTCATGTGCTTCGGGGTGGTGAAGACGGCGCCGCCCTGGAACTCGATGCCCATGTTCAGGCCACGCACCGCCAGGCCGACGATGGCCGTGATGGTGATCAGGATCGAGATGCCGTACCAGATCTTGCGGTTGCCGACGAAGTCGTAGCCGACCTCGCCGCGGTGCAGTCGGGCGCCGAGGCTGCCGAGTTTCGACATCTCACGCCTCCTTCGGGTCGACGGGGGCGGGACGGCGGGTGCGGCGCAGCGGTGGCTTGGCGCCGAGGGCCTTCGGGTCGAGGCCGGACCACTTGTGGCCCTGCGCGAAGAACTTCCGGCGGGCGAGGATCGTCATCAGCGGCTTGGTGAACAGGAAGACCACGACCACGTCGAGCACGGTGGTCAGACCGAGCGTGAACGCGAAGCCCTGGACCTTGCCGACGGTGACGATGAACAGCACCGCCGCGGCGAGGAACGACACGAAGTCGGAGACCAGGATGGTGCGCCGGGCGCGCGGCCAGGCCCGCTCGACGGCGGGGCGCAGCGAGCGGCCCTCACGGATCTCGTCCCGGATGCGTTCGAAGAACACGATGAACGAGTCCGCGGTGATACCGATGGCGACGATCGCACCGCAGACGGCCGGCAGGTTCAGCGCGAAGCCGATGGCCGGGCCGAGCAGTGCCATGATCACGTACGTGAGGATCGCGGAGACGATCAGCGAGGGGATCGCGATGACCGACAGGCCCCGGTAGAAGAGCAGCAGGTAGATCACGACAAGACCGAGGCCGATCGCGCCCGCGATCAGACCGGCGTGCAGCTGCTCGCCGCCGAGTGCGGCGGTCACCGTGGTGACGCTGTCCTCCTTGAAGGTCAGCGGCAGGGCGCCGTACGACAGCATGTTGGCGAGGCTCTGCGCCTCCTCCTGCGTGAAGCTGCCGGAGATCTCCGCGCTGCCGCCGGTCAGCGCCTGGCTGACGGACGGGTCGGAGACCACGTCGCCGTCGAGGACGATGGCGAACTGGTTCTGCGGCTGCGTCTTCTGCGCCAGCTGGCCGGTGATGTCGCCGAACTTCTTGGTGCCCTTGCCGGTGAAGTCCATGGTGACGGTCCAGCCGGCGGCGGTCTGCGTGTTGAAGACGGCCTGGGCCTTCTTCACGTCCGTGCCGTCGACCGCGGCGGGGCCGAGGATGTACTTCTGCCACTGGCCCGAGGAGTTGCCGCAGGCGATGGTGGCGTCCGTGGGCTTGTAACCCTTGCCGGCCTTGGCGCGCTGCGCCTTGCTGGTGCAGTCGAGGGCGGCGTACTGCGCCTCGAGCTTGCTGGCGGCGGCGCTCGCGGAGCTGCTCGCGGACGGGGAGGCGCTCGAGGAGGCCTTCGCGCTGGAGGAGGCGGTGGCGCTCGGCGACGAGTCGGCCTTCAGGGCGTCCGTGACGGCGCGGCCCTGCGAGGTGGCGGTGGCCGAGGGCGTCGCGGAGGAGGACGCGGTCGACTTGTCGGTGGCCTTCTCCGTCGCCTTGCCGGTGGCCTTGCCCGAGGCGCTGCTGGAGGCGCTCGGCGACGGGCTCGCCGTCGCGGCGCCGCCGGAGACCTCGGTGGCGAGCACCGGGCGGAAGTACAGCTTGGCGGTGGTGCCTACCTGCTGCCGCGCCTCCTTGGAGTTCGTGCCCTTGGGGATGTTGACGATGATGTTCTTGTTGCCCTGGGTCTGAACCTCGGCCTCCGAGACACCAAGACCATTGACACGGCGGTTCATGATGTCGACCGCGGTGTCCATGTTGGTCTTGTTGATCGCGGACTCCTGGCCCGGCTCTGCGACCGCCCGGAGCGTGATGCTCGTACCACCGGCCAGGTCGATGCCGAGACGCGGAGTGGTGTGCCCCGAGGCGAACATTCCTCCGGTGAGCGCCACGATGGCGATCAGGATGAGGGCCAGCGAGCGTCCTGGCTTGCTCTGGGCACTCGCGCTCCGGCCCCTCTTAGGTGCTGCCACCTTCTCGTACTCCCTCTCGGGCCGCTCCGCGCCGGGTTCAGCGCGGTGTCGGCCATGACATGGTGTCGGGATCCCCGTGTGCGAGACGCCAGCGTCCCGGGGTGCGCGAGGTCGGCCGCGCTCCCCGGGACGTGACTACTTCGCCTCGGAGTCGCCGTCGGTCTTCTTCGGCTCTTCGTCCGACTTCGCCTCGGCGGCCACGGTGTCGGCGGCCGCGATGTCGTCGACCGGCTCCTCGGGCGCGTCCTTCTTGCCGAGGTCGACGGACTTGTCGTCGGAGGCGGCGGCAGCTTCGTCGGCGGAGTCGTCGGTCTCGGTGAGGGAGGAGGCGTCGTCCGGGACCACGTCGGTGTCGGACTTCAGGTCGTGCTCGATGCCGTGGACGATGCGGTTGTACTCGTCGTCGGTGAGGACGGCACCGATGGCGTTCTTCGCGAAGAGGAGCTCGACGCCCGGACCGGCGTCGAGGAGGACCGTGTCCTCGTTGACCTCCTTGACCGTCGCGTACATGCCCCCGATCGTGCGGACGCCGCTGCCGGGCTGCATCTCGTTGCGCATCGTCGCGGCCTGCTGCTGCTTGCGCTTGGCCGAGCGGGTCATGAGGAACATGGCCCCGATGAGCACGATGAACGGGAGGAGCATGCCGATGTTATTCACGGGACGGAATTTCCTTCGCACGACCGCGATGGAGAGCGGCCTCATGGATTGGGGGTATGTATACCGCCGACAAAGGCGGCATCGGCGGAGTCTAAGCGAGTCCGCGCGCATGGAACAACGCTCAGCATGGCACCTGGGTTCCTGACCCGGCCAATGCCCGCGCCGTCACAAAGGCATCACGTCCCGAACAGGTCCTGTTGTCCGTTTCCCGCAGTGGCCGAGCGGGGCGGGGTGAGGCCGAGGTGCGCCCAAGCGGCAGGCGTGGCGACCCGGCCGCGCGGAGTCCGGGCCAGCAGCCCCTCCCGTACGAGGAAGGGCTCGGCCACCTCTTCGACGGTCTCGCGCTCCTCCCCCACCGCGACGGCGAGAGTGGACAGGCCGACGGGACCGCCACCGAAAAGCTTGAGCAAAGCCTCCAGGACACCGCGGTCGAGGCGGTCGAGGCCGCGGGCGTCGACTTCGTAGACCTTCAGTGCGGCAGCCGCGATCTCGCGCGTGATCAGCCCGTCGGCCTTGACCTGCGCGTAGTCGCGGACCCGGCGCAGCAGACGGTTGGCGATACGGGGCGTGCCGCGGGAGCGGCCGGCGATCTCGGCGGCGCCGTCGGCCTCGATCTCGACGTCGAGCAAGTTCGCAGAGCGGTGGATGACGCGCTCCAGTTCGGCGGGCTCGTAGAACTCCATGTGCGCGGTGAAGCCGAAGCGGTCGCGCAGCGGGGGCGGCAGCAGGCCCGCGCGCGTGGTGGCGCCGACCAGGGTGAACGGGGGCAGTTCGAGCGGGATGGCGGTGGCGCCGGGGCCCTTGCCGACGATGACGTCGACGCGGAAGTCCTCCATCGCCATGTACAGCATCTCCTCGGCGGGCCGAGACATGCGGTGGATCTCGTCGAGGAAGAGGACCTCGCCCTCCTGGAGGGAGGAGAGGATCGCCGCGAGGTCGCCGGCGTGCTGGATGGCGGGGCCGGAGGTGATGCGGATCGGGGCGCCCATCTCGGCCGCGATGATCATCGAGAGGGTGGTCTTGCCGAGGCCGGGGGCGCCGGAGAGCAGCACGTGGTCGGCGGTGGCGCCACGCGCGCGTGCGGCGCGCAGCACCAGGTCGAGCTGCTCGCGGACCTTCTCCTGGCCGATGAACTCGTCCAGGTCCTTGGGGCGCAGGGCGGCCTCGACGGCCTGGTCCTCACGGTCGGCGACAGGGCCCACCAGCCGCTCGGGGGCGGGGGTGTCGGTCGTGTCGTCCCAGTTCATTGAGTGTGCCTCGGGTCTCGTGGGGGCGCGGGTGGTTCGGCGGGCCGTGGTCAGCGGGCTCTGTTCAGAGTCTGCAGGGCCGCCTTCAGCAACTGGCCGACCTGCGGCGTGCCTTGGGCCGCCTCCGCCTGCGGTGCCACGGCGGACACCGCCTCGTCGGCCTCCCGGGTGGCGTACCCGAGGCCGATCAGGGCGGCGTGCAGCTGGTCGCGCCAGCCCTGGGTGATCGGTGCGCCCACCACGGGTGCGCCGATGGGCTCGCCGAGGCGGTCCCTCAGCTCCAGGAGCAGCTTCTGGGCGCCCTTCTTGCCGATGCCGGGGACGGCGATCAGCGCCTTCTCGTCGCTGGTGGCCACCGCCCTGCGCAGGGCGTCCGGGGTGTGCACGGCCAGCATCGCCTGCGCCAGCCGCGGGCCGACTCCGCTGGCGGTCTGCAGCAGTTCGAAGACCTGACGCTCGTCGTCGTCCACGAAGCCGTACAGGGTCAGCGAATCCTCCCGTACGACAAGGGAGGTGGCGAGCTTGGCCGACTGGCCCAGGCGGAGCGTGGACAGCGTGTTCGGCGTGCACTGCACGGCCATGCCGACACCGCCGACCTCGACGACGGCGGCGTCGGGGGCGAGTGCGGCGATCGTGCCGCTCACGAAGGCGATCATGCCGTACGGCCTTTCGTTGCTTTGGCGGTGTGCAGGGCGACCGCCTGCTGGAGTCGGTTCTGCGCGGGGGCGCGCCAGATGTGGCAGATGGCGAGCGCGAGGGCGTCGGCGGCGTCGGCCGGTTTCGGGGGTGCGTCGAGCCGGAGCAGGCGGGTGACCATGGCGCCGACCTGGGCCTTGTCGGCGCGGCCGCTGCCGGTGACGGCGGCCTTGACCTCGCTGGGGGTGTGCAGGGCGACGGGGATGCCGCGGCGGGCGGCACAGAGCATGGCGACCGCGCTGGCCTGGGCGGTGCCCATCACCGTACGGACGTTGTGCTGGCTGAACACCCGCTCCACGGCGACGAATTCGGGCCGGTGCTCGTCCAGCCATGCCTCGATGCCCTGCTCGATGGCCACGAGGCGCTGCCCCAAGTCGGCGTCCACGGGCGTGCGTACGACGCCGACGCCGCGCATCGTCAGCGGCCGGCCCGCGACTCCCTCGACGACACCGACACCGCATCGGGTCAGCCCGGGGTCCACCCCGAGTACGCGCACCGCGCCCCCTCCTTCGATCGCCTGTTTGTGCAGGCTATCCGGTGCCACCGACAACGGCCGACATGGCGACGGGCCGACGGGTGTGTCCCGTCGGCCCGTTGAGCCGCTGTGTCCGCTCAGCTCGCGGCAGCGTTACGCGTCGACCTTCTCCATGATCTCGTCGCTGACGTCGAAGTTGGCGAAGACGTTCTGCACGTCGTCGCTGTCCTCGAGGGCGTCGATCAGCTTGAAGATCTTCTTGGCGCCCTCCTCGTCCAGCTCGACCTGGACGGACGGCACGAAGCTGGACTCGGCGGAGTCGTAGTCGATGCCGGCCTCCTGGAGCGCGGTGCGCACCGCGACCAGGTCGGTGGCCTCGCTGATGACCTCGAAGGTCTCGCCGAGGTCGTTGACCTCCTCGGCGCCCGCGTCCAGGACGGCATCAAGGACGTCGTCCTCGTTCAGCTCGCCCTTGGGGACGATGACGACGCCCTTGCGGCTGAACATGTACGAAACGGAGCCCGGGTCGGCCATGTTGCCGCCGTTGCGGGTCATGGCGACGCGGACGTCGGAGGCGGCGCGGTTGCGGTTGTCGGTGAGGCACTCGATGAGCACCGCGACGCCGTTCGGGCCGTAGCCCTCGTACATGATCGTCTCGTAGTCCGCGCCACCGGCCTCGAGACCGCCACCGCGCTTGATCGCGGAATCGATGTTCTTGTTCGGCACCGACTGCTTCTTGGCCTTCTGCACGGCGTCGTACAGCGTCGGATTGCCTTCGAGGTCGACGCCGCCCATGCGCGCAGCGACCTCGATGTTCTTGATCAGCTTCGCGAAGAGCTTGCCGCGCTTGGCGTCGATCACGGCCTTCTTGTGCTTCGTCGTGGCCCATTTAGAGTGGCCGGACATCTGCCTGTCTCCTTCGCGTAACCCATCTATGAACGAACGCCAGAGATCCTACAAGGACTCCGCTGCCCGGTTCGCGCGCACCATGTCGACGAACAGGGAGTGCACGCGGTGGTCGCCGGTCAGTTCCGGGTGGAACGACGTGGCGAGCGCGTAGCCCTGGCGGACCGCGACGATGTGGCCGTCGTGCTCGGCGAGCACCTCGGCCTCGGCGCCCACGGACTCGACCCAGGGGGCGCGGATGAACACGCCCTCTACAGGATCGCCCGCGATTCCCCTGACGTCGACCGTCGCTTCGAAGGACTCGTTCTGACGCCCGAAGGCGTTGCGGCGCACGATCATGTCGATGCCGCCGATGGTCTCCTGGCCCGAGCGCGGGTCGAGGATCTTGTCGGCGAGCATGATCATGCCGGCGCAGGTGCCGTAGACGGGCATGCCGTCCCGCACGCGCGCGCGTAGCGGTTCCATCACGCCGAACAGGACGGCCAGCTTGGAGATGGTGGTGGACTCGCCGCCGGGGATGACGAGGCCGTCCACCTCGGCGAGTTCCTCGGGGCGCCTGACCGGCCTGGCCACGGCGTCGGCCGCGGCCAGGGCGACGAGGTGCTCCCGTACGTCGCCCTGGAGGGCCAGGACGCCTATGACAGGGGCGTTCATGTGATCCGGTGCCTTACCAGCCGCGGTTGGCGTAGCGCTCGGTCTCGGGGAGGGTGTCGCAGTTGATGCCGACCATGGCCTCGCCGAGGTTGCGGGACGCGTCCGCGATGATCTTGGGGTCGTCGTAGAAGGTGGTCGCCTTCACGATGGCGGCGGCGCGCTTGGCCGGGTCGCCGGACTTGAAGATGCCGGAGCCGACGAAGACGCCCTCGGCGCCGAGCTGGCGCATCAGCGCGGCGTCGGCCGGGGTGGCGACACCACCGGCGGAGAAGAGCACGACCGGGAGCTTGCCGAGCTCGGCGACCTCGCGGACCAGCTCGTACGGGGCGCGCAGCTCCTTGGCGGCGGCGTACAGCTCGTTGTTGTCGTAGCCGCGCAGGCGGGCGATCTCGTTCTTGATCTGGCGCAGGTGGCGGACGGCCTCGACGACGTTGCCGGTGCCGGCCTCGCCCTTGGAGCGGATCATCGCCGCGCCCTCGGCGATACGGCGCAGGGCCTCACCGAGGTTGGTGGCGCCGCAGACGAAGGGGGTCGTGAAGGCCCACTTGTCGGAGTGGTTGACCTCGTCGGCCGGGGTGAGGACCTCGGACTCGTCGATGTAGTCGACGCCGAGGGACTGCAGGACCTGGGCCTCGACGAAGTGGCCGATGCGGGACTTGGCCATCACCGGGATCGAGACGGCCTCGATGATGCCCTCGATCATGTCCGGGTCGGACATCCGGGCCACGCCGCCGTCCTTGCGGATGTCGGCGGGGACCCGCTCCAGGGCCATGACGGCGACGGCGCCCGCGTCCTCGGCGATCTTCGCCTGCTCCGGCGTGACGACGTCCATGATCACGCCACCCTTGAGCTGCTCGGCCATGCCGCGCTTCACGCGCGCGGTGCCGGTCTCGGGGGCCTGGTTTTCGGAGAGCGTGCTGGACACGGGTTGACCTCACTCGGTGAAAGAGGGTTTCTGCAGTCACCGAGGAAACGGGAGTGGGCCAGTCCACTGCAAGGGCCAATGCCAAGCCGGTGGATCCTTTTGCGGACCACGGCGGGCGAAGACTCTGCTAGGCGGCCCGGTCCACCAGGGCCGTCGGCGGCTCGTCGTCCATCTCGAAGGCCATCGGGAAGGGGGCGTGTCCGGCCAGCCGGAACCAGCGGACCTTGCGGTGTTCCCGGAGCCTGCGGGCCGCGCCCACCGCGTCGTTGTGGAAGCGCCGGGCCATCGGCACCCGCCGTACGGCCTCGGTCAGTTCGTGGGCCGCCGCGTCTCCCCCGGGCGCCTCGCGCACCGCCTCCACCTGCTGGGTCTCCCCGAACACGGCGCGCAGCGCCTGGCTCAGCTCGCTCTCGGCGACCTCCCGCTGCTCCTCCTCGGCCTGCCGGGCCGCGTGCGCCGCCTCGTACAGCACGATCGAGGCGGCCGGGTCGAGGACGCCGGAGGTGGCGAGCTCCTGGGCGACGGAGGCGCGGCGCAGCAGCTGCGCGTCGAGCGCGGCACGGGCGGCGTCGATCCGGGCGTGCAGCCGGTCCAGCCGCCCCGCCGTCCAGCTCAGGTACAGGCCGATCGCGACGAGGACGGCGAGGATCCAGATCAGGGTTGCGGTCACGGGCGGTCACGTTACCGGTGCCGTCACCAGGGGTTGAGCTCAGTCCCGCGCCAGCTTGAAACGGGCCCGCAGCCCCGGCCCCCGCTCGTCGTCCGCCGCGGCGACCGCAGCCGCCCCGTCGGTCACCGTCTCGTACACCGACAGGATGTCCGCCCCGACCGTCGACCAGTCGAAGCGCCGTACGTGCGCGCTGCCCCGCTCCCGCAGCTCGGCCCGGCGCTCCGGATCGCCCAGCAGCCGTACCGCCGCCGCTGCCAGCGCCTCGGAGTCCTCGTTGGGGAACAG
The DNA here is from genome assembly GCF_040644055.1 of Streptomyces sp. NPDC047043. Lineage (NCBI taxonomy): Bacteria > Bacillati > Actinomycetota > Actinomycetes > Kitasatosporales > Streptomycetaceae > Streptomyces > Streptomyces sp. NPDC047043. Next base: position 135,466 of record NZ_JBEYVO010000005.1, read on the forward strand.
CTCCCCCGCCGCGCCCCGGTCGAGCACCTGGGCGAAGGCGTCCAGGTCGGAGGCGAGCACCGGGGCCCCGGCGGACATGGCCTCGACGAGGATGATCCCGAAGCTCTCGCCGCCGGTGTTGGGCGCCACGTACAGGTCGACGCTGCGCAGGAAGCGGGCCTTGTCCTCGTCGCTGACCATGCCGAGGAACTCGACGCGCGAGCGCAGTTCGGCGGGCAGCGACTCCACGGCCTCCTCCTCGTCCCCACGTCCGGCGACCAGCAGCCGGGTCTGCGGGCGCTCGGCGAGGATCGTCGGCAGGGCGCTCATGAGTACGGGCAGACCCTTGCGGGGTTCGTCGATACGGCCGATGAAGCCGATCGTGTCGCCCTGCCACTCCGCCTTGGGCTTGGCCCGCGCGAAGAAGTCGACGTCGACGCCGTTCGGGATGACGACCGCGTCACCGCCGAGGTGCTCGACGAGCGTGCGGCGGGCGTACTCGCTCACCGCGATGCGCGCGCTGATCTTCTCCAGGGCCGCCTGCAGGATGGCGTACGCGGCGATCATCGCGCGGGAGCGGGGGTTGGAGGTGTGGAAGGTCGCCACGATCGGACCGGAGGCCGCCCAGCAGGTCAGCAGGCCCAGCGACGGCGAGGTCGGCTCGTGGATGTGGACGACGTCGAACTCGCCGTCGTGCAGCCAGCGGCGGACCCGGGCGGCCGAGAGGAAGCCGAAGTTCAGGCGTGCCACCGAGCCGTTGTACGGCACCGGGACCGCGCGGCCGGCCGAGACGACGTACGGCGGAAGCGGAGTGTCGTCGTCGGCGGGGGCGAGCACGGAGACCTCGTGGCCGAGCCGGATGAAGTACTCGGCAAGGTCACGGATGTGGAACTGGACGCCACCCGGTACGTCCCAGGAGTACGGGCAGACGATGCCGATCCTCACGAGGGCCCCTTACTGGGGTCGAGATCCTTGAGCCACAAGCGCTGCAGCATGTGCCAGTCCTCCGGATGGTCGGCAATCCCCGTGGCGTAGGCATCGGCCAGCGCCTGTGCCATGACAGACGTCTTTTCGGCGCGGGTACCTGTCTCGGGCACCTCGACCGGAGGATGCACGCGTCCCTGCATCACCGGCGACTCGTCGTACCAGAGCGTGACCGGGAGCAGGAGTGCGCCGGTCTGCTGGGCCAGCAGGGCGGGGCCCGCGGGCATGCGGGTGGTCTCACCGAAGAACTTCACCTCGACGCCCGAGGACGACAGGTCGCGCTCGGCGACCAGGCAGACCAGGCCGCCGTCGCGCAGCCGCCGGGCCAGCGTGCCGAACGCGGTGCCGCCGCTGTGCGGCAGGACCTCCATGCCGAGGCCCTCGCGGTAGGCGACGAAGCGGTCGTAGAGCGTCTCGGGCTTGAGGCGCTCGGCGACCGTCGTGAACGGCGTCTCGAGTTTGGTGGTGACCCAGGCGCCGGCGAGGTCCCAGTTGGCCATGTGGGGCAGCGCGAGGATGACGCCCCGGTCGGAGGCGATCCCGTCGGTCAGGTAGTGGACGTCCTTGGGGTCGAAGCCGCCCTTTATGCGCTCGGCGCTCCAGGCCGGGAGCCGGAAGGACTCCATCCAGTAGCGCAGGTACGAGCGCATGCCCGCGCGCGAGAGCTCCGCCAGGCGCTCGGGGCTCGCGTCGGGCACCACGCGCGCGTAGTTGCTCTCCAGGCGCTGCACGCCCTTGCCGCGCCGCTTCCAGGCCAGGTCGGCGATGGTGCGGCCGAGCCGGACGGCGACCGGCTCCGGGAGCTTCTTGACCGTGCTCCAGCCCAGGCCGTACAGGCCGTCGGTCAGCTGATCCCGGGCGCTCACTTCGCCGCCTCGCTCCCCTGCGAGGCGTTCTCCTGCGCGGCCGCCGCGGCCTCCGCCTCGGCCGACTCGCGGCGGACGGTGACGACCCGCTGGATCAGCGTGACCAGGCTGCCCACGGCGACGATCCACAGGGCCACGGGCAGCAGGTACTGGATGCCCGGCACACCGAACTTGTGCAGGCCCGCGAAGCCGGCCGCGACCAGCGAGATCACCAGGCGCTCCGCGCGCTCCACCAGGCCGTTGACCGCGACCGGCAGTCCGATCGACTCGCCACGGGCCTTGGTGTACGACACCACCTGGCCGCTCGCCAGACAGAAGATGGAGACGGCACACAGCACATTGTCGTCCCCGTTGCCCGCGTACCACAGGGCGAATCCGCCGAAGATGGCGCTGTCGGCCACCCGGTCCAGCGTGGAGTCCAGGAAGGCGCCCCAGCGGCTGCTGCGGCCGAGCTGGCGGGCCATGTTGCCGTCGACGAGGTCGGAGAACACGAACAGCGTGATCACGACCGTGCCCCAGAAGAACTCGCCCCGGGGGTAGAAGACCAGCGCGCCCGCGATCACGCCGGCGGTGCCGACGAGCGTGACCGCGTCGGGGCTGACGCCCCGGCGGATGAGAAACGCGGCGAACGGTGTGAGGACACGCGTGAAGAATGCACGCGCGTACTTGTTCAGCATGGCCTTCCCGAGGGTCGGTGTCGCCGTACGGCCCCTGCTGGCCACCGGCTGGCCCATCGTAGCCACGCGCGCGTGTGTGCGACGGTCGGGCACCCGCACCCGGTGTCACGGGCACGAGGGGATACGGCCGGCGGCGCGATCGCGTCCTTCGTATGGACGCACCGTGACGGGAGTGGAAAGCTCGAAGGACCGCGGGCGTCATCGGAGCCGCCACCGCACGCGGCCCGGCATGCCCGCGCCCACAGTGACCTCACCGTGCACGGGAGGCAAGGCCATGGGCGACAAGGCAAACGCACACCCCGGAGCCGCCGGCAGGGCAACAGCGGCCGACCACCCCGCGTCCGTACGGAATGTGGTGCTGGTCGGCCACTCCGGATCGGGCAAGACGACATTGGTGGAAGCTCTCGCGCTCACCGCGGGGGCAGTGAACCGGGCGGGCCGCGTGGAGGACGGCGGCACCGTCTCCGACTACGACGAGATCGAGCACCGGCAGCAACGTTCGGTGCAGCTCTCCCTGGTCCCGGTGGAATGGGACGGCATCAAGGTCAATCTTCTGGACACCCCCGGATACGCCGACTTCGTCGGGGAGTTGAGGGCCGGTCTGCGAGCGGCGGACGCGGCCCTTTTCGTCGTCTCGGCCTCCGACGGCGTGGACGGCTCGACGCGCATGGTGTGGGAGGAGTGCGCGGCCGTGGGAATGCCCCGGGCGATCGTGATCACGCACCTGGAGGCGGCCCGGGCGGACTTCGAGGAGATGACACGGACCTGCGCGGAGGCCTTCGGCGGGGACGACCCCGACGCCGTACTCCCGCTGTACCTGCCGCTGCACGGCCCGCAGGGACCCGACGGGCACGCGCCCGTGCACGGGCTGACCGGGCTGCTGTCACAGAAGGTGTTCGACTACTCCTCCGGTGAGCGCAAGGAGTCCGAGCCGGGCGAGGACCAACTGCCGGAGATCGAGGAGGCCCGCAACCGGCTGATCGAGGGGATCATCGCGGAGAGCGAGGACGAGACCCTCATGGACCGCTATCTGGGCGGCGAGCAGATCGACTTCAAGACGCTCGTCGAGGACCTGGAGCGGGCCGTCGCACGCGGAGTCTTCCACCCGGTCCTGGCCGCCGCCCCCGCGGCCGAGGGCGCCCGGCAGGGGCTCGGCACGGTCGAGCTGCTGGAGCTGGTCACGGGAGGTTTCCCGACGCCGTTCGAGCACCCCACGCCTGGGGTCACGACCATCGACGGCAAGTCGCGCGAGATCAAGGCCTGCGACACACAGGGTCCGCTGGTCGCCGAGGTCGTGAAGACCGCGTCCGACCCGTACGTCGGCCGGGTCTCGCTCGTGCGTGTCTTCTCCGGCACGCTGCGCCCCGACGAGACGGTCCATGTCTCCGGGCACGGGCTCTCGGACCGCGGGCACGAGGACCACGACGTCGACGAGCGCGTCGGCGCGCTGTCCACGCCGTTCGGCAAACAGCAGCGCACGGTGACGCACGCCATCGCGGGCGATCTGGTGTGCGTGGCGAAGCTGAACCGCGCCGAGACCGGCGACACGCTCTCCGCCAAGGACGACCCGCTCCTGATGGAGCCGTGGGAGATGCCCGACCCGCTGCTGCCGCTCGCCATCGAGGCGCACAGCAAGGCGGACGAGGACAAGCTCTCGCAGGGCCTGTCCCGACTGGTCGCCGAGGACCCGACGATGCGGCTCGAACAGAACCAGGACACCCACCAGGTGGTGCTGTGGTGCCTGGGCGAGGCGCACTCGGACGTCGCGCTGGAACGGCTGCGCAGCCGCTACGGCGTCCAGGTCGACGTCGTACCGCACAAGGTCTCCCTGCGGGAGACGTTCGCGGGCAAGTCGGCGGGGCGCGGGCGCCATGTGAAGCAGTCCGGCGGGCACGGGCAGTACGCGATCTGCGAGATCGAGGTGGAGCCGCTGCCCGGCGGCTCGGGCATCGAGTTCGTGGACAAGGTCGTCGGCGGCGCGGTGCCGCGGCAGTTCATCCCGTCGGTCGAGAAGGGCGTAAGGGCCCAGGCGGCCAAGGGAGTTGCGGCCGGCTATCCGCTCATCGACGTCCGGGTGACGCTGCTGGACGGCAAGGCGCACTCCGTCGACTCCTCGGACGCCGCCTTCCAGACGGCCGGCGCGCTGGCGCTGCGGGAGGCCGCGGCCGACGTGAAGATCCACCTGCTGGAGCCGGTGGCCGAGGTGAGCATCCTGGTCGGCGACGACTACGTGGGCGCCGTGATGAGCGACCTGTCCGGGCGGCGTGGCCGGGTGCTGGGCACGGAACAGACCAGCGGGAACCGGACTTTGGTGCGGGCCGAGGTGCCCGAGATCGAGATCGGGCGCTACGGCGTGGACCTGCGCTCCCTCTCGCACGGCACCGCGCGCTTCAGCCGTTCCTACGCACGGCACGAGCCGATGCCCCCGCAGATCGCAGAAAGGATTCGTGAAGAGGCGCGCGACGCCTCGTAGTTGGCGCCGGGCGCTCACAAGTGGCTTTTGTGGAACGCTCCCCTCCGCGTCGGCGGGCGGCTTCGGCCGTCCGCCGACGAATGTCGGTGCCTGCGGATACGCTGAAGACCTGATCAAGTTGTCACGCGATCAACACGACGACCTGATCAACAGGTGTGCGGAGCAAGGAAGTCGGGAAAAGCCGCAGAGGCGACATCCGGCAGCGATCGGGGGCGGGAATGACCGTTGACAGCGGCTACGGGGACATCTTCGGTCCGCAGGTGCCGCGCACGGGCGACGAGGGCCAGACGGCGACGTTCGCGCTGGCCTCGGCGGCCTATCGGGACAACCCGGTCGCGGACATCAAGAAGGCGGACAACGAGTGGCACCAGACCACCGTCAAGCCCGGCCTGAAGTGGGGGACCATATTCCGGCCCAACCTGGGTGAGGCGTTCTCCCGCGCGGTGGTCGACCGCATGGTGGGCCCCGGCCGCAAGCCGCTGATCCAGTCCTTCGGTGCCGAGCCGCAGGTCGCCGTCGAGCACGCCCTCGCGGCGAACAACATCCGCAAGGACCGCGACCAGATGCTGAGCATCGTCATGGTGCTGTGCGGTGTGCTGTTCCTGCCGGGGCTGCTGGTCTGGCTGCTGGTCTTCTCGATCCGTACGACGGTCGCCAAGCGGGAGGACAAGCGGGCCGGCGCGATGGCGACGACGCTGCTGGTGGCGGTGGGCGCGCTCGCCGTGATCTTCCTGATCCGGATGCCGTTCACCGGCTTCTGGGCCTGGTATGCGCGCGCGTGCGTCGTCATGCCCGTCATCGGCTGGTTCTGGGCCAAGCAGATCTGCGAGCGCACGGCGAAGGACCTGCGCGGGCGCTGGGACAGCCTGCTGGCCGGCAGCAGCGTCGGCGCCAAGGTGCCCGAGGCGGTGCCGACCAGCCCGGGCGAGACCAAGGCGGACCAGCTGCGCCAGGCGCTCGCCAAGCTCAGCGCCGAGCAGCAGTCCAACTCCGTGTTCTACGCCGGTCCCAAGGGCATCCTCGGCATGGGCACGCGCTGGGGCAGCTGGCAGCTCGCCGAGGACCTGGTGCCGGCCGACCCGACCCGGGAGATCCACCCCTTCCGCAGCTGGGACGTGATCCGGGTGATCCACGACGACCTGCGCATGCTGGAGCGGAACACCATCAACACCGGCGGTTTCCCCACCCCGTCCGTACGGCACTGGATCGTCACGCCGATCGCGGAGGGTGCGACGGCGGTGTCCCGGCCCGAGGGCACGGACGTGGACGCGTACCAGGTCAAGTCGCACGCCATACAGGACATCTGCAACAAGCAGCAGTTCGGCGCAGGTGACCGGCACTATCTGGGCGTGCAGTGGACGCTGTGGGACGGACAGCTGATCATCACCATGATGATCACGGTGACCGTGCTGCACCAGACGCTCCGCATCGAGGTCACCGGGCATGCGCTGGGCCCGGTGAACGGACTGTTCACCAGCAAGCCCGAGGCGCCGACGAAGGAAGTGCAGAAGTCGTTCAAGCCGTGGGAGACCCGGAAGGTGGTCCTCCCGCTGGTCACCACCGACGAGGTCGTACGGCTGTCCGTCCGCGCCCCGATCAGCTGGTACCCGCCGCTGCTGAACTGGCTCGGCGGCACGATAGCCCTGCCCGAGCCGTTCGGCCTGCGGCACGCGTGGGCCGATCAGCCGTGGCGCCACCGCTTCATGGCCGACGATGCGCTGCGCGCGGCCACACCGGTGCTGCGGGTCGTGCATGCCGCGGCGATACGGGTGCTGCAGGAGAACGGCGTGGACACCGAGAAGTTCGGCACGAGGTCGGCATTCCTCAGCACGGCCGTGCAGGACCCGACACCGAAGAAGGCGGACGTCTACGACGCATAGCGGTCAAGCGGGCCAGGCCTCCGCCAGCATCTTCCTCGTGTCCGCCAGCAGCTGCGGCAGCACCCTGGTGTGGCCGACGACGGGCATGAAGTTCGTGTCGCCGCCCCAGCGGGGCACGATGTGCTGGTGGAGGTGGGCCGCGATGCCGGCGCCGGCGACCGTGCCCTGGTTCATGCCGATGTTGAAGCCGTGGGCGCCGGACGCCGCGCGCAGGGCCGTCATCGCCTGCTTGGTCAGGGCGGCGAGCTCGATGGTCTCGGCGTCGGTCAGGTCCGTGTAGTCGGCGACGTGACGGTAGGGGACGACCATGAGGTGGCCGCCGTTGTAGGGGTAGAGGTTGAGCACGGCGTAGACCTGCTCGCCGCGCCTCACGATCAGACCGTCCTCGTCGGACTTGGCCGGAATGGAGCAGAAGGGGCAGCCGTCGTCCGCACCCGGGCCGGTCGGCTTGTTCTCGCCCTGGATGTAGGCCATCCGATGGGGCGTCCACAGGCGCTGGAAGGCGTCCTGGATCCCGACGCCCAACTGCTGCTCCGGCTCACTCGTCATGCAGTGCAGCATATGGCGTCGCCCGTTCGCGGCGTGTCGGCGGGGTTCCGCGAAAAGCCCGCCGGGCCAAGCTGGGCTTGTGGACGATGACACTCGCAGAGCCCGCTGGGAACAGCGCACCGAGCTTCCGCTCGCCGTCGCGTCGCTGGTTTTCCTCGCCTCCTACGCGATCCGCGTCCTTGCGCCCGGCCTGACGGACCCCTGGCGGGATCTGGCCCTCGTGGTGCTGCTGGCGACTTGGGCCCTGTTCGCCTTCAACTACGTCGTGCTCTGGCGGCTGAGCGGGCAGGGGCACAAGTTTGTGCGGAAGAACCTGCTGGACACGGCGGTGCTGCTCCTGCCGTTACTGCGCCCCCTCCGGATCGTCAAGGTGTACGAGGCCATCCAGCGTCGGCACGGCAAGCCCCGTCTCGCGCTGCACGCGCGCGTGATCGCGTACTCCGGGCTCTCGACGGTACTGCTCGGCTTCGCCGGCGCCCTCGCCGTCTACCAGCAGGAACGCGGGGCGCCGGGTGCGAGCATGCGGACGTTCGGCGACGCCGTCTGGTGGACCTGCGAGACCCTCACCACCGTCGGCTACGGCGACATCACCCCGGTGACACCGCTGGGCCGACTGATCGCGGTCGGCATGATGGCCATCGGCCTGGCGCTGCTCGGCGCGGTGACCGGCACCTTCGCCTCGTGGCTGCTGGAGGTCTTCAGCCGCGAGGACGACGAAAGGCCCCCGGGGAGCTGAACTCCCCGGGGGCCCACGACGTGCCGGATCAGACCTGCGCCCGCTCCTCGACGACCTTCACGATCTTCGCGATGGCCTCGTCGAACGGGATGCCGTTCTCCTGCGAGCCGTCGCGGTAGCGGAAGGAGACCGAGCCGTTCGACATGTCCTCGTCGCCCGCGATGACCATGAAGGGCACCTTCTGCTTCTGGGCGTTGCGGATCTTCTTCTGCATACGGTCGGAGGAGGAGTCCACCTCGACCCGCAGGCCCTGCTTCTTCGCGGCCGCGGCGAACTTCTCCAGGTACTCGACGTGTCCGTCACCGATCGGGATGCCGACCGCCTGCACCGGGGCCAGCCAGGCCGGGAAGGCGCCCGCGTAGTGCTCCAGGAGCACCGCGAAGAACCGCTCGATCGAGCCGAACAGCGCGCGGTGGATCATGACCGGGCGCTGCTTGGAGCCGTCCGGACCCGTGTACTCCAGGTCGAAGCGCTCCGGCAGGTTGAAGTCGAGCTGGATCGTCGACATCTGCCAGGTACGGCCGATGGCGTCCTTGGTCTGGACGGAGATCTTCGGACCGTAGAAGGCGGCGCCGCCCGGGTCGGGGACGAGGGGCAGGCCCTGCTTCTCGGCGACCTGGCGGAGCGTCTCGGTCGCCTCCTCCCAGACCTCGTCGGAGCCGACGAACTTCTCCGGGTCCTTCGTCGACAGCTCCAGGTAGAAGTCGGTCAGGCCGTAGTCGCGCAGCAGGCCGAGGACGAAGGTGAGCGTCTTGTCGAGCTCCTCCGACATCTGCTCACGGGTGCAGTAGATGTGCGCGTCGTCCTGCGTGAAGCCGCGGGCACGGGTCAGACCGTGCACCACGCCCGACTTCTCGTACCGGTACACGGTCCCGAACTCGAAGAGGCGCAGCGGCAGTTCACGGTAGGAGCGGCCGCGCGCGTCGAAGATCAGGTTGTGCATCGGGCAGTTCATGGGCTTGAGGTAGTAGTCCACGCCCTCGTCGAGCTGCATGGGCGGGTACATGCCCTCGGCGTACCAGTCCAGGTGCCCGGACGTCTCGAAGAGCTTCCCCTTCGTGGCGTGCGGGGTGTAGACGAACTCGTAGCCCTCCTCCTCGTGCCGGCGGCGCGAGTAGTCCTCCATCACCCGGCGGACGATGCCGCCCTTGGGGTGGAAGACGGCGAGGCCGGAGCCGATCTGCTCCGGGATGGAGAACAGGTCGAGCTCGCTGCCGAGCTTGCGGTGGTCGCGCTTCTCGGCCTCGGCGAGGAAGTCGAGGTACGCCTTCAGCTCGTCCTTGGACGGCCAGGCGGTGCCGTAGATGCGCTGGAGCATGGGGTTCTTCTCACTGCCGCGCCAGTACGCGGCCGCGTTGCGCATCAGCTTGAACGCCGGGATCAGGCGAGTGGACGGCAGGTGCGGGCCGCGGCAGAGGTCCTTCCAGCACAGCTCGCCGGTCTTGGCGTCCAGGTTGTCGTAGATCGTCAGCTCGCCGGCGCCGACCTCGACGTCCGCGCCGTCGTCCGAGGACGCCGAGCCCTTCAGGCCGATCAGCTCCAGCTTGTACGGCTCGTCGGCCAGCTCGGCGCGGGCCTCCTCGTCCGTGACGACCCGGCGCGCGAACTTCTGCCCGCGCTTCTGGATCTCCTGCATCTTCTTCTCGATGGCCTTGAGGTCATCGGGGTGGAAGGGCTTCTCGACGTCGAAGTCGTAGTAGAAGCCGTCCTTGACCGGCGGGCCGATGCCCAGCTTGGCCTCGGGGAAGAGCTCCTGCACGGCCTGCGCCATCACGTGCGCGGTGGAGTGGCGCAGGATGTTGAGACCGTCCTCGGAGGAGATCTCCACCGGCTCCACGACCTCGCCCTCGGCCGGGGCGTAGGCGAGGTCCTTGAGCTCGCCGGCCACGCGCGCGGCAACGATGGAGCGCTCGCCGGCGAAGAGCTCGGCGGCCGTAGTGCCCGTCGTCACCACGCGCTCTTCCCGCTCGGAATCGCGTTGGATGATCACACGGACGTCTGACACCGGTCTCTCCTGACTGAAGGCGGATGCGGCGCCATACCAGGAGCGCGCGCAATACCGGATCGTACCGACCCGGCCCCACCGACTGCGAAACGGTCACGCTTTGTGAAGAACGGTTCCCGGTCAGTCGCAGTCCTCCCCGCTGCACGCCTCCTCGAAGAAGTCGAGGTTCTCCTGCAGCGACTTCATCAGCCGGTCCCGCTCGGCCTCCTCCACCTGCACCGGTGCAACCCCGGAGGCCCCGGTCAGCCGCCGGAAGCCGCCCCGGCTCTCCAGCCGCCCGTGCACCCGGACCGGCAGTCCCACGAGGTGGGCGTGCCCGGCGATGCGGTAGTCCTCCTCGTCGAGGGTGATCCGCAGGTGCGGGATCTCGGCGCCGGCGATCACCCGCAGCCGTACGCTGCCCTCGCCGCGCGTCGCCGACCTGCGCATCCGTACGACCGTGCCGGTGATCCGCACGGGCACGGACGGTTCGTCGCGGAGATAGCGGGCCCCGGCCTCGCGCAGCACGGGCAGGTCGCCCGGCGAGAACTCGACCGGCTCGACACCCGCCACGCAGTCCTCCGGTACCCCGGCGGCCGGCGCCCACTCCACACCGATCCGGGCCCCCTCGGTGCCGCGCACCAGGGCGATCAGCGACTCGGTGAGCTCTCGGCTCACGCCCGCCTCGACGGCGCCGTCGAAGGCGTCCATGCCGCCGGTGGCCCGCTGGTAGTCGATGGCCTCACGGGCGGCGTACAGGGCCTGGTGGAGCCGTACGGCGAGCAGTCGCCCGCCGCCCACGGGCACGAAGGCGGTGAGCCGGCCGTCACCGACCGCGGGACCGACGAGGACGCTCTCCAGCAGCGCGGCGGCGGCGCGGCGGTGCCGGGCGCCGTAGTAGCCGGCACGCGCGCGCGTGGCGAGCGCGCCCGCCAGCAGCATCTGGCGGGCGGCGGTGCGCAGTTGCTCCTCGACGACCCAGGGCGCGGCGTCCGCCGGGCCGGTCGGCACGTCCCGCCACCAGCGGATCTCGTCGCTGGGCACGGCGAGTCCGACCAGGACCTCGCGCGCGGAGGGTGTGCCGCTTCGGCTCAGCGCGAGCAGCGCCTCGCCGAGCAGGTCGTCGCTGTCGGGGAAGGCGCGGCTCTCGGGCACCAGCAGGCTCGTGCCGCCGCCTCCGGGTCCGGGCGGCGTCCAGCGGCCGTAGCGTCCGACGGCTCCGCCGCGGCGCTGCCAGCCGTGCCGGTGCAGCAGGGCGCTGAGGACGGCGGGGTCGACCTGGTCGGGCTCGGGGGGCCGGTGCCAGGCCGCAGCGGCGATGTCGTCGGGGTGCGGCCTCACCGGCCGCACTGGCTCCTCCAGGGGTCGGTGCGTCATGGTCTGCCTCCCGTCCCGACCCGCGTCATGATCTCGCAGAGCGCTCGGTCGTCGAAGATGCGTGAGGTCGGTATCCGCACGGTGGTCCGGGTCCGCCCGGTGATCGGGTGGCCGGCGAGGTTGACCCAGTAGCAGCAGTGCCGCAGGTCGAGGCGGTCGTGGCTGGCTCTGAGCCAGTCGTCCTGCGCCCGTGGGACGAGCATCACGACGAGGATCTTGTGCACCGACACCGGGGTGCGCGCGAGCTTGCGCAGGTGTTCGTTGTCGAGCGTGAAGGAGAAGAAGCGGCCCGGTGGGTTCGGCGGGATCTGGTACGTGCACTTCAACTGCACCTTGATGGTCACCTCGTCGTCGACGGTGTGCCCCGGTGAGCCGTGACTGACGTGCCAGTCGATGCCGTTGTCCGGAAATGGTTGCGACAGTGAGCAGCCGGCCGCCGCAGCGACGGCATGCAGATAGCCCACCTGCAGTGTCTCCATGCAGGCGGTGGTGGCGAGTGTGCCGCGAAGGGGGCCCGTGCGTTCGGGCAGCAGCCCGCCCCGCTCGGGCTGCGCTATCGCCATGACCAAACAGCCTTCCAAGCCAAGTGAATCCCCGCGTCGGGCCGCTGAACTGCAAAGACCCGTACTCCTGTTGTGTCCTTCCGGCGTACGGCGCAAACAGCCCGGGTATCACCAAACAGGCAGAAGACGGGACGTCAGCTGCCGTGGGTGAACGAGGAGTTGTGTAGGCATGACGTGCTGGTACGAGGGACCCCTGGCCGCCTTCGACACGGAGACCACGGGCGTTGACGTCGAGACCGACCGGATCGTGTCGGCCGCCGTCGTCGTCCAGGACGCCCCGGGCACCCGGCCCAGGGTGACCCGCTGGCTGGTCAACCCGGGTGTGCCGGTGCCGGAAGCGGCGACCGCGGTGCACGGGCTGACGGACGAACACCTGCAGCGCAACGGCCGCTGGCCGGCGCCGGTGATGTACGAGATAGCGGAGGAGCTGGCCGAGCAGGCGGCGATGGCCCGCCCGCTGGTCGTGATGAACGCACCCTTCGATCTGACGCTCCTGGACCGCGAGTTGCGCCGCCATCGCGCCTCGTCACTGGACGGCTGGTTCGAGACGTCGGCGCTGCGCGTGCTCGATCCGCGGGTCCTCGACAAACACCTGGACCGCTACCGCAAGGGTCGCCGCACCCTGACCGACCTCTGCGCCCACTACGGCGTCACGCTGGAGGGCGCGCACGACGCGGCCGCGGACGCACTGGCCGCACTGGATGTCGTACGAGCACTCGGGCGCCGTTTCGCCACCCGGCTGGAACGCCTCTCCCCCGCCGAACTGCACACCCTGCAGACGACCTGGCACGCGGCCCAGGCGCGGGGCCTGCAGGCGTGGTTCACGAAGAGCGGCGCCGAGGAGATCGTGAACACCGATTGGCCGCTGCGGCCCGACCTACCGGCGGCAGCATGACAAAAGCCGGTCCGCTGCTGCGGACCGGCTTTTCCCGGTGGGCGATACTGGGTTCGAACCAGTGACCTCTTCGGTGTGAACGAAGCGCTCTCCCACTGAGCTAATCGCCCGGGAACGGACTGAACAATACAGGTCCCCAGGGGCATGCATCAAACCGCTTCCAGGTACGCGACCAGCCCTCGCCGTCCGGCCCGCATCATCAGCCGGTGGTTGACGCGGAACACCGGCCGCCCCGGTACGGCGAACCGCCTGAGCAGCGGCTTGTGCACGTCGACGACCTGCTCGTAGCGGGCGAGGGTGCCGGCGCCCTCCGCGGTGAGCGTCCAGCGCGCCCAGCCCTCGAGGTCGCCGGACATGGCGATCTCCAGCACGCCGGCCACCGGGTCGCGGCGCACCTCACGGGCGGTGAAGTGCAGGTCGTACGGGAGGACCGACCGGATCCGGATCACGCCGGTGGTGTCGTCGAGCCGCGTCACCTCCCGCACCTGCGGCCACCACCGGGGGTACTCCTCGGCCCGCTCCAGCGCCTCGTACACGGCGGCGGGCGGCGCGGCCAGGGCCCAGCGGCAGCGGAAGCGGTAGTGCGTCCAGTCCATGAGGGAAGTCTGCCCGTACGCAGCCGCTCCGTCCTGGAACCGAGTACGTTCTGGATCTGAGTACGTTCTGAGTACCCGCACTCATGCCGTACGACGTGACGCGGACCACACTCCGAGACATGACGCATGTTCCGCCCCCGGCGGAGGAGTTGCGGCTCCTCGACGCCGAACTGTGGCAACTGGACGCCCGCCGGGCCCAGTTGCTGACCCGCCGGGCCTGGCTGGTCGCCGCCCTGCAGCAGCCCGCGCCCGTACGGCAGCTGCCGGTCACGCCGCCGCGCACCGAGGCCGGTGTACCGGGGGTGCAGAACGTGCTGCTTCTCCTCGGCGGGGTGCTGCTCACCATCGCGGCGATGGTGTTCACGCTGGTCAGCTGGGGGCATCTGGGGATCGCCGGGCGGGCCCTGGTGCTCGGCGCGGTCACGCTCGCCGTCCTGGCGGCGCCGGCCGCGCTGCTGCGGCGCGGGCTGCGGTCGACGGCGGAGTCGGTGGCGGGACTGGGCCTGGCGCTGACGGCACTGGATGCCTACGCGCTGCACGAGGCCGTGTTCACGCAGGCGGACGGCACGGCGTACGCGGCGCTGGCGACCGCGGCGCTCGCCGCCCTGTGGACGGCGTACGACCGCGTCCTCGTCACCACGAGCCGCGCCTCGGGGGACGGAGCCCTCCGACTCCCCCTGCCCGCCGCGTTGGCAGCCGCCCAACTCCCCTTGCTCCTCTGGGCGATCGCGGCCTCCGCGGGTCCCCACGGAATCACGGCCGCGCTCCTGCTGACGGCCGGGTTCGACACGATTGTGGCGCTCCGAAACACTGCCACGGCCGTACGTCTCGTCGCCGCTGTCGGCGCGTACGGCATCGGTGGCTGGGGCGCACTGGCGGCCGGCTGGCTCTCCTGGGACGCAGCCGGCCCGAGCGCCGCCGCCCGTGCGGCGGCGCTCCTCACCCTTGCCGCGGCGATCGCGCTGGGCGCGGCCCGGCAGCTGCCCGGCCCGGCTGCGGCGACCGGAACCGCCGTGGCGGCCGGTCTGTTCCTGGTCGCGGCGGGCGGCGGCGTGCTGCGGGTGACGCTGCCCCCCGGCTGGACGGTGCCGGGGTATCTGGTGTGCGGTGTCGCGCTGTTGGCGGCGGTGCGGGTGGGGCTGCCGCAGCCCGTACGCCGGGGTCTGGTATGGGCCTCCGGTGCCGTGCAGGCGGCTGCCGTGGCCTGCGCGCTGCCGCTGATCGCGGTCGCGCTGCTGGGCCCGCTGGGCTGGGTGGAACGGCCGTGGTCCGGCGTGCCGTCGGACGCACGCGCCGCGGTGAGCGTCCACACGCCGTGGCCGCCGTTCCCCGCCCAACTGCTCCTGGCCCCGTTGGTGGTCGCCGCCGTACTGGCCCTCCTGGTCCGCGGCGAAACCCGACGGCGGCACGCGCTGACCGGCGCGACGGTGCTCGCCTGGGCCACCGTCATGGCAGTGCCGGCGGTCTTTCAACTCCCGTACCTGGCCGCCCTGTTGCTGGAGGGTGCGACGACGATCGCGGCTCTCGCAGCGGCGGCCTCCCTGGTCCTGCCCGTGACCACCACGGCCCTCGCTCTGGGCGGTTCGCTCTCCCTCGCCTTCCTCGCCCTGTCCTCCCAGACGGCCACGCTCATCGTGCTGTCCGTCCTGACGGCCGCGTTCGCGACGGCCTCCGGACGACCGCGCCTCACGCCCGTCCTCGCCCCGACCGCGCTCGTGTACGCCGCCACGCTGGCGTGCGCGACGGGCGCGGCGGCGGACTGGCAGCCGCAGCACACGGGGCTGCTGGTCCTGGCCGTCCCGGTGGCTGCGACACTCCTCGCAACGCGTCCGGGCGACGCCCACGCGCGCGTGCCGGTCGAGCTGACCGGCGCCGCCGCAGGCCTCCTCGCGATCGGTCTCGCGGTCGCCGACCCGCCGATGCTCGCCCTGGTGCTGGCGCTTTGCGGAGTGATCGCCGCCGGCACGGCGGTGCGCCCCGACCGCAGGTCCGTCGGTTACGCCGCGGCCGTACTGTTCCTGCTGGCCACGTGGGTACGGCTCGCGTCCTGGGGAGTCGGCACGGTGGAGGCGTACACGATCCCGGTCACGGTCCCCGCACTGTGCGTCGGCGCCTGGCGCAGGCACCGCGACCCGCTGGCCTCGTCCTGGACGGCGTACGCCCCCGGCCTCGCCGCCACACTCCTGCCGAGCCTCATTGCGGCCTGGCACGACCCGCACTGGACACGCCCACTGCTTCTGGGCACGGCAGCCCTGCTGATCACCTTGCTGGGCGCCCGCCACCGCCTCCAGGCACCACTCGTACTCGGCGGCTCGGTGCTGGCCCTGGACGCCTTGCACGAACTGGCCCCGTATCTGGTCCAGTTGACCGGCGCACTCCCCCGCTGGCTGCCTCTCGCCGTCGCCGGCCTCCTACTGCTCGCCGTCGGAACGACATACGAGCGACGCATGAGGGACGCCCGCCGCATACGGGACATCTTGGAAGGCATGCACTGAAGCAAGCGCCCCGTCAGGGGCGCGGGGAACTGCGCGACCAGCCACTGACGGCCGCAGACGACAAACCAGCGCAGTTCCCCGGCTCTCCCAGCTGAGCGTTACGGCATCCTGTCCCCGAGCAGAGCCAAATTCTCGATGGCTGCAAGCCCGTACAGCGCAGTGTCATTCGTGGACACCCAACTCGCCTCGCTCCCCGCGACCAATGCCATCGGCCCGCTCACCTTCTCCGTCCTCCACGGCGAAGACTCGGTGTACCCGTCGGAGCCGTAGAACTTCGTCCACGCCCGCTTGGCGAGCGCCTCGTCCCCGGTCTTCACGGCGGCGTACGCGTCGAGCCGCGAATGCCCCTGGAAGAGCAGCAGAGACCCGAAGTCGGAGCCGTAACGGGCCTTCTGTTCGGCCTTGGTGGCGTTGAAGTACCGGCAGTAGTCGAAGTACGCCTCATTGAACTTCGGCAGGTCG
Source organism: Streptomyces sp. NPDC047043 (assembly GCF_040644055.1). Taxonomy (NCBI): domain Bacteria; kingdom Bacillati; phylum Actinomycetota; class Actinomycetes; order Kitasatosporales; family Streptomycetaceae; genus Streptomyces; species Streptomyces sp. NPDC047043. Next base: position 151,982 of record NZ_JBEYVO010000005.1, read on the forward strand.
ACCAGGTCGATCAGCTCCGCGCACAGCTCGTTGAGCCCGAAGACGGCGGACAGGTGCGAGACACCGACCACCGGCGTCGTGGCGACGGCGAACTTGCCCGTGTCGAGGTCGTACAGCCCGCTCCCCTGGACAAAGCCGTTGGGCTGCGCGGCGATGCCCTCCATCGTCGACAGCACGCGTGCCTTGGCCTTCTCCCACTTGGGACCCTTGCGTTCCCACTCGGTCAGCCAGGCCGACACCAGACCGCTCCAGTCCGTACCGAAGCCGATCGACAGGGCGTGCCGGTCGGGCGTGTACGGGTCGGTGCGCACCTTCCGCAGCGGGTCGAGGACGAGGAACGTCTCGTCGGAGTCGACGTTGGCGTGCATGAGGTCGCCCACCCGCTCGTCGGCGGTGAGGAAGTAGTAGTAGCGCCGGTAGGTGGTGTTGGCGATGCGCTGCTGCTTGGCGCTGTCGGCGAAGTGCTGCACACCGTGCCGGGTGCCGAGGCCCGCCCACTTGCCCAGGTGGTAGACGTCTACCTCACCGGTGTGCCGGGTCATGGCCTCCGCGAACCGGAAGATGTCGGCGCGGCCGGAGCGCAGATACGCGAACCAGAGCCAAAGGTCGGGCGACAGTTCGGAGTTGTCCCAGGCGTAGCCTCCGATGTCGTACCGCCACACGTGCCGCACGGTGTCGTACGTGTGCATGATGTCGCCGTAGTCCCAGAAGCCGTACCAACGGCGTTGCTCCACCTGGTCCTTGTAGTAGGTGAACAGGAAGTCGAGGTAGTCCTCGATCTTCGCCTTGGCCGGGGTGGAGCGGTCGGGCTCGGAGTACAGGCCCGGCCCGAACACCTTGGCCTTGATGAGCTGCCTGGGCGGGGCGGCGAGCTGCGGCAACACCCGTACGGCCTCGACCTGTTGGGCCAGCTTCTCCGGCGCCGGTGTCGACTCGTTGGCCCAGAAGAGGAGTTCGGAGGTGCGGGCGATGCCGTACGGGGTTCCGAACTCGGGCTCGTAGTCCTCGTAGGTGATGTTGAGGCCTTCGAGCTGTTCGGCGTACGTGTCCTGGCCCATGCCGTCGTGGTAGAAGCGCAGGTCCATGGGCTGCGCCTCGGGCGACCAGAGCCAGAGGGTGACCTCGGCCTCGTCGGTCTGGGCGTCGCGGATGTCGAGCTGGGAGGGGTGCTTCTCCCAGAAGTCCCGCAGCCCGAAGGAGAATCCGCCGCTCGCGCCACCGACATAACCGAAGCCGGAGGCCCGCTTGCCGCCGCCGGAGCCGATCCAGCCGTACCCCTTCTTGGTCCGCTTGCGCAGCGTGAAGCCGTCGGCGGACAACTGCGAGAGCGTGTAGTCGCCCCACTCCGGGATGTACTGCAGCCGGGTCGTCACCCGCTGGTCCCAGGTGGACGGGTCGGGCAGCTTCTGCCCCGCGTACTGCGCCGCCTGCACGGCCGCACCCGGGTCGCGGCGCAGCCCGGTGATCCCCTTCACGGCCTCCCGCAGCAGGCCGGTGCCCTCGCCGCCGATGCGGATGTGCCGGTCGTAGGCGGCATCCCGCATCGGCACGGTGAAGCGCACGCCCAGCCCGCGGATGAAGTCGCCGCTCGCCTTGCCGGGTTCCTGCGTGCCGTCGTAGGTGATGGTGTGCACCATGCGGAAGGAGTCGGCACCGGCGTAGAAGTACAGCCGGATCGAGAACGGCAGCCAACTCCGGCTGCCCTTGCGGTGCTTGCCATCGATACGGACCACGGCACGGACCGGCCCGTCCTGCTCGACCGTCACCTCGCCGATGGCGCCGTCGAAGCGCTCGGTCTTGACCGTGGACTGGTCCTCGTCCTCGATCTCGGGCTGGCGGATGAGCACGAGCCGGCCGTTCTTGGCGATCTCCGTGGATCCTCTGGTGACCGACTTGACGAGGGTGGAGCCGTCCTTGCCGATCTTCACGGTGATGACGCCGGTCGACACGTCGATGGTCCCGCCGCTCTTGTCGACGGTGACCTTCTTGTCGGGAGCAGCCGCGTCACCCGCGGTCAGCGTCAGCTTTCCGGAGCCCGAACTCACCGCGTGCGCCGACCACTTCAACGACCCGTCCGGCCAGTACGCGATCGGCCAGGACTGCACGGGCACGGCCTTGCCGTCCGCGTCCGTGAGCGCGAAGGTCTGGTCGGGCTGGTAGGCGCCCTTCGGCCATGGGACACCGACGGTCGAGCCGGGCGCGGCGCCCAGGCCGCCGTCCTCCAGCCAGTCCAGGGTCACCGGATCGGCGTCCGCGGCCTCGGCTCTGGGCGCGGCCGATGCGTCCTTGGCTCCTGGCGCCCAGCTGAACTGCGCGGCGGCACCGGCGACGGCGGCCGCCTTGAGGAGGGACCTGCGGGGGATGGGAGACATCAGAGTTCAGCCTTTCCTTTCCGTGCGGAACGTCTTGTTCCGTGCAGCTGGTCAGGGGCATGACAGAGAGAGGTACGACGCCCGGGGCGCCGACCTGGTACTGCAGCACCGCTCGTCAGCGGTGCCGGTGGCGTTCCTCCACGGCGACGGCGGCCCCCGCGACGGCTCCCAGGACGGGAACCGCCAGTGGCGCGACGACCCAGGCGGACAGGGCGACCAGTGCCAGACCGCCGATGATCAGGAAGGACCCGGCCGGGTCGAGGACGGTACGGCGCCAGGCGTCCGCGAGCAGCGTCCGCCAGGTGTCACCCGGGGTCCAGACCGCCGCCGCGCGCAGCCCGGCGACGGCGACGCCGATGAGTGCGAACAGCCCTACGGCGCCGACGAGCGGCCCGCCCGGGATCCCGGCCCGCACGGCCTGGACGTCCACCCAGGCCACGGCGACAGCGCCCCACCCGCCGAGCCCGACGACCCATCCGCCGCGCACGGCCGTACGGAAGTCAGCGGCGAACTCCCGCCGGCCACCGCCCTGATGGGCTGTACGCCGCCGCAGGTGCCGCGCTCCCGCGGCGAAGGCCGCCGGCCAGGTCACCACACCCAGCGAGGCGACCGCGATCCACACCCCGGTCAGCAGACACTCGGCGAACACGGCGAACCGCTCGGCGAGTACGGATTCCTTGCGTGCCTTCACCCGCACCTGGGCCATGGTGACCGCCTCAGCCCTTCAGTCCGGAGGTCGCCATTCCGTCGATCAGATAGCGCTGGAAGGCGAGGAAGAACAGCAGCACGGGCAGCAGCGCGACCAGCGACATCGCGATGAGGCCGCCGTAGTTGGCGGCGACGCCGTCGGAGTCGCGGAACATCATCATGCCGAGGGAGACGGTGTACTTGCCGGGCTCGTTCAGGTAGATCAGCGGGCCCATGAAGTCGTTCCAGGCGTTGATGAAGGTGAAGATGGCGCTGGTGATGAGCGCGGGCCGGCACAGCGGCAGCACGATCGACCAGTAGATCCGCAGGTGCCCGCAGCCGTCGATGCGCGCGGCCTCGTCGAGCTCCCTCGGCAGGTTCCGCATGAACTGCACCATGAGGAAGACGAAGAAGGCCTCCGTGGCCAGGTACTTGCCCAGCAGCAGCGGTATGTACGTATTGATGAGCTCCATCTTCTGGAACATCACGTACTGCGGGATCAGCAGCACGTGGTACGGCAGCAGCAGCGTGCCGATCATCAGCGAGAACAGCAGGTTCCGGCCCGCGAACCTGATCTTGGCGAAGGCGTATGCCGTCAGCGAGCAGGAGATCAGGATGCCGACGACGGCGCCGCCCGCGTAGAAGAGGGAGTTCTGGAAGAAGGTCCAGATCGAGATGTCGGCGATGCCGTCGGCCAGGCCCTTGAAGTTCTGCAGGATCGGGTGGGCAGGGAACAGCTGCAGGCTGTTGATGATGTCCTTGCTGGGCTTGAACGAGGCGCCGATCACCCACAGGACGGGATAGAGGACGACGGCGAGGACCAGCAGCGAGCCGATGTGCCAGGCGAGCGAACCGGCACGCTTGCGGCCGAGACCGCCGCCGAGCGGTTTGGACGTGGTGGGTGTGGTGGCGCTCATCGGGCATCCTCCTCGTAGTGCACCCACTTCTTCTGCGACCAGAACAGGACGGCGGTCACCAGCGCCACCGCGAGCAGCAGCATCCAGGCCATCGCGGAGGCGAAGCCCATCTGGGCGTTCTTGAAGCCCTGTTGGTACAGGTAGCAGGTGTAGACGAGCGTGGCGTCGGCCGGGCCGCAGTAGGTGTTGGAGACGACGTAGGCCGAGCCGAAGATCTGGAAGGAGTGGATGGTCTCCAGCAGGATGTTGAAGAACAGCACCGGGGAGATCATCGGCAGGGTGATGTTCCAGAACTTGCGGAAGGCTCCGGCGCCGTCCAGCTCGGCGGCCTCGTAGAGCTCCTTCGGCACCTGCTTGAGGCCGGCCAGGAAGATGACCATGGGCGCGCCGAACTGCCAGACGGTGAGCGCGACCAGGCAGTAGAGGATCCAGTCGGGGTTGCCGACCCAACCGCCCGCGTGGATGCCGAAGGCCGAAAGGCTGCGGTCGACGACGGCGTTGTCGGAGAAGATCGACCGCCAGACGAAGGCCACGGACACGCTCGCGCCGATGAGCGACGGGGCGTAGAACGCGGCCCGGTAGAAGGCCTGTCCGCGGCGGCTCTGCGCGAGCAGCAGGGCGACGCCGAGCGCGAGCAGCAGCTTCAGCGGGGTGCCGATGACAACGTACTTGGCCGTCACCTCGACCGACTTCTGCCACCGCGGGTCGTCGAACATCTTGGTGAAGTTGTCGAGCCCGACCCACTTCGGGGTGTTGAAGAGGTTGTAGTCGGTGAACGCGAAGTAGAGCGAGGCGACCATGGGGCCCGCGGTCAGGAGCAGGAAGCCCGCGATCCACGGGGACATGAAGAGATAGCCGGCGAGGTTCTCCCGCCGCCCCCGCCGCTTGACGGCGGCGGGGGCGGCGGAGCGGGCCTTCCGGGTGGCGGGCGGTGAGTCCTTGACGAGCGTCACGGTGCTTCCCAATCGGTTCCGGTCAGGTCCGGTCAGGCCTGGAAGGCGGCCTGCGACTCGTCGAAGAACTGCTTCACCGCGTCGGAGACCTTGACCTTGCCCAGGCCCAGGTCACCGCCGATGCGCAGGAAGGCGGCCTCGATGGTGTCGGCGCCGGAGGGGTGCGGGGTGATCGTGCCGAGGACGCCCGCCTTGGCGGTGTCGGCCTCGTACTGCGCGATCTCCTTGTTCACCGTGTCCGTCGGCTTGAAGGCGTCGTACTGCTCGGTGGAGGCGAGGATGCCGCGGTCGTAGCCCATGATCTTGCCGACCTCGGGGTCGTGGACCATGAAGTTGATGAACTGGGCGACTTCCTTGGGGTGCTGGGTGCGCGCGGAGGCGCTCAGCATCAGCGAGGCGAGGTACTGCCCGGTGTGCTTGCCGTCCACGGTCGGGATCGGTGCGAGGCCGTACTCGCTGTCGCCCTCGGCCGAGTAGCGGACGGTGAAGTTGTCCCAGGTGAATTCGGACGCCCCGTGCCCGGCGGAGAGCGAGGACTTGGGCCGGTCCTGCGCGACGATCTTCGGGTCGGTGATGAGCCCGGCCTTCACTCGGTTGTAGCCGTCCTGCCACCACTCCGTCAGGTCGGCCTTGTCGAAGCCGAGCCCGTCCTTGGTGTAGAACGCCTTCCCGTTCTGCCGCAGGTACAGGTCGTACAGGTACATGATGCTGAAGTAGCCCGTGTCCCCCGGCACCTTGGTCTTGTCGTAGATGGTCTTGAGCGCCTTGAAGTAGTCGTCCCAGGTCCAGCCCGTCTCCGGCTCGACGCCCGCCTTCTGGAAGACCTTCTTGTCGATGACCAGCGCCATGGTGTTGGAGCCGACGGGGATGCCGAGCTGCTTGCCGTCGACCTCGCCGACCTCGGTGACACCGGCACGGAAGTCGTCCAGGCTCAGATTCCCCGCGTCCATCTGGGACTTGAGGTCGAGCAGAACGCTTCTCTTGTCGTACTTCCGAAGGAATGTGACGGCGTTTTGGAAAACGTCCGGGGGATTTCCGCCCGAGGCCTGCGTCTGGAACTTCTCCCAGAAAGAGACGTAGTCCTGGAAGTCGGTCTTCACCTTGATCTTCGGATACTTCTTCTCGAAGAGCTTGATGGTCTGGTTGATCTTCTTGGCCCGCTCGTCGGCACCCCACCACGAGTAACGGATCGTCACCGTCCCGTCGGCCGAGGTCCCGCTGTCACCCCCGCACCCGGTCGTCGCGGCCAGCCCCAGCGTGGCCGCCGAGGCCCCCGCTGCCTTCAGGATCGTACGCCTCTCAACATTCCTGCTGGTTCCCACAGTCGGGCCTCCCCGGCGTCGTTGCCGCCTGCATGAATCGTTTCAAGTAAGCGCTTGCTGGCACAAGTTACGGAGGGCCTCGAGGTGCGTCAATGATTCGGACAGGAATTTCTTGCGGGGCGGCCGGGCGAGTTGACGGCACATCAGCACCGGAAGGCGCCACCGTCAGGGCGACACCGCAGGTGAAGCGCACGCGATCGACGGCTCGAACATCAACCGGCCGTCCACACAGGGATGTCGCTCGGCCGGAACCCTTCGGAGTGCGGAGCCCGCACGAAGGGGCGCATACGACGGCGGCCCGCCTGCTCTCGCAGACGGGCCGCCGATCCGGGGTGGGCGATACTGGGTTCGAACCAGTGACCTCTTCGGTGTGAACGAAGCGCTCTCCCACTGAGCTAATCGCCCGGACGCAGGGAGAACATTACCCCATGTCAGAGGGTGCCTGCGTCACTGGTCCTTGATCTTCCAGGGCATGACGACACCGAACTTCCAGAGGTAGATGCCCACCAGGACACCCACGATCACCAGGCCGATCACCGTCAGCGTGATGTTGCGGCGGCGCACCTTGGGATCGAGGGCCCGCTGGGCCGCCTCGGTGACCTTGCGTTTGGTCCAGCGGAGCACCAGCTGCGCCCAGACGAACTCGGTCGCCCAGATGGCCATGCCGGCGAAGATCACGACCCAGCCGGGTCCCGGCAGCGGCAGCATCACGATGCCGAGGCCCACGACCGCGAGCCCGATGACAAAGACGCCGACCTGCCAGCTCAGATGCAGTGCGCGGCGCGCCTTGATGAACTGCGGCGCCTTGGAACCGAGCCCCTGCTCGCTCTGCGCCCCGTCCGCCTTCGTCTCGTCCGATGCCACGGCGACCTCGCCCGGCTCGTCACTCCCCGTATTCATACGGCCAAACTTTACCCGAAGGAAACCAGTCACCGGAATGGTCGTACCTGGCGAACGCACTCTCGGCCGGAAGAGTTACGTAAAGGCACGCAAAACACTCAGAGGGGTTTACAACGGCACCGTAGGTGGCATGTCGATTTCGCCGACGTGCGAATCCCCGAGCGCACACTGAGCGAAAGGCCCTGGCGCTTATGAACACCACGGTCAGCTGCGAGCTGCACCTGCGCCTCGTTGTGTCGAGCGAGTCCTCCCTGCCTGTCCCCGCAGGCCTGCGGTACGACACGGCCGACCCCTACGCCGTGCACGCCACCTTCCACACCGGAGCCGAGGAGACCGTCGAGTGGGTGTTCGCCCGCGACCTCCTCGCGGAAGGCCTCCACCGGCCCACGGGCACCGGCGACGTCCGTGTCTGGCCGTCGCGCAGTCACGGTCAGGGCGTCGTGTGCATCGCCCTGAGCTCCCCGGAGGGCGAGGCCCTCCTGGAGGCCCCGGCGCGGGCGCTGGAGTCCTTCCTGAAGCGAACGGATGCCGCGGTGCCTCCCGGCACAGAACATCGGCATTTCGATCTCGATCAGGAGCTCTCGCACATCCTGGCGGAGAGCTAGGGCGAGGCTCTGCGAAGCCGCCCGGCGCCGTCGACTCGGGGTGACGGCTCGGGCAAGGACAACTGCATACGGTACGCACCGGCGCCGTCCCCTCATGGGCGGCGCCGATTGCGTTCGTGTCGGCCCCGTCCGGAAGCGGACCCCGCACGGGCCGGAGCCGGTAGCGCACCCGGGGAAGCCACTACCATCGGCCAGCAAAGGCGGGCATGTGCCCGATCCGCAGGCCAGGGAGCGAAACGTGCTGATCACCCACGACACCCGGTGCGCCCTCGACGCCGTGGTCGATCTGGTGAACACCGCACCGGAGGACGCGACGACGCCGGACGGGCTGTCGGATGTCGCGGCTCTCGAGGATTTCGTACGAAACCACGAAATCAGCGATGTCGGGGTGCTGTCGGAGTTCGATCTCTCCGCGGTGCGCGAAATCCGCGGACGGTTCGCCTCGGTCTTCGCGGCGCCGGACGCCCGGACCGCCGCCGGGCTGATCAACGAGCTGATCGCCGCCGCGGGCACCACTCCCCGCCTCACGGACCACGACGGCTACGACTGGCATGTGCACTACTTCGCGCCCGGCGCATCCGTCGCCGATCACCTGTCGGCCGACTGCGGGATGGCGCTGGCGTTCTTCGTGGTGGCCGGCGAGCAGGAGCGGCTGCGGCGCTGCGAGGCTCCCGACTGCCGGCGCGCCTTCGTCGACCTCTCCCGCAACCGCTCGCGGCGGTACTGCGACAGCCGTACCTGCGGAAACCGCCTTCATGTGGCCGCGTACCGGGCCCGGCGCAAGGAGGCGGCGGGCTGATACGCCCGGCCGGACGGTGGTGTCGACGTGGTCCCCGGCGGGTGGCGCCGGGGACCACGGGTACGGCTCAGAGCAACAGCAGATCGTGCAGCGAAGCCATGAGCAGCAGACACCCGATCACCGCAAGGAAGATCATCAGCGGTGGCTGGGAAAGGGCGAAAAGGCATCCGCGCGGCTCGTCCTTCGGCGGCGCGGCATCGCTCTGTGTCGTGTCCAGCATCTCGCGGGCGATGATGACGCACACGGCACCTCTGGCGCGATCAACACGCCCGGAATGAGCGGTAGTTCGCCGGAATACGTGATGTCCGGCACCGGGCGTGATCATTTCACGGCACAGCGCTGATCCACTGTGTCGTTTCAGTCCTCATGCGCCAGTCATATGCCGTGCTTCTTGAGGATGGCCTCGATGTCGCTGAAGTCCTCCGCGGACTCGGTGCGGGGCGCGGTTGCGGGCCGGGACGCCGCGCGGGTCCCCGGACCCAGGGAGGGCGCCGAGGCCGTCGGGGCGACCGCGTCGCGGCGGCTCGCGGCCCTGGCCTCCTTACGGTCCTTGCGGGTGCCGCCCCGGCGACGCTCCACCGCGCGTGTGGAGGAGAACAGCAGCCAGGCGGCGCCCAGGACCCCGAAGCCGGCCCAGGCCGTCGGGCTGAAGGCGGTGTCCGCCAGCCACTGCACGGTGCCGGTCATCACCAGGCCGATGGGCACGAGCGAGTAGGCGGCGATGCGGGCGGCCGCGAGGAAGCGCTTGCGGTACGCCGTGACCGCCGCGATGCCCAGGCCGGCCGCGGAGACGGCGGAACAGACGGTCTCGGCAATCATCCGGTCCTCCAGGGCAGGGCTGTTCGGGCAGGGGCAGTTCGTCCCTTCCATCCTGCACCGTGCGGACCCCGCGCGGCCATGCTCCGGGCGGACATCAGGGACATCTCCGGGTCGGCTCCTCCGCAGGTGCCGGTCGCGGGCGCTCCCCTGGTTGTGGTCGGGGTCGCACCAGGGGCGCCGTCCCAGGTCCGATTGGGTCGGCCGGGCCGGGACTGGGAGACTGTGCACATGAGCGACTCCTCCCCCGTTTCTCCCGCCGCGCCCGTTCTCGACGTCTGGTGCGAACTCCAGTGCCCGGACTGCCGGAGCGCCCTGGAGGACCTCCGCGCCCTGCGCGCCCGCTACGGCGACCGGCTGGAGCTGCGGCTGCGGCACTTCCCGCTGGAGAAGCACAAGCACTCCTTCGCCGCCGCGCAGGCCACCGAGGAGGCTCTGGAGCAGGGGAAGGGCTGGGAGTACGTCGAGGCCGTGCTGGGGCGGGTCGAGGAGCTGGACCGCAAGGGAGAACCCTTCCTGGTCGAGGTGGCCGGTGAACTCGGTCTCGACGCCGAGGAGTTCGACACCGCACTGATCGACGGCCGGCACATCCTGATCGTCGACGCGGACCAGGCCGAGGGCAAGGCGATCGGCGTGACCGGTACGCCCACGTATGTCATCGGCGGGGAGCGGCTGGACGGCAGCAAGAGCCAGGAGGGGCTGCGGGAACGGATCGAGGAGATCGCGGACCGGCTGCTCGCCCAAGAGGCCTGAGCCTCGGAGCAGTTCTCTCGGAGCAGTTGCTCAGAGCAGCTCTTTGGCCAGGTTGTACTGGATGGTCTCGTAGCCGAGTGACTCATAGAGCCGCTCGGCCGGGGCGTTGTCGGCGAAGACGTGCAGGGTGATGCGGTCCTTGCCGCCGGCGACCGCCTGGGCCTCGGCCAGCAGCATCAGTGCCCGTCCGTGACCGCGGCCGCGGTACGCGTCATCGGCCTCGACATCGAGCACGTAGGCCGTCTCGGGCCACAATCCCAGCCACAGCGTGCCGACCGGCGTCCCCTCGTGCTCCAGCACGCTGATCAGGGTGTTCTCGGTGGCCAGGCCGTCCGGCAGAAACCTGGCGTGCCCCGCGTCCGCCCTGGTGTACGCCTCCTCGGCGGGCACGCCCCGTTCGATCATGCTCCGGGCGAAATGCTCGCGCTCGTGCGCCGTCCACGGGCCGTACTCGGCCTCGGTCATGGGCCGGGCCGTGCTGCCGGCGGGGAGTTCGGGCGGGGTCGCATCGAGCCGCTTCGCCATGTTCCGGCTTCGCAGGACGTACCCGAGCGCCGTCGCGAGGCGCAGCGCGGTCTCGGCGTCGCCGGGCACGGGCGCCTCGATGCGCTTGCAGCCCCAGCTCCGCGCGATCTCCTCCGCGGCGAGCGCGGCCACGGTGCCGCGACCCCGCCTGCGGTCGGACTCCTCGATGCGCAGGTCCGAGACACGGGCCACGTTCGGCCCGGACTCGGGGACGGTGGAGAGGCGTATACCGCCCACGGGACGGCTGTTCACGCACACCTGGTAGCGGCGTGACTGCGCCCCGTCGGCGGTTCGCTGGAGCGGCTCGGTGGGCCGCAGGGTCGTGGTCATCAGGGGAGTTCTACCCGCCGCGCCGACCCTCGTCAGCCCATTTTCCCGGGCTCTTACGGATCCAGGTCGTGCCCGGACCGCTCGTCGAAGATCCGCACGGCCTTGGCGGTCACCGGGCCCGGTGCGCCGGGCAGTTCACGGTCGTCGACGCGGTGCACGGCCTGGATGTCGCGCAGGCTGGAGGTGAGGAAGACCTCGTCGGCCCGCTCGAGGACGTCCAGCGGGAGGTCGGTCTCCTTGGCGCCGGTCCACTCGACGGTCAGCGCGCGCGTGATGCCCGCGAGGCAGCCGGAGGCGACCGGCGGGGTGTGGATCTCGCCGTCGAGGACGACGAAGACGTTCGACCCGGTGCCCTCGCAGAGCTGTCCGACGGTGTTCGCGAACAGGGCTTCCGATGCGCCGTGTTGGTGGGCGCGGGCGAGGGCCACGACGTTCTCGGCGTACGAGGTGGTCTTCAGGCCGGTGAGGGCGCCGCGCTCGTTGCGGGTCCACGGGACCGTGATCACGGCCGTGGAGTCGGGGCGCCGGGTGGTCTCGCCGAGGGCGACGACGAGGGTCGGGCCGTGCTCGCCGCGGTCGGAGCCGAGGGGGCCGTGGCCGCCGGTGTAGGTGATGCGCAGGCGCCCGAGCGGCAGGGGGTTGGCCTCGATGACGGCGGCGCACGCACGGCGGATCTCGTCGTGGTCGGGGTCGGGCAGGCCGAGGCCGCGTGCGGAGCGGGTCAGCCGGTCGAGGTGCCGGGTGAGCGCGAACGTCCTGCCGTCCACCGCCTTCACCGTCTCGAAGATGCCGTCGCCCACGGTCAGCCCGTGGTCGAAGACGGAGACGCGGGCGGACTCGATGTCCTGCAGCCCGCCGTCGAGCCAGATCTTCACGTCGTGATTCCCTCTCCGGTCACCGCATATGTCCCCGACGCTACCGCGAGCAGTCGGGCCGCCTTCAATTCGGTCTCCCGCCACTCCGCCTCGGGGTCGGAGCCCCAGGTGATGCCGGCGCCCGTACCGAAGCGCAGCACCCCTTCGGCCCGGTCGATCCAGAAGGTACGGATGCCGACGGCCAGCTCACCGGTTCCGCGGTCGGCGTCGACCCAGCCGATGCCACCGCAGTACGGGCCGCGGGGCGCGGTCTCCAGTGCGTCGATGATCCGCAGAGCGCTGGACTTGGGCGCGCCGGTGACCGAGCCGGGCGGGAAGGTCGCGTCGAGCAACTCCGGCCAGCCGGCCTCCTCGCGCAGCTCGCCGCGGACCGTGGAGACGAGGTGCACGAGACCCGGGTGCTTCTCGACCGCGCACAGGTCGGGGACGGTGACGCTGCCGGTGGCGCAGACACGCCCGATGTCGTTGCGGACCAGGTCCACGATCATCACGTTCTCGGCGTAGTCCTTCTCGAGCAGGTCCGCCTCGGTGCGTCCGGTCCCCTTGATCGGCCCGGACTCGACGACGCGGCCGGAGCGCCGGAGGAAGAGCTCGGGCGAGGCCGTGGCTATCTCGACCCCGTGCCCGGGCAGGCGGATCGTTCCTGCGTACGGCGCCGGGTTGCCGCGGGCCAGCAGTGCCGTCAGGGCGTCCACGTCGGCGTCGGGCGCCACGGGCGCGGAGAGCACCCGGCAGAGGTTCGCCTGGTACACCTCGCCGGCCGCGATGTGCTCCCGGATCCGCCGCACGCCGGCCGTGTACGCGGCACGGTCGAGGGAGGACGTCCAGTCACCGGCCTCGGGTCCCCGCCACTCCCCCGGCACCGGGGCGGGCACGCGTTCCTCTCGTACGTCCTCGAAGCGGGCGCAGGTCAGGCGGCCCTCGAAGTCCGCGACCACGGCCCAGAAACCGGTCGAGTCGAGAGCCGCGGGATCGCTGGTGACGTCGCGGAGCCCGGTGGCGACGCGGGTGCCGAAACGGGCGAGAGGAGGGAGGTCGAGCACGCAGTCGAGTCTATGGCCGGTGTCCGAAAGGTGGCGTCGGCATGTCCCTGTGGATGCGCTGGCCACGCCCGTGAGCAGGCGCAGCGCAGCACGCTGCGCAAACGCGTTTTTGTGCTGGCCCCGGAATCCGCTAGAGTTCAACTCGTCGCCGGGCCGCGGGAGCGGACCGAAACGACAAGCGGACGTAGCTCAGTTGGTAGAGCGCAACCTTGCCAAGGTTGAGGTCGCGAGTTCGAGCCTCGTCGTCCGCTCGATGGAAACAGGGGATCTTCCCGAACCCCTGCACTCCTGGTGGAGTGGCCGAGAGGCGAGGCAACGGCCTGCAAAGCCGTCTACACGGGTTCAAATCCCGTCTCCACCTCCAAGGACGATTAGCTCAGCGGGAGAGCGCTTCCCTGACACGGAAGAGGTCACTGGTTCAATCCCAGTATCGTCCACTGGATCTTCCAGCACGTACGGCAAGATCCGCACCCGCGCGATTAGCTCAGCGGGAGAGCGCTTCCCTGACACGGAAGAGGTCACTGGTTCAATCCCAGTATCGCGCACGCAGCACCCACGGCCTGCGGGTTGTGGTCCCGAGGACGATTAGCTCAGCGGGAGAGCGCTTCCCTGACACGGAAGAGGTCACTGGTTCAATCCCAGTATCGTCCACACACCGAAGCCCCCGGCCCTGCGGCCGGGGGCTTCCTCGTGGTTCCGGTCAGCTGGAGAAGAGCATGTGGCCGAAGCTCTTGTGGCGGTGGTGACCGCCGTGGTGTCCCCCGTAGTGACCGCCGCCGTGGCCGCCGTGCGGGGCGCCCCAGGCGGGCGCGGGCGGGGCCGGGTAGGCCTGCGGGGCACCCGGGGGCGGCGGGGCGGGCTGCTGCCACTGGGACTCCAGGCGGGTCAGCGACTCCAGCTCGCCGTAGTCGAGAAAGATCCCGCGGCAGCCGCTGCACTGCTCGATCTGGACGCCGTTGCGGTTGTACGTGTGCATCGGCGCATGACACTTCGGACACTGCATGGTCGGCTCAACTCCTCGCCGGTCGGTCCTGCTTCGCGTTTCGCCAGGACAGACTCTGTCAGGGTGCGGTCGGTTGCACCCTACTTCGCGAATTCCGGGCCCAACTCCGGTGGGAGGGACCCGATTCGGGCACATGCGCCGATCATGGACAGTTCGACCTCGTCGAGGGGGCGGTCCTCCGCCACGGCCTTGGCGATCGCGCGGGCGGCGGTCTGCACGGTGAGGGCGCGGGCCGGGATGTCCAGGGCGGGCCACGGGTCGCCGTCGGCGGGGACGGCCGGGCCGCCGGCTGCGCGGTAGGCGGTCAGGAAGCGGGTCCACTCGTCGGGTGGGAGGAGGCCGCAGGCGTACCAGGCCGCCGGGCGGGCGAGGTCCCAGGCCGGGATGCCGGTGCCGAGGTCGTCGACGTCTATGAGGAGCCAGGGGCCGTCGGGGGTGGGGTGGCGGACCAGCTGGCCGAGGTGGAGGTCGCCGTGGCACAGGGTGGTCGTGTCCGGCATCGGTGTCTCGGCTCGGGCCCAGGCGGGGAGCGTTTTCCAGGCGCGCAGGACTGGCGGTACGGCGGGGTGGGAGCCGGCTGTTTCGAGGCGGGCGACGGCTCGGGCCGCCTTGGCCGGGCCGCGCATGGGGGGCAGGGCGGTCGGGAGGGTCGGGAGAGGGGTGTTGTGGAGGCGGGCGAGGAGGGTGGCTGCGGCTTCCCAGGGGGCGGCGTCGGGGTTTTCCGGGTCTACGGGGGTGCCGTAGGGCCAGAACGTCACGAGGCGGCCGTGCAGGTCTACGGGGGCCTGGGTGATCGGGGGCAGGAGGATGCCGGGGAGGTGGGTGGCGGTGGTGAGGCGGGAGGTGAGGTCGGTGGGGGGTGTGTCGGGGGCGTGGGCCTTGGCGACCGTGTTCGCGTGGCGGACGACCGTGGCGTCGGGGCGGTCGGCGAGGGTGGCTGCTCCGCAGGGGCACGTGGATGTGCGGGCGTGTGCCGTGGCCTTGGCTCGGGCGGTGAGGTCGGAGAGCAAGGGGGTGGCGGTCACGGGGGCTCCCTGCGGGCGGGGTGGGTCTGGTTGAGGGTACGGGGGGGGTGGGTGCGGCGGGGTGGTGCCGGGCCGTGGGGAGTTTCTCGCCCCCGCCGCCCCTACCCGTCCATCCCCAGAGGCTCCGCCCCTTCGACCCCGCCAGGAGCTCCGCCCCTCGCGGCACTGCGTCCCTGCACCCTGCCGGGGCTCCGCCCCGGACCCCGTTCGGCCCTGAAGGGGCCTCGTCCTCACACGCCGGACGGGCTGGAAGTGCGGGTGGGTTGGGGATGGCAACGGCCTCATCCTCGAACGCCAGAAGGGTCGAAGTGACCGGCGGTGATCAAGCGGGCCCTCGGGGGGGATGGCAGCGGTCGCGTCCTCGAGCGCCCGACGGGCCGGTGGCCGCCGGTCGGAGTCGAGGGTTCCGGTGCTGTTGCGCGGTTCCGGGCAAAGCAATGCCGGCGCAGCTCCCCAGCTGCGCCGGCATTTTTGCCGTCCGCCGCACCCCCGTCCCCACGGGGTTTCATGGGTGGATGTCCCCGCCCGGACCGCTCTTCCGGGCCTGGGGTCGCCGCTCAGCGCCCCAGCATCACGCCCACGGACGACGCCTGTGTGGCCACTGTCTCCCAGCCGTCGAAGACGAAGAAGAGCAGGGCCGCCAGGGGAAGGGCCATGAGTGTCGCCACCAGGGGGTGGCGGCGGCCTGTGCGGCGGGGGCGGAGCGTGATGCGCTCCTGGGTGCGGATCAGTGTCCGCGGTGCCGTTAGGGCCATGGTCCCTCTCCTGACCGTTCTCAGTTGTCGTTGGCAGCGGCGGGTGTCTGACCTCGGGGGACGAGTGCTGCACCCGCCGCTTGACCTCAAATCTAGGCTTCGGACGCTCTGCGCACGTCATGCCCTCGTACCGATTGCCGGGCCTCCCGGAGGATGAGCCACCGGCCTGGGAGTACTCCCCTGGGTGGAGACGAAGACCTAGGTCTCAGGGTCTTCCCCGAGGGGGCGCCCGCTGTGTACCGGCTTTTCCGAGCTGTCCTCCCTCGGTACCGGCTGCTCGACCAGGGCCAGGACCCGGTTCGCCATGAAGCGGGCCGTGCGGACCACGGAGCCGTTGCGGGTGACTTCGCTCACTTCCACGACACCTCGGCGTACCGCCGTCTCCACCCGGCGTCCCGCTCTGCTCGCCACCACCTCGTACGTGCGGGTCGTGTCCCCCGCGTCCACGACTATCTCCACGCGATCACCCTTCACGGGTTCAATCCCCCTTCTGCGATGGGTGGTTGGGAGCACGGGTGAGGTGAAGTCCGGCTGTTCGCGCGCTCCCTGACCACCCCTCAAGTCTCCCACCCGGCACTGACAATCGATCTGGGCGAGAGGGCGCGGCCTCTGCGCGCGGGCGGCCGTGGAAACGTAAGCTGTGCCACGTCACACGGACCGGGCAGCGGGGATGAACATGGCGATGATGCGCCTGAGGCGCGAGGACCCGCGCGTCGTCGGCTCGTTCAGGCTTCACAGACGGCTCGGCGCGGGTGGAATGGGCGTTGTGTACCTGGGCTCCGACAAGAAGGGGCAGCGGGTCGCCCTCAAGGTCATCCGGCCGGATCTGGCGGAGGACCAGGAGTTCCGGTCACGGTTCGCGCGTGAAGTCTCCGCCGCACGGC
This sequence comes from Streptomyces sp. NPDC047043, assembly GCF_040644055.1. Taxonomy (NCBI): domain Bacteria; kingdom Bacillati; phylum Actinomycetota; class Actinomycetes; order Kitasatosporales; family Streptomycetaceae; genus Streptomyces; species Streptomyces sp. NPDC047043. The sequence goes on from NZ_JBEYVO010000005.1 coordinate 168,546, forward strand.
GGATCAGGGGCGGGTGCACGGCTCGGCTCGTCGCCGCCGACCTGGAAGCGGATCGGCCGTGGTTCGCCACCCAGTACGTGCCCGGGCCCTCGTTGCACGACAAGGTCGCCGACGAGGGGCCGCTGAGCGCGGCCGATGTCGCGGCCGTAGGGGCCGCCCTGTCGGAGGGGCTCGTAGCGGTCCACGAGGCCGGTGTCGTGCACCGGGATCTCAAGCCGTCCAACATCCTGCTGTCCCCCAAGGGGCCGCGGATCATCGACTTCGGTATCGCCTGGGCGACCGGGGCGTCCACCCTGACGCATGTCGGAACGGCCGTCGGTTCGCCCGGCTTCCTCGCGCCGGAGCAGGTGCGCGGTGCCGCCGTCACGCCGGCCACGGACGTGTTCTCGCTGGGGGCGACCCTGGCGTACGCCTCGATGGGGGACTCGCCCTTCGGGCACGGCAGTTCCGAGGTGATGCTCTACCGCGTGGTGCACGAGGAGGCGCAGCTGCACGGCGTTCCCGACGCCCTGGCTCCGCTGGTGCGCGCGTGCCTCGCGAAGGACCCCGAGGAGCGGCCCAGCACGCTCCAACTGTCGCTGCGTCTCAAGGAGATCGCCGCCCGCGAGACGCAGGGTCTGGCGGATGTACGTCCGCCCGCGCCCCGTAGCGCAGAGGCGGACCGGCCCACCGGGCGGCTCGCCGACACCTACCCGGAGCTGCAGCGCCAGGAACTGCGCGAGCAGCGGCGGCCGCAGGGGAACCCGCCGCCGCGGGGTACCTCGTCGCGCGGTCCCGCTTCGCCCCGGGGTCCGGTGCCTTCGCGAGGCGGTGGTGCGCCACGGGGCGGTGCGATCCCGCCGTCAAGGAACGCCGGGGCCTCGTCCTCGCGCTCCGGGGCCCGGCCCGTGCCCCCCTCGCGCAACACGGGCCGCTCGGCCAGCGGCAGCCGGCCCGCTCCCCGCAGCGCTGCAGGGCGTCCCGGCCCCCGGCCCACGGGGACCGGGCGACGGCCGGCCAATCCGCGGCTGCTGCGCCAGCGGCTGTTCGTCTTCGTCGTCGTGACGCTGCTCGTGGCGCTCGGCATCGCCGCGGCCCAGGGCTGCCAGGGGCCGCCGCGGGGGCTCGGCGACGACCGTGACGTCGTACGGAAGCAGTCGTCTCAGGAGCAGGTGGACGGGCAGTCGGGGCGTGCGCCGGTGGACCTGCCCGTCATGTCCGAGCGGTAGGGAGTCGCCGTCAGCGGCGTCAGAGGTTCGGCAGGATTCGTTCGAAGAACTCTCGGTCGCCTTCGAAGACCGGGGTGAGTGCGAGGAATTCCTCCGGCGTGACCCAGCGGGTGTCGGCGACCTCCCCAGGGTCGGGGATCACCTCGCCGTCGGTCGCGTCCGCCGTCCACCAGTGGAGGCGGAAGTGGCCGTCGTCGGTCTCCGACTCCCAGACCTTGGTGTCCGGGGTGACCGTGAGACCTACCTCCTCGTGGACCTCGCGGACCAGGGCTTCCTGCTGCGTCTCCCCCGGTTCGACCTTGCCGCTGAGGGGCTGCCAGTAGCCGGGGCGGGCGACGGCCGGGCCGCGGCGGATCGCCAGCACCCGGTCCCCACGGCGCAGGACCGCGACGATCGCCTCTCGCCGGGACAAGGCGCTACCCCTGCGGGCGGCCCGTCGCCACCGCGTAGAAGGCGACCGCCGCGGCCGCGCCCACATTGAGGGAGTCGACGCCGTGGGACATGGGGATGCGGACCCATTCGTCGGCGGCGACCAGGGCCTGGGTGGACAGGCCGTCGCCCTCGGCGCCCAGCATCAGGGCCACGCGGTCCATCTTGTGCGGGGCGGCCTCGTCGAGGGACCTGGCCTTCTCGTCGGGGGTGAGCGCGAGGAGCGTGAAGCCTGCCTCGCGGACCGACTCCAGGCCCTTGGGCCAGGTGTCGAGGCGGGCGTAGGGGACGGAGAAGACCGCGCCCATGGAGACCTTGACGCTGCGGCGGTAGAGCGGGTCGGCGCAGTCGGGCGAGAGCAGGACCGCGTCCATGCCCAGCGCCGCGGCCGAGCGGAAGATCGCGCCGATGTTGGTGTGGTCGTTGACCGACTCCATGACGACGACCCGGTGGGTGGTCTGGAGGAGTTCGGCCGCCGTCGGCAGCGGCTTGCGCTGCATGGAGGCGAGCGCGCCTCGGTGCACGTGGTAGCCGGTGACCTGTTCGGCGAGCTCCGGGCTGACCGCGTAGACGGGGGCCGGGAGCTCGTCGATGACGTCGCGCATGACGTCGACCCACTTGGCGGACAGCAGCATCGAGCGCATCTCGTACCCGGCGTCCTTCGCCCGGCGGATGACCTTCTCGCCCTCGGCGATGAACAGGCCCTCGGCCGGTTCGCGCTTGCGGCGCAACTCGACGTCGGTCAGGCCCGTGTAGTCGCGCAGGCGCGGGTCGTCGGGATCCTCAACGGTGATGAGATCGGCCACAGGGTGATACTGCCTTGTCCTGGGTGCGGTGCCAACGGCTGGGAACGAGTTGGGTTACCCGCGGTTACGCGGATGCCTGCGAGCCTACGTTGACGACCTCGCCGATGACGATCACCGCCGGCGGCCTGACCTCCTGCGCACGGACCGCCTCGCCGACCGTCGCCAGGGTCGCGTCGACGCGGCGCTGGGCGGCCGTGGTGCCCTCCTGGACCAGGGCGACGGGGGTGTCGGCGGGCTTGCCGTGCGCGACGAGCGTCTCGGCGATCTTTCCGATCTTGTCGACGCCCATCAGGATCACGAGGGTGCCGGTGAGCCGGGCCAGGGACGGCCAGTCGACCAGGGAGCGTTCGTCGTCGGGGGCGACATGGCCGCTGACCACCGTGAACTCGTGGGCGACGCCGCGGTGGGTGACGGGGATGCCGGCCGCGCCCGGGACCGAGATCGAGCTGGAGATGCCGGGGACGACGGTGCACGGGATTCCGGCCTCGGCGAGGGCGTGCAGCTCCTCCATGCCACGGCCGAAGACATAGGGGTCCCCGCCCTTGAGCCGTACGACCGACTTGCCCTGCTTTGCATGCTCGATCAGGGCGTTGTTGATGGCCTCCTGGGCCATGAAGCGGCCGTACGGGATCTTCGCCGCGTCGATCACCTCGACGTGCGGCGGGAGTTCCGCGAGGAGGTCGCGCGGGCCGAGGCGGTCGGCGATGACGACGTCGGCCTCGGCGAGCAGACGGCGGCCGCGGACGGTGATGAGGTCCGGGTCGCCCGGGCCGCCGCCCACGAGGGCGACGCCGGGCGTGCGGGTGCGGTGGTGGGGGGCGACGAGGGTGCCGTCGCGCAGGCCCTCGACGACCGCGTCGCGGATGGCGGCGGTGTGGCGGGGGTCGCGGCCACGGGCCTCGGTGGTCAGGACGGCGACCGTGACGCCCTCGCTGTGGCCGGTCGCCGGGGTCCAGGCCGTGGCGGCATCCGCGTCGTCGGAGCGGACGCACCAGACGCGGTGCGCCTCTGCCTCGGCGGATGCAGCGGCGTTGGCCTCGGGATCGCTGGTGGCGATCAGGGCGTACCAGGCGTCCGCGAGGTCTCCCTCGGCGTACGAACGCTTCTGCCAGGTGATCTCGCCCGCGTCCGCCATGGCTTCCACGGAGGGGGTGGCCTCGGGCGATACGAGGAGAACGTCCGCGCCTGCGGCGATCAGGGCCGGGAGGCGGCGCTGGGCCACCTGGCCGCCGCCGAGGACGACCACTTTGCGGCCGGTGAGGCGGAGGCCTACGGGGTAGGCGGGGTGTTCGGCCATGAGGTGCGGCTCCTCGTCCTGGCAATGCGATGGGTGCTACGGCGCTGGAGCAGCCCTGACGTGCGGATTTTAAAGACGGGTTCAGCGTACGGCCGGGGTGGGGTGCACGCAGGAGCGCGTACCCCACCCCGGTTCGGGGTCACTTCTCGGTGACGCCGGCCGAGTCGAAGGTCGCCACCTCGTGCATGGCCCGGGCCGTGCTCTGCACCAGCGGCAGAGCGAGGAGGGCGCCCGTGCCCTCGCCGAGGCGGAGGTCGAGGTCGACCAGGGGGCGCAGGCCCAGCTTGTTGAGGGCGGCCACATGGCCGGGCTCGGCGCTGCGGTGGCCCGCGATGCAGGCCGCGAGGACCTCGGGGGCGATGGCGCGGGCGACCAGGGCGGCGGCACCCGCGCTGACGCCGTCCAGGATCACCGGAGTGCGGAGGGAGGCGCCGCCCAGCAGGAGGCCCACCATCGCCGCGTGTTCGAAGCCGCCGATCGCGGCGAGTACGCCGACGGGGTCGGCCGGGTCCGGCTGGTGGAGCTCGATGGCACGGCGGACGACCTCGGTCTTGCGGGCCAGGGTCTCGTCGTTGATGCCGGTGCCGCGGCCGGTGACCTCGGCGGGGTCGGTGTCCGTGTAGACCGAGATCAGCGCGGCGGACGCGGTGGTGTTCGCGATGCCCATCTCGCCGGTGAGCAGCGCCTTGTTGCCGGCCGCGACCAGGTCACGGGCCGTCTCGATGCCGACCTCGATGGCCTGCTTGGCCTCCTCGCGGGTCATCGCGGGGCCGGTGGTCATGTCGGAGGTGCCCGCGCGGACCTTGCGGGGCAGGAGGCCGGGGGTGGCCGGGAGGTCGGACGCCACGCCGACGTCCACCACGCAGACCTCGGCGCCCACCTGGCCGGCGAAGGCGTTGCAGACCGCGCCGCCGCCGAGGAAGTTGGCGACCATCTGGGCCGTCACCTCCTGCGGCCAGGGGGTCACGCCCTGGGCGTGCACGCCGTGGTCGCCCGCGAAGATCGCAACGGCCGCGGGCTCCGGGATCGGCGGCGGGCACTGGCGCGAGAGCCCGGACAGCTGCGCGGAGATGATCTCCAGCATGCCGAGCGCGCCGGCCGGCTTCGTCATCCGCTTCTGCCGCTCCCAGGCCTCGCCGAGCGCCTTGGCGTCCAGCGGGCGGATCTGGGCGACGGTCTCGGCGAGCAGGTCGTGCGGCTCCTCGCCGGGCAGGGCACGACGGCCGTACGTCTCCTCGTGCACGACCCACGACAGCGGGCGGCGCTTGGACCAGCCGGCCTGCATCAGCTCGGGCTCGTCCGGGAACTCGTCGACGTAGCCCACGCACAGGTAGGCGATCACTTCGAGGTGCTCGGGCAGCCCCAGCGCACGGACCATCTCGCGCTCGTCGAAGAAGCTGACCCAGCCGACACCGAGGCCCTCGGCGCGTGCGGCGAGCCAGAGGTTCTCGACGGCCAGCGCGGCCGAGTAGGGCGCCATCTGCGGCTGCGTGTGGCGGCCGAGGGTGTGGCGGCCGCCACGGGTCGGGTCGGCGGTGACGACGATGTTCACCGGGGTGTCGAGGATGGCCTCGATCTTCAGTTCCTTGAACTGCTTCGCCCGGCCCTTGGGAAGGGACTTGGCGTAGGCGTCGCGCTGGCGCATGGCCAGTTCGTGCATGCTGCGCCGGGTGTCGGCGGAGCGGATGACGACGAAGTCCCACGGCTGCGAGTGGCCGACGGACGGGGCCGTGTGCGCGGCCTCCAGGACACGGAGCAGCACCTCGTGCGGGATGGGGTCGCTGCGGAAGCCGTTGCGGATGTCCCGGCGCTCGCGCATGACCTTCATGACGGCCTCGCGCTCGGCGTCGTCGTAGGCGGGCGCGGCCGGACCGGTGGACTGTCGCACTTCTTCCACTGCGGCCGTGCTCTCTTCTTCCTGGTCGGCGACCCGGGTGTCCAGGTCCTCCGCGTGCTGTACGAGTTCGGTGTCGGCCTGACGGGGGCCGGGGACCACCGCGACCGGCTGCGGCGCCGACGCTTCCTCCGCGGGCACCGTGAACGCGTGCGGCGGGGTCGGGGCGAGGTGCGGGGTGGTCGGCACGGAGCCCTCGACGGGGACGAACTCGCCCAGGGGGGCTTCGTCTTGGGGGTGCTGGGCTGGAAGGCCCGGGTCCGTGAGCGGCGTCTCGCCGACCTCTGCGAACTGGGGCTGCTCGGCGGAGTCCTGCGGGACGGTGGGGCCGAGGTCCGGGGCGTCGGCGACTTCCGCGGGGAGTTCGAGGTGACGCTCGGAGGGGGGTACGGCGGTCTCGGGCGCGGGCTCGGCGGGGGTGACCACGACCGGCGGCACGGTCGGATGCGCGGTGAGGGCGGCTGCCGGGTCAGCGGCGAGGGCGGTCGGGTCCGGGGCCACGTCGGCTGCTGCGGGCAGGGGCTGCGCGGTGGCGTCCTCGGCGATCGGGGCATCGGCGGCCACGGCGAGCGGGTGCGCGTCGGGGGCCGGCTGTGCGTCCGGGGCCTCCGGGGTGGACTGCGCGACCGAGTTGAGAGGCGCGTGCTCGTCCTGGGGGGTCGGCTCGGCGTCCGTGGGCTGGAGGCCGGGGGCCGGTGCGACGGTGAGGTCCACAGCCGCCGGTGCCAGGGGGGCGTCCGCGGGAAGTGCGGTGGGGGTTGCGTCCGCAACCGCCGGGACGGGGTCGCCTTCGACGGCCTCGGGCACGGGCGCGACTACGGCCTGCTCGGCGACCTGGACGGACTCGACCTCGGCGATCTGCGCGGGCTCGACGGTGACAGCCTGGGCGGGCTCGGGGACGACGGCCTGGGCCGCATCGAGGTCGGCGACCTGGGCGACGGCGTCCGAAGTGACCGCCTCGGCGACCGGCGCGGGCTCGGGCGCGACCGTCTCGGCCGGCTGCCCGGCATCGGGCGCAGCCGTTTCGGGTGCGTTTACGATCTCGGGCGCCAAGGCCTCGGGAAGCCGGCCGTTCTCGGGCGCAACGCCTTCGACGACCTGCTCGCTCCCGGGCGCGGCGCTCTCGGCGACCTGCTCGCTCACCGGCACAGCAGCCTCGGCGAACTGCGCACCCTCGACGGCGACAGCCTCCGCGAGCTGCTCGGGCACGGCAGCCTCCGCGACCTGCGCCGCCTCGGCCTCCGTCACCCCCTCCGGGGCCTGCGGGGTCGCGGGAACCCGAGGGGCTTCCGGCACGGTCCCGGCTTCGGGAGCTGCCCCAGGCTCGTGCCCGGCCGCAACTGCATCGGCCTGCCCGCCCTCCGGTACGAACCCGGCGCCGGGCGTCGGCACGGACGCGGCGTCGTCAACCGGCCCCGCATCCGCAGCACTTGCAGGGGCAAGGCCCCGGCCGCCGTCCGCCGTAGATCCTGTGTACGGAACATGCCCGCCGTCCGCAGGCACTCCGGCGGGAGGGACGTGTCCGCCGTCCGCAGGCACCCCCGCCGGAGCGACGTGTCCGCCGTCCCCGGCCGAACCGCCGGCAACGGCATGGCCACCGTCCGCGGCCGATCCGCCGGGAGCGATGTGTGCGCCCTCCCCGGCGAAGCCGCCCGGGGCAACCTGGACGCCCTCCGCAGCAAACCCGCCCTCGACGGAACCGGCCGCCGGTGCGCCGTGCCCGCCCTCGACGGCGGACACGCCCACCGGGACCTGTCCGCTCTCCGGGCCGTACGCCGCCTGCGCACCGTACGCGGACTCAGAGGTCTGAACACCATGGGCGAAGTCGCCGTTCGGCGGCTGCGCCGGCGTCCCCGACTCCGTCGCGATGCGGGCCATGACGGCCTGGGCCGCGCCCACCGGTTCGGCGTTCGGGGCCGGAACAACCGTTTCCGCAGCCGTCACCCCGTGGCTCACCGGAGCCTGCGCCTGCGCGCCCCAGGGGACGGCGCCCTGCGGGGACATCTCACGGAGGTGCGGGGCGTCGAGGTACTCGGGGCCGACGGCCGTCGCCGGGCCGGACGGGCGTACCGGTGCGCCCGCGGGGCCGCGGTCGGCCAGCGAGCGGACCGGGCTCGCGGACGCGTCGGGGATCGGCGGGCCGAGGTGCAGCGGGCGACGCGGCGGCACGGAAGCCTGCGTCGGGTTGGGCAGACGGACACCGCCGAGATCGACCGAACCGCTGTCGCGGCCCGCCGTCTCGTGCGGGCCCGGCTCGTGGACGGCCTCGACGACCGGCTCGGGCGCGGGCGGGGCGACCTCGTTGCCCCAGGGGCTCTGCGCGCCCGGCAGCAGCAACAGGTCTTCGTCCTCGGCGGTGGTCTCGGAGAGGTAGGTGTACGCACCGTGCGCGGGGGCGCCCGGCTGCTCCACCATGCCTGCGCTCTCCGGCAGTCCCTCGCCCGGGACCTGGCCGGTGTCGGTCATGCGTACCCCTCGCCCATCGGTTAGTGCTTCTCGGTCCAGCTCACCGGGGACGGCGCACCGACCGCCCCGCAGTGAAGAACGAGCGTGCGTGCCCAGCGGCACGAACGACCCGCCCGGAAAAGGCGACAAAGCCATTCAGTGGCATTGTCCCGGTCGTCCCACCACCGCGACAGGTTGATCCGCGACGGCCCGCTGTGGACTGCGCCACGTTGCGCGTCCTCCGGTTCTGCCGTACCACACCCACCCCAAAAGGGGCGTGTTTTCCGGACATTGACGAACGAAGTGCCGGGCCACCGGGTGCGGTGCAACGGTCGGCCAGCCTACCGCGAGCGATACGACTACAGGATCACCGGGACGGCAGAAAACAGGATCACTGGGACGGCGCCCGGGTCACGTTGCGCGCTCCGGGAGCGTGCCGCTGAGCAGGAACGCGACGCTCCGCTCCCTCTCCGTCCAGGCCCGCGTGTCGAGTTCGACGGACTGGAGCAGGGCGCACTCGACCTCGTAGCCGTGCTCGGTCAGGTCGCGGCCGATGAGTTCGGCGGCGTCGCGGGTCGCGGCGTGCGTGACGATGCGCTGCGGGCGGCGGTCGGCGACCGCGGAGACCACGGCCGCTCCCCCGCCGCCGACGCGCACGACGTCCGGCTCGGGGAGGTTCTCCAGGACGTGCGGGGCGGTGCCCTGGACGATCTGCAGCTGGACCCCGAACGCGCGCGCGTTGGACCCGGTGCGTTCGCAGGCCCGCGGGTCGCGGTCGACGGCGATGACGGCGGCGCCGGCCCGGGCGGCTTCCGTGGCGAAGGCGCCGCTGCCGCAGCCGATGTCCCACACGAGGTCGCCGACGCGCGGGCCGAGCCGGGTGAGTTGGGCCGCGCGTAGCGGTTCCAGTTCGCCTTCGCCCATGAGACCGCCGTAGGACTCGGCGGGCTGGGTCCAGCCGCGCGGTGCGGTGCTCGGGTCGCGGCCGGCGATCCAGCCGCCGCCGTCGGCCGCGGTGCTCGTGCCGCCGATGACGATGACGAGGTTCGGGTCGCGCCAGGTGTGGTCGGGGGCCTTGTCGGAGGTGACGACGGTGACCTGTTCGCGTTCGGTGCCCAGTTCCTCGCAGATGACGAAGGTGCGGTGGACGCCTTCGAGGAGCAGGCCGAGTTCGGCGGGTCCGGCGCCCGGAGAGGTGAGGACGGCGACCTTGGTGTGGGCGCGGCACACATTCACCGCGCGTCGCAGGGTGCGGCGGTGTGCGACGACCACCTGTGCGTCGTCCCAGGGCATACCGGCGCGGGCGAAGGCGGCGGCGACGGAGGAGACGGCGGGGACGACCTCGACCTCGAGGCCGAACTCCGGTGCGCGCAGGGTCCGTACGACTCCGAAGAAGCCCGGGTCGCCGTCGGCGAGCACGACCGCGGTGCCGCGGTGGCCGGCGATACGGCGGGCGGCGAGGGCGACGCTGCCGAGCCGGATGCGCTCGGCGGCGGGCGGCACCTCGGGCAGCGCCAGGTGGTGGGCGGCGCCGGCCACCAGCGTGGCGGCGCTCAGGGCGGAGCGGGCCGCGGCGGTCAGGGGCGAGCCGTCCCAGCCGATCACCGTGACGCGGTCGGCCATCGTCGTCAGTCTCCAGGGGGTCTTGCGCAGGTCGTCGTGGGCAGCCCGGGGGCGGGCTCCGTGAGGGTACCTGGTGGAGCCGGCGGGGGCGTCCGGCGGTGCCGTCGGCCGACGGGTTCCCGGGTCCCCTGGTTCAGTTCCAGTCGGTGAACGTCGTGAAACCACCGGTGTCGGCGAGCTGGTCGCCCGCGCCGTCGAGGTCCTCGGGCAGCAGGCTCCAGACGATGTAGTCGGTGCGTATGTCGGCCCAGGTCCCGTCGTCGGCGCGGACGTGCGCTATACAGGCGCCCCGCAGGACGCCCTCGCTGATGCAGCCGATCTTCTGGGCGACCTGCTGGGAGGCGGTGTTGTCGGCCGCCGTGCGCAGCTCGATGCGCTCCAACTTCTGGTCGCCGAACAGCCATTGGGCGGTGGCGAGCGCCGCCTCGGAGGCGTAGCCCTCGCCGCGGGCCCAGGGGGCGATGATGTACGACAACTCGGTGGAGCGGACCTGCCAGTTGGTCTTGGCGAGCTGGACGATGCCGACCAGGCGCTGGGTGAGGAACTCGGTGACGGCGAGGTCGAGTCCGCGGCCGGACTCCCGCTCGGCGGGCGCGTACTCGGTGATCCAGGCGCGGGCCTGGTCCTCCGAGTAGGGCTGGGGCACGTCGGTCCAGGCGCCGACCTGCTCGTCGTTCATCATCGCGGCCAGTTCCGGCACATCGTCCTCGTCGAGGGGACGCAGCACCAACCGCTCCGTGCTGATGGAGATGTTGGGGAAGGTGCTAGTCATGCGCCGCTCCGTAACCTTCGGAAAACCTTCAGGGCCTGCGAACTGCCCAGCATGCAGCATGAAAGCACTGAACTGCACCACGGGGTCCACTCCTGGTGAGCGAGTGGACCCCGTGCGTGGCGATACGCGGTATACGCACCGTCAGCCGGACGCGACCGGCAGGACCGAACCCTCGTACTTCTCCGCCATGAACTTCTTCACGTCGGAGGAGACGACGTGCGCATCGGTTCGGCCCCCCGGCTCGGCTCAGAAGGACGCGACGACCGAGCCCTGGTACTTGTCCTCGATGAACTTCTTCACCTCGGGCGAGGTGAGGAGCTTCGCGAGCTTCTTCACCCGGGGGTCCTTCTCGTTGCCCTCCTTCACCGCGAGGAAGTTGCCGTACGGGTTGTTCTTCGCCGACTCCAGGACGAGGGCCTCCTCGGCGGGCTTGATCCCGGCGGAGATGGCGTAGTTGCCGTTGACGACGGCCGCGTCCACGTCGTCCAGGGAGCGTGCGGTCTGGGCCGCCTCGACCTCCTTGAACTTGAGGTTCTTCGGGTTCTTGGCGATGTCCTGCGGGGTCGCTTCGTTGCCGGCGCCGTCCTTGAGCGTGATGAGGCCGCCCGCGGCGAGCAGCTTCAGGGCGCGCGCCTCGTTCACGGCGTCGTTCGGGACGGCGATCGTCGCACCGCTCTTGAGGGCGTCGGCCTTCTTGACCTTGTGGGAGTAGAGGCCGAGCGGCTCCAGGTGGACCGTGACGACGGGCACGATGTGGGTGCCGCGCTTCTTGTTGAAGTCGTCGAGGTACGGCTGGTTCTGGAAGTAGTTGGCGTCCACCGAGCCGTCCTCGGTCGCGGTGTTCGGGACGATGTAGTCCTGGAACTCCTTGACCTCCAGGTCGAGTCCGGCCTTCTTCGCCAGGTTCTTCTTGACGAAGTTCAGGATCTCGGCGTGCGGGGTCGGGCTCGCGGCGACGACCAGCGGTCCGCTGTAGTCGGAGGAGCTCGAGGCGGAGTCCTTGTCCGAACCGCAGGCGGTGAGCCCGAAGGTGAGGGCTCCGGCGGCGAGGACGGCGGTGGTGAGCTTTGCGGTGTTACGCACGAAAAGTGCCTTTCCTTATGGGTGCAGCGACCCCGCGGTTGGTGGTGCGGGGAGTCCGAGGGGGTGCCGTGAGTGCTCAGGCGACCTTGCCGATGTCGGCCGTGGCCGACTCCTTGGCCTTCAGCAGGCGCAGCTTCGGCGCCGGGCCGGAGCGGCCGCCGCGGCTGTGCAGGGAGCGGGCCGCGAAGTCGCCGGCGAACTGGATGACCGAGATGACGACCGCGAGGATCGCCACGGTGATCCACATGAGCTCGGTCTCGAAGCGCTGGTAGCCGTAGCGGATGGCGATGTCGCCGAGGCCGCCGGCGCCGACCGTGCCGGCCATGGCGGAGTAGCCGATGAGGGCGACGATCGTGGTGGTCGTGCTGGCGATGAGGGAGGGCAGTGACTCCGGAACCAGGACCTTGCGGACGATCGTCCAGGTGTTGCCACCCATCGACTGCACGGCCTCGACCAGTCCGCCGTCCACTTCGCGGACAGCCGTCTCGACCAGGCGCGCGAAGAAGGGGATCGCGCCGATGGCGAGCGGCACGATGGCGGCCTCGCGGCCGATGGTCGTGCCGGTGATCCAGCGGGTGAAGGTCATCAGCGCGACCATCAGGATGATGAAGGGCATCGACCGGGCGATGTTCACGATCTGCCCGATGACCTTGTTGGCGACGACGTTCTGCAGCAGTCCGCCCCGGTCCGTGAGGACCAGCAGGATGCCGAGCGGAAGTCCGCCGACGACGGCGATGAGGGTGGACCAGCCGACCATGTAGAGGGTGTCCCAACACGCCTGGGACAGCAGGGGCTGCATCTCGGACCAGGTCACTTGGCACCTTCCTTCACCAGCACGGAAGCGGGCTCCTGGCCCAACACGTCGATCTGCAGGCCCTGTTCGCGCAGGAAGCCGATCGGCACGACGTTGTCCTCGTAGCGGCCGGGCAGTTCGATGCGCATACGGCCGACCTGGAGGCCGGCGACGGTGTCGATGGCGGCGCCGAGGATCGAGATGTCGATGTTGTAGGTGCGCGAGAGCTGGGAGATGACGGGCTGGGTGGCGGCCTCGCCCTGGAAGGTGACGTCGACGACGGTGCGGTCGGCGTCGGTGGCCTCGCCGCCCACCGGGAACAGCGCGGCGGCCAGCTCGGAGCCGGGGGTCGCGAGCAGTTCGCTCACCGTCCCGGACTCGACGATGCGGCCCTGCTCCATGAGCGCGGCGGAGTCGCAGATCGACTTCACGACGTCCATCTCGTGCGTGATGAGCAGGACGGTCAGACCCAACTGCCGGTTCAGGTCGCGCAGCAGCTGGAGGATGGAGCGGGTGGTCTCCGGGTCGAGGGCGCTGGTGGCCTCGTCGGACAGCAGCACCTTGGGGTCGCCCGCGAGCGCGCGGGCGATGCCGACGCGCTGCTTCTGGCCGCCGGAGAGCTGCGCGGGGTAGGCCTTGGCCTTGTCGGCGAGTCCGACGAGGTCCAGCAGCTCCAGCGCCTTGCGCGAGCGCTCCTTGCCGGACTTGCCGAGGATCTCGAGCGGCAGCTCGACGTTGTCCTGGACGGTCCGCGAGGACAGCAGGTTGAAGTGCTGGAAGACCATGCCGATACGGCTGCGCGCCTGCCGCAGCTCCTTGCCGGCGCGGGGCCCGCGGCCGGCGAGGGCCGTGAGGTCCTGCCCGGCGACGGTGACCGTCCCGGACGTCGGGCGCTCCAGCAGGTTGACGCAGCGGATGAGCGAGGACTTGCCGGCGCCGGACTGGCCGATGACGCCGTACACCTCGCCTTCGCGGACGTGCAGGTCCACGCCGTCCAGGGCGGTGACCTCACGGCCGCGCGAGCGGTAGACCTTGGTCAGGCCTGAAGTCGTGATCACAGGGGTGTTCCGTCACTGTCGAGTACGCGGGCGTGGGTGTGCCCTGGTACGAAAGGGAAAGTCATGCGCGGGCGGCTCGGTCTCGTACGGCGTTCATGGCGTACGGACATGCCGCGGCAGCTCGCTTCGGGGCGCGAGGCTCAAGGGTGGTGCAGGGGCCCTCTAGAAGACGCGCATTCGACACAGACAACGAGCACCGGGCGTCAGGGTCGCCTCGGTCGCAAAGGTGCGGCAGCTCGTCGTGGTCATGCGATCAGTAAATCAGACGTATTGAAGTGACCAAGAACCTCGGTCCGTATGCCGGACAGCGGTGGACAGTCTTCAGCCGCGGACGGAGATCTCCACTCCTCCGTCGGTGACCAGTGCGGACAGGGCCGAGAGGTCCCTGACGACCAGGTCTGCTTCGAGCTCGTGAGCCCGGTGGGTTGTGGTCAGTGCCACGGTGGTCATGCCGGCGGCGCGACCGGCCGCGAGGCCTGCGGGCGCGTCCTCGAAGACGATGCACCGGGCCGGGTCCACGCCCAGCTGACGGGCGGCGAGGAGGTAGGGCTCGGGGTCGGGCTTGCCGCGGGTGATGTCGTCGGCGGCGATCAGGGTCTTGGGCAGGATGCCGACGGCGTCGAGCCGGGCCTCGGCGAGGCGGCGGGTGGCGGAGGTGACGACGGCCCAGCGGTCGGCGGGCAGCGCGTCGAGGAAGTCCTTGGTGCCGGGCAGCAGGTGAACGCCCCCGTTGGGCACGTCCTCCACCTCCAGCAGTTCGATCCGCGCGACCGCCTCCGGCACGACCTCGGCGGGCAGCAGGTCGGCGGCTATCTCCACGGCCGGCCGTCCGTGCAGTTCGACCCGGCCGAAGTCCTCGGCGGTGAGGCCGTACTCCTGCGCCCACCGCGTCCAGCAGCGCTGCACGGAGTCGAGGGAGGAGACGAGGGTGCCGTCGTTGTCGAACAGAAGAGCCTGTGCCTGGAACATCATGGTCCAGACCCTACGGCGTACGGCGGGGGCGACGGCGTCGGGCCCTTTGGCCCGTAATAAGGTCGCGGCATGCTCAATGCCCTGACGCTGGCGACCGGTGTCGCAGCGCTCCTGCTCGCCGCCTGGTGCGGGTGGGCCGCCTATCGCGATCAGCCGACCAAGGACTGGCACTTCATCGGCATGGGCGTGGTGTCGCTGCTGGCCGTGGTGCAGCTGGTGATCGGGATCGTGCAGCTGGCGCGGGGCGAGAAGCCGGAGCAGGGCACGACGATCTTCGTGGCGTATCTGCTGGGCGCGTTCGCGTGCATCCCGGCGGCGGGGTTCATGTCGCTGGCCGAGCGCACACGCTGGGGCTCGGTGACGGTCGCCGCCGGCGGTGTGGTGCTGGCCGTGCTCGAGGTGCGGCTCTATGACATCTGGGGAGGCTGAGGTGGCCGTGGCCGAGGAGAAGCCGGCGAAGCCCGCGAGGACGCGGCTGATCAGCGGGCCGGGCATGCTGCTCGTCTGGTTCTACGGCGTGATGGTCGTCGGTGCGGTATCGCGCTCCGCCTACCAGATCGCCACGGAGTTCGACCGGGCGCCGCTGGCCTACTCCCTGTCTGCGATCGCGGGCGTGGTGTACGGCTTCATCACGTACACGCTGGTCCGCGGCGGCGAAACGGCCCGCAAGGCGGCACAGGTCTGCTGCGCCGCCGAACTCGCGGGTGTCCTGATCGTCGGTACCTGGACCCTGGTCGAGCCCTCGGCCTTCCCGGACGCCACGGTGTGGTCGGACTACGGCATGGGGTACGTCTTCATCCCCGTTCTGCTGCCGCTGTCCGCGCTCTACTGGCTTCGCAGGAACCGCACCGTCACGCAGTAGCCACGTACGCGCCGGCCGGCTTCTCCAGGACGATCATCGGTACCCCGTCGTTGCCCTGCGCCGTACCCACGGCCTGGTAGCCGACGCGGCGGTACAGGCGGAGGTTGCCCTCGCTGCGGTGACCGGCCTCGAGGCGGAACCTCTTGGCGCCGCGCTGCTCGGCCAGGGCCGATTCGGCCGCGCGCAGGAGCCGGGCGCCGATGCCGTGGCCCTGGAGTCGGGGGTGCACGCAGAGCTTGCCGATGGCGGCCGAGCCGTCCTCGGTGACCCGGCCGCGCACCGAGCCGACCACTTCTTCGCCGAGCCGAGCCACGAAGACGCAGTCCGCGGCCACCTCCTGACGGACCGAGTCCAGGGTCTGGACGAGCGGGTCGATGCGGTAGTTGCCGTACAGCGCCGCCTCGCTCTGGAAGCACAGGTACTGGAGCTTGAAGATCTGCTCTGCATCCTGCTCGGTCGCCACCGAGATGGTCACGCTCATGCCCATGTGCGCACGCCTCCCGCTCACCTGATCGCCAAGTTGTCCCTCACTCCTATCCCCGCGGTTCGCGGGCCGCAACCTCCGGCGCGAGCAAACGACGCAGACATCCCAGGCATCTGGAACGTTCCGGGCCGAGACTTCCCTGTGAGATACCCAACTCCCCCGCGATTTCCCGGTATGTCAGGTCTTTCGGGGAGAGCAGGGCCTCCATGAGGCTGGGACAGCGGCCGGGCAGCCGGCGCACCGCGTCACGCAGGGCCCGGCGGCGGGCCGCCGCGAGAACCAGGAGTTCGGGATCGCTGTCGGTCTCCTCGACGGGCTCGATGCCGTACGGCCGTTCGAGACGGCTCGTACGGCGGGTGCGGCGCACCTCGGAGCGGACGGCTCGGCGCAGCCAGTCCTGCGGGTCGGGCGGCGGGCCGTCGGAGTCGAGGCGTTCCAGTAGGCGGAGCCAGACCGCCTGTTCCAGGTCGCCGGGTTCGGTACCGGAGGCATGTGCTTCCGCGGAGGCCTCGGCGGTGAGCAGTGGGCGCAGGGCGGCAACGAGGTCGTGCGTCATATGCGGCACGACGCGGCCGCCCGGGCACGAGGTTGCCCGGGCGGCCGACTGTCACCCCAACCGGGGCCGGTGGCTCAGCCGTTGACGAAGTCCTGGCGGGCCAGGACGCCGGTGTCGGCGTTGTCGGTGAAGACGCCGTCGATGCCGGTCGCGAAGTAGGTCCTGAAGGCGCCGAAGGGGTCGCCGTAGCCGTCCGCGTCGGTGCCCTTGCGGAAGTCCGCCGGCAGGAAGGGGTTCTCGTTGCGCATGGTGTACGGGTGCAGGATCAGACCGACCTTGTGCGCGTCGGCGACGAGGGTGGTCGTCCTGTCGAGGCTGCCGTCCGCCTTCTTCGTGATGATCAGGTCGAGGGTCGGGCCGAGGCCCTGCGCGTAACCGGCGATCTCCCTGAGGCCCTTCGGGGTGATCAGGTCGGCGACGGTGCGCGGGTCGCCCGCCTCCACGAAGTCCCAGGGGCGGGTGTTGGCCGCGGACAGCAGCACGACGAGCGGGTTGTCGACCAGCGTGTTCAGGCGCTGGATGCTGCTCGGCTCGAAGGACTGCAGGATGACCGGCGAGTTCCGCTTGTCCCTGCCGTACTTGTGCAGCAGCTTGGCGACCCGCTCCTCCAGGCCGAGGCCCAGCTTGCGGAAGTAGGTGGGGTGCTTGGTCTCGGGGTAGATCCAGACCTGCCTGCCGCGCTTGCGGGTCTGCTCGTCCTGCCACTTCAGGACTTCCTCGAAGGTGGGGATCTCCCATCGGCCGTTGTAGATCGTGTTGTGCGGGCGGTTGGCCGGGATGCGCTCGATCGCGCGCAGCGTCTTCAGTTCGGCGAGCGTGAAGTCCTCGGTGAACCAGCCGGTGGTGGAGACGCCGTCGAGGACCTTGGTGGTCTTGCGGTCGGCGAACTCGGGGTGGTCGGCGACGTTCGTCGTCCCGCCGATCTCCGGCTCGTGGCGGCAGACCAGATGGCCGTCCTTGGTGGGCACCAGGTCGCCGGCCTCGACGACGTCGGCGCCCAGGTCGAGGGCGAGGTTGTACGAGCCGAAGGTGTGCTCCGGCCGGTAGCCGCTGGCGCCGCGGTGGCCGATGATCGTCGGCTTGGGCAGGCTCTTCAGGCCGCCGCTGCCGTATCCGGCGCCCGCGGCTCTCGCCGTGCCGGACAGGCCGAGGACGGCTCCGCCCGCGCCCAGCACCGCCGCACCGAGGAGCGCGCGTCGCCCGGTGCCGCCTGTCTGCTCGTTCTCCTGCGTTCCCATGAGCGCCTCCCCTGACGTCTGCTCCTTCGGATGCGGGCCGATCGTAGGTGCGTGGACATGACGCGTGGGAGACCTCGGCCGGAACACGTGGGTGACTCGGGATGTCGTATGGGAAAGGGGTTCTGACGACCTGTGGCGGGGCGCCGCGACTCCCCCGTTCGGCGGCGCGATGTCGGTCACATCGTTCCGTCCTGGTTACCGGCAGGCAACGGCACGTCACCCCAGGTGAATCCACGTCAACAGTGCGTAAGACCTCGGTGAACCCGATGTGCAAGACCCGGGGGACCGCGAGTATCGTCCTCACCTGCACAGACTCATACCGAATCCCTTGACACCGGAGGGCCCGTTGTCCCGCTTCGCGCTCATCAAGGCAGTGCTCGGACCGATCATGCGCCTGATGTTCCGCCCACGGGTGGAAGGCGCCGAGCACATCCCGGGCGACGGTCCGGTCATCCTGGCCGGCAACCACCTGACCTTCATCGACTCGATGATCCTTCCGCTCGTGTGCGACCGGCAGGTGTTCTTCATCGGCAAGGACGAGTACGTCACCGGCAAGAGCCTCAAGGGCCGTCTGATGGCCTGGTTCTTCACCGGCGTCGGCATGATCCCGGTGGACCGGGACGGCGGTCGGGGCGGGGTCGCCGCGCTGATGACCGGGCGGCGGGTGCTGGAGGAGGGGAAGGTCTTCGGGATCTACCCCGAGGGCACGCGCTCACCCGACGGGCGGCTGTACCGGGGGCGTACCGGTATCGCGCGGCTGACTCTGATGACGGGGGCGCCGGTGGTGCCCTTCGCGATGATCGGCACGGACAAGTTGCAGCCGGGCGGGGCGGGTATGCCCCGCCCCGGGCGGGTCACTGTTCGCTTCGGTGAGGCGATGGAGTTCTCCCGTTACGACGGGATGGACCGGGATCGGTATGTGCTGCGGGCGGTTACCGACTCCGTGATGGCTGAGGTCATGCGGCTGTCGGGCCAGGAGTACGTGGACATGTATGCGACCAAGGCCAAGGAAGCCGCGTAAGGGTTCGTTTTCGGGTGCGGGCTTGTGGGGGCTGCTCGCGCCCACGCGGCGGAGCCGCAAATCGACACAGCCCCGCGCCCCTTACGGGGCGGTGTCCAACCGTTGGCCTCGCAGCATGAACCAGGCCGCAATCGCCGTCGCAAGAAGTACGGCTGCGCCTGCGCCCGCCGCGATGGCGAGGCCCTCGACGAAAGCACCTTGCGCCGACGAAAGCAGCTCCTGCCCACTCCGGGCCGGCATGCCGCTCGCCGCCTCCACCGCGCCGCCCAGTGACTCGTGCGCCCCTGACGGCGTTCCCGGCGGGGCTGCGAAGCCTCGGTAGATGCCCGTCACGATCGAGCCCAGGATGGCGATTCCGAGGGCTGCGCCCAGTTCGTATGCCGTTTCCGATACGGCGGAGGCGGCGCCCGCCTGTTCCTTCGGTACCGAGGAGAGGATGACGTCGGCCGTCACCGTGAAGGAGAAGCCGGCGCCGACTCCGACGACCAGGAGCGCGGTGCCGAGGAACGGGTAGCCCGTCGTCCGGTCGAGCAGGGTCAGGGCCGCCAGGGCCAGGCCCACCGCCGCCAGGCCGCCCGCGACCACCGCGCGGACCGAGAATCGGCGTGCCACGCGCCCGGCGACGAGGCCCGCCGCCACCGCGCCCACGGCTGCGGGCAGTTCGGCCAGGCCGGCCTCGAACGGGCGCCTGCCCTGGACGAGTTGCAGGTACTGGGAGAGGAAGAACACCAGTCCGGACAGGCCGAGGATGGTCAGCAGGTCGGCCAGGACCGCGGCACTGAAGCCGCGGTTGCGGAACAGGCGCATGTCCAACAGAGGGGTGGGCAGCGTGAGTTGACGGCGCACGAACCAGGCCAGGGCTGCGGCGCCCAGTGCGCCTGCGGCGAGCACCGGCCACTCGAAGCCGTGGGTCGCGGCCTCCTTGACCGCGTAGACGACGCCGATCACTCCGACCAGTGACAGGGCGACGCTGGTCAGGTCCCACGGGCCCGGGTTCGGGTTGCGGGACTCGGGCAGCGTGCGGATGCCGACGAGGACCAGGACCACCATCACCGGCAGGTTGATCAGGAAGACCGAGCCCCACCAGAAGTGCTCGAGGAGGAAACCACCGACGATCGGGCCGATCGCCGTGCCCGCCGAGGCCGTCGCGCCCCAGATGCCGACGGCTAGGCTGCGCTCGCGCGGGTCGTGGAAGAGGTTGCGGATCAGGGCGAGGGTGGCCGGCATGAGGGTGGCGCCCGCGACGCCGAGCAGGGCGCGGGCCAGGATCATCAACTCCGGTGTCGTCGCATAGGCGTTGAGGACCGATATCGCTCCGAACGCCGTGGCGCCGACCAGGAGGATGCGCTTGCGGCCGATGCGGTCGCCGAGGCTGCCCATGGAGACGAGCAGGCCGGCGATGACGAAGGAGTAGACGTCGCCGATCCACAGGAGCTGGTTGCCGGAGGGCTTCAGGTCCTCGCTGATGTAGGGGGTCGCGAGACCGAGGACGGTCGCGTCGACGGCCACCAGCAGCACGGCGAGCACGAGGACGGACAGCGCGAGCCAGCGGCCGGGGCGCTTCACCGCCTCGGTCGTGGTCGCCGGCTGCAGGGTGCTGGTCATGATTCCTCTCTCCGTAGTGCGCCGCCGAGCAGCAGCTCGGCGGTCATGTGGGTGAAGTCCTTGGGGGCGCCCTTGCCGCTCTGCACCATCCAGGCGCCGGAGGCCAGCAGCCCGAACAGTGCCTCGGTGAGCCAGGCGGGCGTGAGGTCGATGCGGAACTCGCCGGTGCGCTGGCCGCGTCGGAATAGGGCGGTGATGCGGTCGTCGATCCGCGCCCAGCCGGTGTTCTGTTCCTCGCCCTCGAACAGCTGGTTCTCGGTGTAGAGGAAGGCGAGCAGGCCGGCGGCGGGTTCGATCTCGCCGACGAGGCGTCGTACGGCGTCGCCGGCGGGGCCCTCGTCCAGCCGCGACGCGTCCAGCGCAGCCTCGCACTCGGCGATGCCGAGCGACTCCAGCGCCCGTACGAGCGCGTCGCGGCCCGCGAAGTGGCGGTGCAGCGTGGCCCGGCTGATTCCGGCCGCCTTGGCGACCTCGTCCATCGTCGCGGTGGATTTGCGGGTCAGCAGGGCTGCGGCGGTGCGCAGTACATGGTCACGGTCGACAGCCATGAGACAACCATAGCCCAATTGAGACGTGAGTGTCTCATCGTGGGCATGCACGTCTCATGGACGGATGGGTCGTGCCGGTTGTCTCAGTGCCAGGGCAGGCCGGCGCGCGTCCCCCAGTACGCCTGCGGGTCCTCGACGAGTGCCGCCAGGCGGGTCAGCTGGTCCTCGTCCAGGTCCACGACCGCCGCGTGCAGGTTGGACGCCAGCTGGTTGATCGTCGCGGCGCCGGAGAGGACGACGCCCGCCCAGGGTTGGCGCAGGATCAGGGCCAGGGCCACGGCATCGCAGCCGAGGGACGTCTCCGCGGCCACGGCCTTCAGGACCTCCGGGGCGTGCGGGGCCGCGAGGCGGCCGTTGGCCATGGCCTCCTTGACGATCACCGTGAGGCCGGCGTCGTGCGCCTCGGCGAGGGCGGGGGCGGCCGAGGTCTCCAGGGCGTTGTACGTCGACTGGACGGTACGGAAGAGGGGCTCACCGTCGACCGTCACGGCGAGGGCGGCACGGATCGCGTCCGCCTGCGCCGGGCCGCTGGTGGAGAAGCCGATCGTGGTGCCCTGGGCGGCGGCCTCCGCCAGCTTGGCGTGGAGTTCCTTGTCGGTGAGGGCCGGGCTGTCCGGGGTCACCGAGTGGATCTGGTAGAGGTCGAGGTGGTCGCCGAGCAGGTCGGCGGTCTCGGCGCGCTGGCGCTCGTACGTCTGGACGCTGTGGTCCTTGACCTCGTGCGTCTCGGCGTCCGCCGTCCAGCCGGCGGTGTAGGTGTAGCCCCACTTGCTTCCGATGACGATGTCGTCGGTGTCGGGGCGGGCGTTCAGCCAGTCGGCGAGGAACTCCTCGCTGCGGCCGTAGGAGCGGGCCACGTCGAAGTAGCGGACGCCCTGGGCGTAGGCGGCGTCGAGGAGTTCGTGAGTACGGCGGCGCATGGCGTCGACGCTGCGGCCTTCCGGGAGGTCCTGCTCCCGGCCGAGGTTGATGTAGCCGGGGCGGCCGACTGCGGCGAGGCCCAGTCCGATGTGGCAGGTGGGGGTTGTTGCTGTGGCCAGTCGGGCGAAGGGCATCGCGGGCTCCGTTCGGTCGGGTCCGGTACGGCTTCCGACCAACGTAACCCGTGATGACCTTCGCCTCAGAGCTCCGTCAGTGCACTACTTCTTCTTGGCCGTCGCCCACTCGTGCTGGGCCGCCACGTCCTGCTTCACCTCTGCCAGCTGGATCGCCACCGCGCTCGGGGCCGTGCCACCCCGGCCGTTGCGGGCGGCGAGGGCGCCCGGGACGTTCAGGACCGTGCGGACCTCGGGCGTCAAGTGGGCGGAGATCTTGGCGAACTGGTCGTCCGTCAGCTCGTCCAGTTCCTTGCTCTCGGCCTCGGCGACCTTCACGCACTCGCCGGCGACCTCGTGGGCGACGCGGAACGGGACGCCCTGCTTGACCAGCCACTCGGCGATGTCGGTGGCGAGGGAGAAGCCGGCCGGGGCCAGTTCCTCCATGCGCTCGCGGTGCACGGTGAGCGTCGCCATCATGCCGGTGAAGGCCGGGAGCAGGAGCTCCAGCTGGTCGATGGAGTCGAAGACCGGCTCCTTGTCCTCCTGGAGGTCGCGGTTGTACGCGAGCGGGAGGGCCTTGAGCGTGGCCATCAGGCCGGTCAGGTTGCCGATCAGACGGCCGGACTTGCCGCGCGCCAGCTCGGCGATGTCCGGGTTCTTCTTCTGCGGCATGATCGACGAGCCCGTGGAGAACGCATCGTGCAGGGTCACGAAGGAGAACTCCTTCGTGTTCCAGATGATGATCTCCTCGGCGATCCGGGAGATGTCGACCCCGATCATCGCCGTGATGAAGACGAACTCCGCCACGAAGTCGCGGGACGCCGTGCCGTCGATGGAGTTGCCGACGCTGCCGTGCTCGAAGCCGAGGTCCTTCGCCACCGCCTCCGGATCCAGGCCGAGGCTGCTGCCCGCGAGGGCGCCCGAGCCGTACGGGGAGACCGCCGTCCGCTCGTCCCACTGCCGCAGGCGCTCCGCGTCCCGGGACAGGGACTGCACGTGCGCCAGGACGTGGTGGGCGAACAGGACCGGCTGGGCGTGCTGGAGGTGGGTGCGGCCGGGCATCGCCACGTTCGGGTGGGCTTCCGCCAGGCCGATCAGGGCGTCCTGGAGGTCGGCGATCAGGCCGCCGATGGTGCGGGCGTGGTCGCGCAGGCACATGCGGAAGAGGGTGGCGACCTGGTCGTTGCGGGAGCGGCCGGCGCGCAGCTTGCCGCCGAGGTCCGGGCCGAGGCGCTCCAGCAGGCCGCGCTCCAGGGCGGTGTGGACGTCCTCGTCGGCGATCGTGCCGACGAACTCGCCCGACGCCACGTCCGCCTCGAGCTGGTCGAGGCCCGCGATCATCCGGGCCAGTTCGTCGTCCGTGAGCAGGCCCGCCTTGTTCAGCACGCGCGCGTGTGCGCGCGAGCCGGCGATGTCGTACGGCGCCAGCCGCCAGTCGAAGTGGACGGACGCGGACAGCTTCGCCAGGGCCTCGGAGGGGCCGTCGGCGAACCGGGCGCCCCAGAGCCGGACGTCACCGCTGTTGCTGCTCACTTGCGTTGCTCCTAGAGAGATACGGATGTGCCGCCGCCTCCCCGCGCGTGAGCGAGGAGGCGGTTGTCACGCTACTGCTTACGCGAGGTCCCGCTGGGCCGCGATCCTCGACGACAGGCTGTAGATGTCGATGAAACCCTTGGCCGCGGCCTGGTCGAAGGTGTCACCGGTGTCGTACGTCGCGAGGTTGAAGTCGTAGAGCGACGTGTCGGAGCGGCGGCCCGTCACGACCGCGCGGCCGCCGTGCAGGGTCATCCGAATGTCGCCGTTGACGTGCTGGTTCGCCTCGTCGATGAAGCCGTCCAGGGCGCGCTTGAGCGGGGAGAACCACTGGCCGTCGTAGACGAGTTCGCCCCAGCGCTGCTCCACCTGCCGCTTGTAGCGGGCGAGTTCACGCTCGACGGTGACGTTCTCCAGCTCCTGGTGGGCCGTGATGAGGGCGATCGCGCCCGGGGCCTCGTACACCTCGCGGGACTTGATGCCGACGAGCCGGTCCTCCACCATGTCGATCCGGCCGATGCCCTGGGCGCCGGCGCGCTCGTTGAGCTGCTGGATCGCCTGCAGGACGGTGGCGGGCCTGCCGTCGATCGCGACCGGGACGCCCCGCTCGAACGTGATGATCACCTCGTCGGCCTCGCGGGCGGCCGCCGGGTTCTGTGTGTACTCGTAGATGTCCTCGATCGGGGCGTTCCAGATGTCCTCCAGGAAGCCCGTCTCGACGGCGCGTCCGAAGACGTTCTGGTCGATGGAGTACGGGGACTTCCTGGTGGTCGCGATCGGGAGCTGCCTGGCCTCGCAGAAGGCGATCGCCTTGTCGCGGGTCATCGCGTAGTCGCGGACCGGGGCGATGCACTTCAGGCCGGGGGCGAGGGCGACGATGCCGGCCTCGAAGCGGACCTGGTCGTTGCCCTTGCCGGTGCAGCCGTGGGCGACGGTGGTGGCGCCGTGCTTCTGCGCGGCGGCGACCAGGTGCTTGACGATCGTCGGGCGGGAGAGCGCGGAGACCAGCGGATAGCGGTCCATGTAGAGGGCGTTGGCCTTGATCGCCGGGAGGCAGTACTCCTCGGCGAACTCGTCCTTGGCGTCGGCGACTTCGGCCTCGACCGCGCCGCAGGCGAGGGCGCGCTTGCGGATGACGTCCAGGTCCTCGCCGCCCTGGCCGACGTCCACCGCGACAGCGATGACCTCGGCGCCCGTCTCCTCGGCGATCCAGCCGATGGCGACGGAGGTGTCCAGACCGCCTGAGTAGGCGAGTACGACGCGCTCGGTCACGGGATTCTCCTCAGCACTGCATTCACCAATATGCATGAGTATGCAGCGCTCTGCATGATTCGTCAATCTCGGGGGCGCTTGAACACCCGCAACCGCTTTCCCGTACCTCTCGCCGAACGCAGGCGCCGCGTTTGTACACACCAGCCACACAGCAGTGACACATCAGTCACCCCAGACCCGAGTGAGGCATCCGCATGTCCAGGGCTCTTCCGAAGTACAACAAGCGTCGCGTCGTGATCATCGGCGGCGCTGCCGCGGTGGCGCTGTCCGGGGCGATCATCGCCGGTACCGCCCTCGCCGGGACCCCGTCCAAGAGCAGCGGCAACAACGCGCGGACCCTGGCCGCGTCCCCCGGCACGATCACCTGCCCGGACGTCGCCTCGAAGCTTCCCGCGATCCCGGCCTCCGCCCAGGCCGAGGTCACCCGCAACCTCACGCTCCTGCAGACCCAGATCGACGAGGCCAACAAGCGTCTGGTCGACACCGTGGGCCAGGGCGGGCCGAACTTCGTGAACAACGCCATCCTGGGCCCCCTCAAGGACAAGCGCGTCGCCACGATCAACCGCATCGCCACCGCGATCGGCCGTACGGCGGCCAAGCCGACCGGTCTGGACTCGCTGGCGCCGTGCACGCTGAACGCCGCAGGCGCCAACTCGGGCAGCACCGGCACGGGCAACACGGGCAACGCCAACTCCGGTGCCGCGAGCTCCGCCGCGCCGAGCGCGTCCGCCTCCACGGCCGCCGGCAGCGGCGCCTCCGCGGTCGGCACGATCACCTGCCCGGACGTCGCCTCGAAGCTTCCCGCGATCCCGGCCTCCGCCCAGGCCGAGGTCACCCGCAACCTCACGCTCCTGCAGACCCAGATCGACGAGGCCAACAAGCGGCTCCAGTCCACCGTCGGCCAGGGCGGCCCGAACTTCGTGCAGAACGCGATCCTCGGCCCGCTGGCGGACAAGCGGAAGTCGACCGTCGACCGTATCGCCATCGCGATCGGCCGTACCTCGACCAAGCCGACCGGCCTGGATTCCCTGGCCGCCTGCACGCTCACCAAGTGACGTGACAGGCGCTGTGGCCGCCCCGAACAAGCGCCGGCCGGGGCGGCCACGGCCGGAGTCCGGCGACCTCCACGGCAACCGGATCCCGTAATTCCTTAGACAGGCGAAAGGCTTTCGCCCATAATCATCAGGCGTGGGAAAGACTTATGAGCGCATAGACGGCAGGCTGCGTACGTTCATCGAGGCGCAGCCCCTCTTCTTCACCGCGACCGCTCCCCTGTCGGGCGACGGCACGGTCAACCTCTCCCCCAAGGGCCTCAAGGGCTCCTTCGTGGTGCTCGACGAACTCACCCTGGCCTACCTGGACTTCGCCGGATCCAACGCGGAGACGATTGCGCACCTGCGCGAGAACGGCCGGATCACACTGATGTGGTGCGCGTTCCAGGGGCCGCCGAACATCGTGCGGGTGCACGGCCGCGGGGAGGCCGTCTTCCGGGACGACCCCCGCTTCAGGGAACTGCTCGACCGCTTCCCGGACATCGATCCGGCCCTGCACGGCCTGCGCGCGATCATCGTCGTGACGGCCGAACTCGTCCGCGACTCCTGCGGTTACGCGGTTCCCTTCATGACGTACGACGAGGACCGCGATCTGCACGGCAAGCGGTTCGCGCGCGAGGACGACGCGTCGCTCAGCGAGTACTTCACGAAGAAGGAGCACATCGCCACGAGCCTGGATGGACTACCCGGGCTGCCGTTGCCGCTTCCGCCGTCTACGGTCTGAGCCATGCGATCCGCTCTCGCCGCCGGCGCGCTGGTGTGCGCGTCTGTTCTCGTGCTCGGTGCCGTGCCGGCCGCGTCGGCCGCGAGCCCGCCTCTTCCCGCGCGCATGGCCGACACGGGTGGCGGTACGCAGCTGATCACCGCCGTCGCCCCGAAGACGGACTCGACGACCGGCACCGTGACCTGGTGGGACCTGCGCCACGGCCACTGGGTGAAGGCCGGTTCCGCGTCCGCCCGGTTCGGGGCGAAGGGGCTCGTCGAGGGTGTCTCCCGCAAACAGAGCACGAACACCACACCGACCGGCCTCTACGACCTGCCGTACGCCTTCGGCATCGAGTCCGCGCCCACCGGGACCCTCTACAAGTACCGCCCCGTGCACCAGAGTTCATGGTGGTGCGAGGACAACGCCTCCCGCTTCTACAACCGTTGGACCGAGGCCCGGCCGGCGGACTGCCGCGCGTCCGAGTCGGAGCATCTGGTCTCGTACGAGACGCAGTACGCGTACGCGCTGGTCATCGGGTTCAACTACCACCAGCGGGTGCGGGGTCGGGGCGCCGGCATCTTCCTGCACGTCAACGGGCGCGGGGCCACGGCCGGTTGTGTGTCCGTGCCGAGTGATGCGATGCGGGAGATTCTGCGCTGGGTCCGTCCTTGGAGCGAGCCGCACATCGCCATCGGGACGACGGACGGGAGCACGGCGATCACTCGCTACTGAGCCGTACGGTGAACGTGGTCGACCCCGGCCTGCTCTCCAGCCCCACACTGCCCCCGTGCGCCTCCGTCACCGCCGCCACGATCGACAGGCCGAGGCCCGCTCCGCTGCCGGGGGCGTCCGTGCGGCGGCGGTGTTCGGCCCGGGTGAAGCGTTCGAAGACGCCCGGCTGGATGTCTTCGGGGACGCCCGGTCCGTCGTCGTGGACCTTGAGGACGGCGGTGGGCCCGTCGGATTCCAGGGTCACCGTGACCTTGGTGCCCACCGGTGTGTGCACGCGCGCATTGGCCAGCAGGTTGGCCAGGACCTGGTGGAGGCGGTGTTCGTCGCCCGTGACCGTGACCGGTTCCTCGGGGAGGTCCAGGGTCCAGCGGTGGTCGGGGCCCGTGGCGCGGGCGTCGGTGACGGCGTCGAGGACCAGGCGGGTGAGGTCGACGGGGAGGCGTTCGAGGGGGCGGCCGGCGTCGAGCCGGGCCAGGAGCAACAAGTCGTCGACCATCGCGCCCATGCGGGACGATTCGGCGGCGATCCGTTCCAGGGCACGGGTGACCTCCGGGGGGACCGGGCCCGGGTGCAGCAGCGCCAGTTCCGCGTGGCCGCGGACCGAGGCGACCGGGGTGCGCAGTTCGTGGCTGGCGTCGGCGGCGAAGCTGCGCAGGCGCTCCTCGCTGGCGTGCCGTTTGGTGAGGGCGTCCTCGACGTGGCCCAGCATGCGGTTGAAGGCGCCGGCGACCCTGCCGACCTCGCTGCGCGGGTCGGTCTCGGGGGCCCGGGGCGGCAGGGCCACCTCGCCACTGGCCAGCGGGAGTTCGCTGACCCGGGTGGCGGTCGCCGCGACCCGGCTCAGTGGCCGGAGCGACCAGCGCACCCAGAGGGCGCCCGCGACGCCGGCGAGGGTGAGGGCCGCACCGAAGACGATCCCGGCGACCAGTTCGAGGCGGTGGACGGTGGCCTCCACGGGCTCCAGCGGCAGGCCGGTGATCAGGACGTCGCCGTCGAGGCCCTTGGACGCGAGGACCCGGTAGTCGCACAGGGCGGAGATGTCGACGCTGTGGCCCTGTCCGTCGGCCGGGACCGCGGCGAGCCGCTTGTTGTCCCTGGCGGTCAGGGTGACGTCGACGACGCCCGTGGACCGGACGACCGCCGCGTTGGTGGCCGTACCGTCGACCAGACGGGCTCCGAAGGTGCCGGTGGCCTGGCGGCGGTCGTCGCCGTGTTCGTCGCCGTCGTGGTCGTTGGGCAGGGTGCCGCCGTGTTCCAGGCTCGCGGCGAAACGGGGACCGACCTCGGCGAGCTGTTGGTCGAGGCGGCTGGTCAGGAAGCCGTTCAGCTCGATCACGGCGGCCACGCCCACCGCGGCGCAGCTGACCGCCAGCAGTACCACCAGGCCCACGGTGAGACGGGCCCGTAGCGTTCGCGGGCGCGGCAGGCGCCGCAGCAGACTCATGGGGTCACCGGCTTGAGGACGTACCCGGCGCCCCGCACCGTGTGGATCATCGGCTCGCGGCCCGCGTCGACCTTCCTGCGCAGGTACGAGATGTACAGCTCGACCACGTGGGCGCGGCCGCCGAAGTCGTAGGACCAGACGCGGTCGAGGATCTGTGTCTTGCTGAGCACGCGGCGCGGATTGCGCATCAGGAAGCGGAGGAGTTCGAATTCGGTGGGCGACAGCTCGATCAGCTCGCCCGCCCGTGTCACCTCCCGGGCCTCCTCGTCCATCACCAGGTCGCCCACCGTCAGCCGCGGGCCCTCCTCCAGCTGGCGGGCCATGCCGGCGCGGCGCAGCAGGCCGCGGACCCGGGCGACGACCTCCTCCAGGCTGAAGGGCTTGGTGACGTAGTCGTCGCCGCCCGCGGTGATGCCCGCGATGCGGTCCTCGACCGCGTCCCGGGCGGTGAGGAAGAGGACGCAGACGTCCGGTTTCACGGTGTGCAGGGAGCGCAGCACGGCGAAGCCGTCGGTGTCCGGGAGCATCACGTCCAGGACGACCGCGTCCGGCATCAGCTCCCGGGCCTCGGCCAGCGCGGAGGCGCCGTCGCCGGCCGAGCGGACCTGCCAGCCCTCGTAGCGCAGGGCGCCGGAGAGCACCTCGGCGAGGTCCGGATCGTCGTCGACGACGAGGACACGCAGCGGGGTGCCGTCGGGGCGGGTGAGGGCGGGGCGGCCGGAGCGGGTGGTGTTCATCGCCCTACCAGGATCACCCCTGCCGGGGGCAGCGGGCGGCGCCCGAAGCTCTGAGTTTGCTCTGAGTGGGCCGGGCGGACCCCCGCTTCAGAGCGGCTTGAGAAGTTACGGCGGCACAGTTGCGTCCGTTACAGGCGAAAGGACGCACATATGACCACCGTGTACGAGCGGCGGACGGCACCGGCCGTGGTGCCGGCCGCGCGGCGCTCCCCCGCGGGCGCCGTGCTCGCGCTGCTGTGGGCCGGGGCCGCGGCCGTGGTCGCCCTGTGGTGGGCGGACACCGGGTCGGTGGTCGGCACCGCGGGCTGGCTGACCGGGGCCGGGCGGATCGCCGGGCTGCTGTGCGGGTACGCCTGCGCGGTGCTCGTCGGGCTGATGGCGCGGGTGCCGCTGCTGGAGCGACGGGTCGGGTCCGACCGGGTGGCCCGCTGGCACGCCATGGCCGGCCGGTACACGGTCTGCCTGCTCGTCGCGCACATCGGGCTGATCCTCGCCGGGTACGCCGCCCAGGACCGCGCCTCGCTGTGGCACGAGACGGTCACCGTGGTCCTGGACTACCCCGAGATGCTCAAGGCCACCGCCGGAACCGTCATCCTGCTCGCGGTCGGCATCACCTCCGCGCGCGCCGTGCGCCGCCGTACCAGCTACGAGTTCTGGTACTACGTCCACCTCCTCACATACGCCGCCGTGTTCCTCGCCTTCGGCCACCAACTGGCCCTGGGCAACGAGTTCAACGGCCACACCGCGGCCACGGCCGCCTGGTACGTGCTGTACCTCGGCGTCGCCGCCCTGGTGCTGTGGTTCCGGGTCCTTGTGCCGGTACGGCTGAACCTGCGGCACCGGCTGCGGGTGGATTCGGTGCACAAGGAGGCGCCGGGTGTGTACTCCGTCGTCGTACGGGGACGGCGGCTGGACGAACTGGGCGCGCGGGCCGGGCAGTTCTTCCGCTGGCGGTTCTTCGGCGAGGGCATGGGCTGGACTTCGACGCCGTACTCACTGTCCGCCCCACCCCGTCAGGACCTGATGCGCATCACCGTCAAGGCGCTCGGCGACCACAGCGCGGCCGTCGCCCTGCTGCGGCCGGGCACGCGGGTGTGGGCGGAGGGGCCGTACGGCTCGCTGACCCAGGACCGGCAGACCGCGCCGAAGTCCCTGCTCATCGCGGGCGGTGTCGGCATCACGCCGCTGCGGGCCCTGTTCGAGACGCTGCCCGGCGAGGTCACTTTGCTCTACCGGGCGCGTACGGCCGAAGACCTCGCCCTGGGCGGGGAGTTGGAGGCCGTCGCGCAGTGGCGGGGCGCGAAGGTGCTGTACGCGCTCAACGGTCCGGACGGGCGGCGGCCCAGTCTGACGGCCCAGTCCCTGCGCGCGACCTTCCCCGACCTCACCGGCCACGACGTATACATATGCGGCCCGCACGGCTTCGCCCGCGATCTGTACGTGCAGTTGCGCACCGCCGGTGTGCCGGACCGCCGTATCCACCACGAGTCGTTCGAACTGTGAGAGCTGTGAGGCAGTCCAAGTGCACGCGTTGAAGAAGAACCGCCCCCTGCGCCGCATCGTGCTGGCGAGCGCCGCCACCGTCTCCGGGATGGTGCTGCTGCTGTCGCTGAAGCCGCACTCGACGCCCGACGTGGCCCTGGCCGTCCCCGCGCCCTCCGGCAGTGCCAGCGCGAGCGCCGGGACCTCCACCGGTACGAAGACCGTCACCGGCGACTCGGTGCAGACCCGCTGGGGCCCGGTCCAGGTCCGCATCACCGTCAAGAACGGCAAGCTCACCGATGTGACGGCCGTCGCGTACCCGACGGACAACCCGCGCGACCAGGAGATCAACAGCTTCGCCCTGCCACGCCTGCGCAGCGAGGCGCTCCAGGCCCAGAGCGCCGGCATCGACACCGTCTCGGGCGCCACATACACAAGTGACGGTTACCGCCAGTCACTCCAGTCTGCACTGGACTCGGCACGCGGCTGAACGCACCGGCGTCGCGGCACGTATCTCTGGGCCAAGGGACCACGCCAACCCCCTTGCCCCCGCCCCGGAGGAACAGTGACCACCACGCTCGCAGGCGGCCGCGCCGCCCGCCGCCAGACGATGCGCCGCATCCGCCCGCGCCGCTCCCCGGCGACCGTCCTGCTGCTCGCGGTATTCGCGGGCGCGGTCGGCGTGCTGTGGCTGTGGTGGCACAACACGCCGTCCATCGCCGACAACAACGGAAAGATCCTCAACGCGGGCCGTATCACAGGTCTGTTGGCCGGTTATCTGATGGCACTGGTCGTGCTGCAGATGGCCCGCGTGCCCGCCCTCGAACGGCGCGTGGGCTCCGACCGGGTGGCACGCTGGCACGCGATGAGCGGCCGCTACACGCTCTGCCTGATCGTGGCGCACATCTTCCTCACCATGTGGGGCTACGCGCTGCAGGCGGGCAAGTCGCTCGGCGACATCGTCCAGCAGACGATCGACTCCATCAACCAGCTGCCCGACATGGGCAAGGCGGCCATCGGCACCGGTCTGTTCGTGCTGATCGGCCTGACCTCGATCGGGCCGGTCCGCCGCCGGATTCCGTACGACACCTGGTACCACGTGCACCTGCTGACGTACGCGGCGGTGTTCCTGACGTTCTGGCACCAGATCACCACCGGCAACGACTTCGCCGTCGAGCCGACCGCGAAGACCTTCTGGTACGCGCTGTACGGGTCGGTCACCGCGCTGGTCGTCTGGTACCGGATCCTCACCCCGATCCGGCTGAACATGCGGCACCGGATGCGTGTCGAGGCGGTCATCGAGGAGACACCGGGCATCGTGTCGGTGCTCATCGGCGGTCGGAAGCTGCACCGGATGGGTGCGGAGGCGGGGCAGTTCTTCCGGTGGCGGTTCCTCGCGCCGGGCATGCGGTTCAGCTCCCACCCGTACTCGCTGTCGGCGGCGCCCCGCCCCGACATGCTGCGGATCACCGTGAAGGCGATCGGCGACCACAGCGCCCGGCTGCGCGAGCTGACGCCCGGCACCAAGGTGTGGGCCGAGGGCCCGTACGGCGCGATGACCGCGCAGCGGCGCAGCCGCGGCAAGGTGCTGCTGGTCGCGGGCGGCGTCGGCATCACGCCGATGCGGGCGCTGTTCGAGACGCTGCCGGGAGCGTCCGGCGACATCACGCTCCTGTACCGGGCCAACACCACGCAGGACCTGGCCCTCTGGGACGAGCTCGCCGCCATCGCCGACGACCGCGGCGCCCGGCTGATGTACGCGGTCAACAGCCCGGACGGAGAGCGCCCGGACATCTCGGCGGACCGGCTGCGGCAGAAGCTGCCGGACATCGAACAGCACGACGTCTTCATGTGCGGCCCGGCCGGGTTCGCGCAGACCGTGTACGAAGCACTGCGCGGCGCGGGAGTGCCCGCCCGCCGCATCCATCACGAGTCGTTCGAGATGTGAGCGACGGGACTTCAGGAGCTTAGGAAGCGATGAGGAAGAGTCACCCCATCCGCCGTGTCGTGCTGGCCACCGCCGCGACCGTGTCGGGCGTCGTACTGATGCTGTCGCTGAAGCCGGCGTCCGACCCGAACGCCGAGGCCGCCGGCGCCGCCCCGCAGCAGACCGCCGGCGCGCAGGAGTCGCCACAGGGCGGAGCCTCGGCGGCCGGTTCCGCGAACGGCACGGTCGACGGCAGCGTGGCCCAGACCCAGTACGGCAATGTCCAGGTACGCCTGACCGTCGCCAACGGCAAGATCACCAAGGCCGAGGCGATCCAGGCGCCCAAGGGCGGCACCAGCGACCAGAAGACCGCCCTGTCCATCCCCAAGCTCACCCAGGAGACGGTCGCCGCGCAGAGCGCGCAGATCGACTCGGTGTCCGGGGCGACGTACACGAGCAACGGCTACAAGCAGTCGCTGCAGTCGGCTATCGACAAGATGAAGGCGAGCGCGGGCTCCTCGCAGAGCAGCGCCAGTCCTTCGCAGGGCAGCGGCGGGGGCTCCGGCTCCGGTGCCGCCCAGGCCAAGACCGTGACCGGCAAGGTGGCCCAGACCCAGTACGGGCCTGTGCAGGTCCGGATCACCGTCGCGGACGGCAAGATCACCAAGGCCGAGGCGGTGCAGGCGCCCAAGGGCGGGCTCAGCGACCAGAAGACCGCGCTGGCCATCCCGAAGCTCAACCAGGAGGCGGTGGCGGCCGGCAGCGCGAAGATCGACGCGGTGTCGGGTGCCACGTACACCAGCAGCGGCTACACGCAGTCGCTGCAGTCGGCGCTGGACCAGGCCGGTGGCTGAGTCGGTGGCGGAGAGGGCGGAAGCTCCCGCCGCGGTGCGTCATGCGGAGGAGGTCATGGGGACCGTCTTCTCCTTCGACGTCCGCGGCGGGGAGCCCGGTGCGGTGCAGGCGGCACTGGAGGAGGCGGTCGCCGGACTGCACCGGGTGGACGAGGTGTTCAGCACCTACCGCGACGAGAGCCAGGTCTCCCGCCTGGCGCGCGGTGAGCTGAGCGTCGAGGAGTGCGATCCCGAGGTCGCCGAGGTGCTCCGACTGGGCGCCGAGGCGGAGCGGGTGAGCGACGGCTGGTTCAGCATCCGCTACGAGGGGCGCCTCGACCCGACCGGGATCGTCAAGGGCTGGGCCGCGGAACGGGCGGCCCGGCGGCTGGCGGCCACTGCCGGGGTGACCGGCGTGAGCATGAACGGCGGCGGTGACGTCCAGCTGCTCGGCGCGCCCGAGCCGCACCGGCCCTGGCGGGTCGGGGTGGCGGACCCGCTGCGTCCGGGCGGGCTCGCGGCCGTCGTCTCGGCCGCGGGCACGGACGAGTTGGCGGTGGCCACGTCCGGCACCGCCGAGCGGGGCGCGCACATCGTCGACCCGCGCACGGGCCGGTCCGCGGTGACCGACCTGGTGGCGGTCACGGTCGTCGCCCCGAAGCTGACCTGGGCGGACTGCTGGGCCACGGCGGCCTTCGCGATGGGCTCGCGGGACGGACTGCGCTGGCTGGAGTCCCTGCCGGGCGTGGAGGCGCTGCTGATCACGGCGGGCGACGAGGTGCGCTGCACGGGCGGGCTGGCGGCGCGCCTGGGCTGAGCCCGGGTGGAACCCCCATGCGAGTCCGGGGCGTCACGGGAGATCCGTCCCGTGCGCCCCGGACTCGTACATGTCGCGCGAGTGCGCGTCAGTGACCGTTCTGGGCCAGCCGCAGCAGATGCTCGGCCAGCGCCTGCCCGCCCGTCGGATTCCGGCTGATCAGCAGCAGTGTGTCGTCGCCCGCGATCGTGCCGAGGATGTCGTGCAGTTCGGCCTGGTCGATGGCGGACGCCAGGAACTGCGCGGCACCCGGTGGCGTCCGCAGCACCACGAGGTTCGCGGACGCCTCGGCCGAGATCAGCAGCTCCTGGGACAGCCGCCGCATCCGTTCTTCCTTGGCGGACTCCCCCAGCGGTGCCCGGGGGGTCCGGAAACCCCCCTCGCTCGGCACCGCGTAGATCAGGTCGCCGTCGTTGTTGCGGATCTTCACCGCGTTCAGCTCGTCGAGATCCCGGCTGAGCGTCGCCTGTGTGACATTCAGGCCGTCGTCGGCCAGCAGTTTCGCCAACTGGCTCTGGGAGCGCACCGGTTGCCGGTTGAGGATGTCCACGATCCGGCGGTGGCGTGCGGTGCGGGTCTGCGGCACGGCAGGCCCGGCGTGCTGTGCGTCGTCCTGCGCATGGCTCATCGTCGTCTCATTCTCCGGATCGTCCGTCCCCGCGTGCGTCGTCCAGGATGCCGGGGAGTGCCCCGAGCAGCGCGTCCACGTCGTCGTCGCCGAGGCTCAGTGCGGGCATCAGCCGTACGACGTCGGGGGCGGGCGCGTTCACGAGGAAACCGGCGTCCTGAGCCGCCTGCTGCACCCGGGGCGCCAGCGGCTCGGTGAGCACGATACCCAGCAGAAGGCCCGCGCCCCGGACATGTGCGATCAATGGGTGCCCCAGTGACTCGATTCCGTCCCGCAGCTTCTCGCTCTGCCGCTTGACGTTCTCCAGCAATCCCTCGTTCGCGATGGTGTCCAGTACCGCGAGGCCGGCGGCGCACGCGACCGGGTTGCCGCCGAAGGTCGTGCCGTGCTGGCCGGGCTGCAGCAGTTCGGCGGCCCGCCCGAAGGCGACGGTCGCGCCGAGCGGCAGTCCGCCGCCGAGACCCTTGGCGAGGGTGACGACGTCGGGCAGTACGCCCTCGTGGGCCTGGTACTCGAACCAGTGGCCGGTACGGCCGACACCGGTCTGCACCTCGTCGAGGACCAGCAGCGCCCCGGTGGCCGCGGTGATCGCGCGGGCCGCCTTCAGATAGCCGGGGGGCGGGACGACGACGCCGTTCTCGCCCTGGATCGGCTCGATGATGACGAGAGCCGTCTCGTCGCTGACCGCGGCCGCGAGGGCCTGCGCGTCGCCGTACGGGACATGCGTGACGTCGCCGGGCAGCGGCAGGAAGGGTTCCTGCTTGCCGGGCTGGCCGGTCAGCGCGAGGGCGCCCATGGTGCGGCCGTGGAAGCCGCCCTGCGTGGCCACCATGTGCGTCCGGCCGGTGAGCCGGCCGATCTTGAAGGCACCCTCGTTGGCCTCGGCGCCGGAGTTGCAGAAGAAGACCTTGCCGTCCCGGCCGAAGAGCTGGAGGAGGCGTTCGGCGAGGGCGACGGGCGGCTCGGCGATGAACAGGTTGGAGACATGGCCGAGGGAGGCGATCTGCGTGCTGACGGCCTGGACGACCGCCGGGTGGGCGTGACCGAGGGCGTTGACCGCGATGCCGCCGACGAAGTCGGTGTACTGCTTGCCGTCGGCGTCCCACAGCTTGGTGCCCTCGCCGCGGACGAGGGGCAGGCGCGGGGTGCCGTAATTGTTCATCAGCGAGCCCTGCCACCGCTGGGTCAGGTCTGCGTTCGCGGTCATTCGGCATCCCCCTCTTCGGCATCGGGCACGACCATCGTGCCGATGCCCTCGTCGGTGAAGATCTCCAGCAGGATCGAGTGCTGGACCCGGCCGTCGATGACGCGGGCGGTGTTGACGCCGCCCCGTACGGCGTGCAGACAGCCCTCCATCTTCGGCACCATGCCGGAGCTCAACTCCGGCAGCAGCTTCTCCAGTTGGGAAGCCGTGAGGCGGCTGATCACCTCGTCGCTGTTCGGCCAGTCCTCATAGAGACCCTCGACGTCCGTGAGGACCATGAGAGTCTCCGCTCCAAGCGCAGCAGCAAGTGCCGCAGCCGCCGTATCAGCATTGACGTTGTAGACATGTCCGTCGTCCTGGCTACGGGCGATCGACGAGACGACCGGGATCCGGCCGTCGGCGAGCAGTGCCTCGATCGCGCCCGTGTCGATCGCGGTGATCTCGCCCACCCGCCCGATGTCGACCAACTCGCCGTCGATCTCGGGCTGGTGCTTGGTGGCGGTGATGGTGTGCGCGTCCTCGCCGGTCAACCCCACGGCCAGCGGCCCGTGTTGGTTGAGCAGCCCGACGAGCTCACGCTGGACCTGCCCGGCCAGCACCATCCGTACGACGTCCATGGCGTCCTCGGTGGTGACGCGCAGTCCGGCCTTGAACTCGCTGACGATGCCGTGCTGGTCGAGGGCGGCGCTGATCTGCGGGCCGCCGCCGTGCACGACGACCGGCTTGAGGCCGGCGTGGTGCAGGAAGACGACGTCCTGGGCGAACGCGGCCTTGAGGTCCTCGTCGATCATGGCGTTGCCGCCGAACTTGATGACGACCGTCTTGCCGTTGTGCTTGACCAGCCAGGGCAGCGCCTCGATGAGGATCTGGGCCTTGGGCAGTGCGGTGTGTTTGCGAGTAGTGCTCATGAGGAGTACGCGCTGTTCTCGTGGACGTAGTCGGCGGTGAGGTCGTTGGTCCAGATGGTGGCGGCCTCGGACCCGGCGGCGAGGTCGGCGACGATGTGCACCTCGCGGTAGCGCATGTCGACCTTCTCGCGGTCCTCGCCGACACCGCCGTTCTTGCAGACCCAGACGCCGTTGATGGCGACGTTCAGCCGGTCCGGCTCGAAGGCGGCCTTGGTCGTGCCGATCGCGGAGAGCACGCGGCCCCAGTTGGGGTCCTCGCCGTGGATCGCGCACTTGAGGAGGTTGTTGCGGGCGATGGAGCGGCCCACCTCGACGGCGTCGTCCTCGCTCGCCGCGTTGACGACCTCGACCTTGATGTCCTTGCTGGCGCCCTCGGCGTCCCGGATCAGCTGCTGGCCGAGGTCGTCGCAGACCTGGCGTACCGCCTCCGCGAACTCCTCGTATTCCGGGGTGACTTCGGCGGCACCGGACGCGAGCAGCAGCACGGTGTCGTTGGTGGACATGCAGCCGTCGGAGTCGACGCGGTCGAAGGTCGTGCGCGTCGCCGCCCGGAGCGCCCTGTCCAGTACGTCGTCGTCGAGCGCGGCGTCGGTGGTGAGGACGACCAGCATGGTCGCCAGGCCCGGAGCGAGCATGCCCGCGCCCTTCGCCATGCCGCCGACGGTCCAGCCGTCCTTGGTCACGACGGACGTCTTGTGGACGGTGTCGGTGGTCTTGATGGCGATGGCGGCCTTCTCGCCGCCGTGCTCGGAGAGTTGGGCGGCGGCGGTCTCGACCCCGGGGAGCAGCTTGTCCATCGGGAGCAGGACGCCGATGAGGCCGGTGGAGCACACGGCCACCTCGATGGCGCCGCGGCCGAGAACCTCGGCGACCTTCTCGGCGGTGGCGTGCGTGTCCTGGAAGCCCTTCGGGCCCGTACAGGCGTTGGCGCCACCGGAGTTGAGCACTACGGCCGACACCTGGCCGCCCTTGAGCACCTGCTCGGACCACAGCACCGGCGCGGCCTTCACACGGTTGGACGTGAAGACACCGGCGGCGGCGCGGCGCGGACCGTTGTTGACCACGAGGGCCAGGTCCGGGTTGCCGTTCTCCTTGATTCCGGCTGCGATGCCCGCAGCCTGGAATCCCTTGGCTGCCGTGACGCTCACGGTGCGACTCCGATCGTGGAAAGCCCCGTGGACTCGTCGAGCCCGAGGGCGAGGTTCATGCTCTGGACAGCACCGCCCGCGGTGCCCTTGGTCAGGTTGTCGATGGCGCTGATCGCGATGATGCGGCCCGCGGCCTCGTCGTACGCGACCTGCACCTGAACGGCGTTGGAACCGTAGACGGACGCCGTGGCGGGCCACTGGCCCTCGGGCAGCAGGTGGACGAAGGGCTCGTCGGCGAAGGCCTTCTCGTACGCGGCGCGCACGGACTCGGCGGTGACCCCCGGCTTGGCCTTCGCGCTGCAGGTGGCGAGGATGCCGCGGGGCATCGGCGCGAGGGTCGGCGTGAAGGAGACGCTCACGGTCTCGCCGGCCGCCGCGCTGAGGTTCTGGATCATCTCGGGGGTGTGCCGGTGGCCGCCGCCGACACCGTACGGCGACATGGAGCCCATGACCTCGGAGCCCAGCAGGTGCGGCTTGGGTGCCTTGCCCGCGCCGGACGTCCCGGACGCGGCGACGATCACGGCCTCGTTCTCGGCGAGAGAGGCGGCGTAGGCCGGGAAGAGGGCCAGCGAAGCGGCGGTCGGGTAGCAACCGGGCACCGCAATGCGCTTGGACCCCTCCAGCGCGGCGCGGGCACCCGGTAGTTCGGGGAGCCCGTAGGGCCAGGTCCCGGCGTGTGCGGAGCCGTAGAACTTCTCCCAGTCGGCCGCGTTCTGCAGCCGGAAGTCGGCGCCCATGTCGACGACGAGGACGTCCGGGCCGAGCTGCTCGGCGACGGCGGCGGACTGGCCGTGGGGCAGGGCGAGGAAGACGACGTCGTGACCGGCGAGGACCTCGGGGGTGGTCTCCTGGAGTGTCCGGTCGGCCAGCGGCAGCAGGTGCGGCTGGAGCGCACCGAGCTTCTGGCCCGCGTTGGAGTTGCCGGTCAGGGCCCCGATCTCGAGCTCGGGGTGCGCCAGGAGCAGACGCAGGAGCTCTCCGCCCGCGTACCCGCTCGCTCCGGCCACTGCCGCACGTACCGCCATGTCATCCTCCTCCTGGATGGCATGACTATACGTTTCGCTGCACGTTTATGCAATCTCGGCCGGTTCCGCCTTCGGGAGCATGATCCGGCGGGACACGACGAAGGTCACCGGGATCGCCGCCAGGGAGGCGAGCAGGGGGGCATACCGGCTGCCGAGATGCAGGAGGTCGACGAGCACGTAGACGCCCACGGTCGTGACCACGAAATTCGCGGCGTTCGTCAGCGGGAACAGCAGGAATTTCCGCAGGGTCGGACGCGTCCGGTAGGTGAACCGCGCATTGAGGAAAAAGGATCCGGTCATACTGATGGCGGTCGCGAGAATATGGGCGACGAGATAGGGGAAACGAGTGAGGAACAGTAGGTACGGAGCGTAGTACGTACCTGTGTTGACGACCCCGATCACGGCGAAGACAAGCATCTGCCGCGACATCAGGGAACTCGGCAGCAGGGAACTCGACATCAGGGAATGAGATCCTTCGCTCGTTTCACGTTGGTCGCCTTCACCAGGAAGTGCGGGCGCCCCTTGACCTCGTAGTAGATCCGGCCGGTGTACTCCCCGATCACCCCGAGCATGATCATCTGCACTCCGGCGACCCCGGTGACGGCGGTGATGATGGTGACGTAGCCGGGGGTCTGCACTCCGTTGACGAGCGCGGCGCCCACGATCCACGCGGTGTACAGCCCGGCGATGGTCAGCAGGACCATGCCGAGGTGGAGGGCGGCGCGCAGCGGGCGGTTGTTGAAGGAGAGCAGTCCGTCCAGTCCGTAGTTGAGCAGGCTGCGGAAGCTCCAGGAGCTGTGGCCGGCCTCGCGCACGGCATTCTCGTACTCGAAGGTGGTACTGGGGAAGCCCACCCAGGCGAACAGGCCCTTGGAGAAGCGGTTGTACTCGGTCAGGCCCAGGACGGCATCCACCACGCGACGGGACAGCAACCTGAAGTCGCCGACGCCGTCGACGAGTTCGACGTCGACCAGGCGGTTGACGAGCCGGTAGTAGAGGCGGGCGGTGAGGGTGCGGGTCATGCCGTCACCGGTCCTGTTGCGCCGGGCGATGACCTGGTCGTAGCCCTGTCCGTGCAGGTCGACCATGCGTTTGATCAGTTCCGGCGGGTGCTGGAGGTCGGCGTCCATGACGACCACGGAGTCCCCCGAGGCGTGCCGCAGACCGGCGAGCAGCGCCGCCTCCTTGCCGAAGTTGCGGCTGAAGGAGACGTACCGGACGCGCGAGTCGAGGTCGGCGAGCCGCTCCAGGACGGTGAGCGTGCGGTCGCGGCTGCCGTCGTCGACGTACACGAACTCCACGTCGTGGCCGAGCGGCAGGAGTTCCTCCGCGACCTTCTGGACCTCCTCGTGGAACCGCTCGAGGACGGCTTCCTCGTTGTAGCAGGGTGCGACGATCGATATCAGCACGGGATTCTCCCCCTGGGGCAGGTCAGAGAGCGCCGCTCACGCGCTCGAGCGGTCGAGTGGTCATGGGCGCCGGCGGCCGGATCTCCCGCCGTCGGCGTACGGCGGTGAGGGCGCCGAGCAGGATCAGGGTCAGCAGCGCGGCGGCCCCGACGGTCGTGCCGAGCCGCAGACCGGGCGGGTGGAAGGTGCAGGTGAGGCTGGTCGAGGAGCCGTCGAGGGGGACGGCGATCAGGCCGTGGTACTCCTTGGCCGGTACGGGGTCGGCGTCGCCCGCGGCGCAGCGCCAGCCCGCGATGCGGGGAGCCGCGACGACGGCGGTTCCCTTGCTGCCCGCCGGGAGTTCGGCCCGGATCGTGGCGTCGGAGACGGTGACGCGGGTGGCGCCGGTGGCCCTGAGGTGCTCGACGGCGTCGTGCAGCCGGGCGGTGTCCAGGCAGCCGACCGCGCCCTGCGGGACACGGCTGGTGCGGTCGGGGGTCAGGTCGATGCGGAGGTGCCCGGACGCCGGGACCGTGCCGAGCCGCTGCATCGGGGCGATCTTGGTGACCCTGGCGTCCGACCTGAACCGCCCGGTAGGCCCGTCGGTCATCCGCGCGCTGCCCGAGTAGTGCGGCGCCCAGAGGTACACCTCACTGCCGGCCGGGCATCGCGCGGTGATGGCCGGCTTCCGTACGGTCCCGGGCGCGGGGGCGCCGATGAGCAGCCCGGGGTGCCGGGCCTCGCCCGCGCGCGGGGGCTTGCCGGTGCTGGTGCGCACGGTGAGGCGGGGCACGGTGTAGACGCGGGCGCCGAGCAGGAGTTCCTGGTTGCGGTACGGCGACGCTCCGAAGGCGGCACGGGACGCGCCCGGCGGT
This sequence comes from Streptomyces sp. NPDC047043, assembly GCF_040644055.1. NCBI lineage: Bacteria > Bacillati > Actinomycetota > Actinomycetes > Kitasatosporales > Streptomycetaceae > Streptomyces > Streptomyces sp. NPDC047043. Next base: position 209,988 of record NZ_JBEYVO010000005.1, read on the forward strand.
CGTAGCGTGACGAGGGGCGGTGCGTCCTGCCGGGTCACGGTCAGCCGGTCGCCGTTCTGCGGGAACCAGTTCTGGTGCGGGTCGGGCGGGGAGTGCACCCGAGCGCCGACGGAGAAGATCGCGTCGGTGACGGCGTTGTCGAGGCTCTGCAGGCTGCGGCCGCGCGAGGTCCAGCCGTCGCCGAGGGCGGTGAGGGCCCGGCTGAGGACGTCCGAGGTGAGGCTGCTGTAGTACTGGGCGCCCTGGCCGCCGACCAGCAGCGGGTCGTTGCCGACGGTCTGCTCCCGGCCCGGATCGGTGCGGTAGCGGGGCCAGCCGTCGGCCTGCGCGATCGCCTCCGCCTGCCGCTGCTGCCGCTGGCCCCAGGGCGCGTAGTCGTCCATGTGGCCGAGACGGAGGCGGGTGGCGACGGCGGAGGTGGCCATGGCCTCCCCGAACTGGCCGCCGAAGAGCAGGACCAGCGCGAGGGCGGCCAGGACTGTGCGGCGCCCGCCTTCGGTGCGCCCGAGCAGTGCCAGTCCGCCGAGTGCGCCCACGACGGCGAGCAGCAGCACCGCCCATCCGACGGGGTGCACCAGAGCACTGCGGCTCGCCACGGCGGTGATCAGCGCGAGCAGCGCGGCCGCGGCACCCAGGGCGCGCAGGTCGGGCGGGCCGTACGAGAGGGCGTGCCAGGCGGCGATCACCAGCAGCGCGCACAGCACGAAGGCCTGGCGGTACGCGCTGCCCTGCGGGGTGGCGAAGGCATGCCAGACCAGATGGGTCGGCTGCCACTGCAGCGACAGCGCCACCGCGGCGACCAGCAGTGTCCACCCGGCACGCACCCGGCGCGGTACCGCCCGGTGGAAGGGCAGGGCGAGCGCGAGCAGCAGCGCCGTGGCGCCCACGTAGAGCGCCGGGCTGCCGAAGCTGTACGTCGTCGGCAGCAGCCGGGCCAGCAGATCCTCCGTGGGCACCGGCTCGAAGTGCACGACCCTGCCCGGGTGGGCGTGCCTGGTGCCGAAGTACACGACGGTCACCAGCGGCGCGGCCAGGCCCACGCCCAGCGCGACGGTGCCGGCCGCGCGGCCCGCGGCCTTCAGCCGCTCCCGGTTCGGGAGACCGGACAGCCCGAGACGCAGCAACAGCACCAGACCGGCGCCGATGGTGGCCATGTACGCGGTGTAGAAGTTGGCGATCCAGGCGAGCGCCACGATCAGTACGCCGAGCAGCGGGCGCCGCTTGTGCAGCGTCCACTCCCCCACCAGGCACAGCAGCGGCAGGGCGACGAGGCCGTCGAGCCACATGGGGTTGTACGAGGCGACCGCGAGGCTCCACCCGCACAGCGCGCACGAGGCCCCGAGCAGCCCGGCAGCCCACCAGCGGCCGGGGCGCAGGACCATCAGCAGCCAGGCCATGGCGGCGCCCGCGGACGCCGTCTTCAGCAGGGTGATCACGTACACCGCGAGGTCGATCTCGTGCCGTGGGAACACCCCGACGAGCAGGGCGAACGGACTGCTGAGGTAGGTGCCGAGGTCGGGCAGGAAGCTCGAGCCGTATCCGGACTGCCAGTTGACGAAGAGGCCGCCGTCGGCCCGGCCGTGCAGCAGGTCCCACAGGTGGGCGTGGAACGGCACGTACTGGTTTCCCAGGTCGTTGACGCTGCGGGTGCGGGGCCCGAAGGGATAGCTGCCGGCGAGGGCGTCGGCGGCGCAGAACACGGCGGTGGTGATGGCGGCGGCGAGCAGGGCCGCGGCCCTCTTCAACGGGAAATGGCCCCTCGAAACGGCAGTGGACAGGGTCGGGCGATCCATTCCTACTTACTCCCCGCGGTAATTGATTCGCCGACTAAGACGGCCCGGGTTTGGGATCGGTTGTGCCGTCCGCGGAAAGTGGCAAAGCTTGTTCCGAATGCGTCCGCAGGCTTATACGAATGGAATGGTGAACGTAAGGGAAACAGGGATTTCCCAGAATGTAATTAATTGGTGAACTCACCGCCGGACGGTGAACTCACCGCCCCTTGCGCGCCGCGTACGCGCGCGCCGCCCGCACCCGGTTGCCGCACTTCGTGGTGCACCAGCGCCGGGCGCCGTGGGAGCGCAGGAACCAGCGGGCGCAGCCCTGTGCGGCGCACTCGGTGAGCTGCTCGGCCTCGGCGCCGGTGAGCAGGTCGGTGGCGTCCTCGGCGAGGAGGGAGAGCGCGGCGGCGGCCGGATTGCCGGCGTCGGGTTCGTCGGCGCGGTGCGGGCCGTCGGCGCCCCAGGCGAGCCGCGGGGTGGAGGGAGCGGCCGCGAGCGCGGAGTTGAGGGCGGCGAGGTCCTCGGCTGCGGGCCGCTTCTGGGCGCTGTACGCCGCGAAGAGGGCGCGCAGTGCCTCGCGGAGGGCGAGGAGCCTGCCGAGCTGGCGCCCGTTCAGGGCCACCCGGTCGGCCAGCAGCTCGTGCCGTACGAGCCACAGGTGCGCGGCCTCGGTGTCGTCGAGCAGGTCGACCTGGCCGTGGCTGAGCGCAAAGCGGGTGTTGACCAGGGCCAACGAGAGGTAGCGCTCCTCGCCGGGGACCGGGAGCTGGTGCAGGTAGACGGGGGCCTCGTGATCCACGGATCTCATGGTAATGCTTGCGATTCTCCGTGAGGAGGCCTAGCGTGCCTCACGGAAAACGGACAACAAAACCGTGAGAGGTGAGAGGCCGTGGGCTTCGACGTGGACGCGCTGCGCAGGGACTTCCCGATCCTGGAGCGCACGGTGGACAGCGGCGCCCGTCTCGTCTACCTGGACTCCGGCGCAACCACACAGAAGCCGCTCCAGGTCCTCGACGCCGAGCGGGACTTCTACCTCACGCACAACGCGGCCGTGCACCGCGGCGCGCACCAGCTGGCGGGCGAGGCGACGGAGGCGTACGAGAACGCACGGCACACGATCGCCCGCTTCGTCGGGGCACGTGACGACGAGGTGGTCTTCACCAAGAACACCACCGAGGGCATCAACCTCGTCGCGTACGCCCTGGGCAACGCCGGCCGGATCGGCCCCGGCGACCGGATCGTGGTGACGGAGATGGAGCACCACGCCAACCTCGTGCCGTGGCAGCAGCTCGCCGAGCGGACGGGCGCGACGCTGGACTGGTTCGGCCTGACCGACGAGGGCCGCCTGGACCTGACCCGGATCGACGAGCTGCTGGACGAGCGCACGAAGGTGCTCGCCGTCACCCACCAGTCCAACGTCCTCGGCACGATCAACCCGGTGCGCGAACTCGCCGACCGTGCCCATGAGTTCGGCACACCGGTCGTGGTCGACGCCGCCCAGTCGGTCCCCCACCGCCCGGTCGACGTGCGCGAACTGGGCGCCGACTTCCTGGCCTTCTCCGGGCACAAGATGCTCGGCCCGAACGGCATCGGGGTCCTGTGGGGCCGCCGCGAACTCCTCGCCGAACTCCCGCCGTTCCTGACCGGCGGCTCGATGATCGAGATCGTCGAGATGGACCGCACGACCTTCCTGCCGCCGCCGCAGCGCTTCGAGGCGGGTGTCCCGATGACGTCCCAGGCGGTCGCCCTCGCGGCGGCGGTGGACTACCTGGAGGCGCTGGGCATGGCGGAGGTGGCGGCACACGAGGACCAACTGACCACCCGCGCCCTGGCGTTGCTCCAGGAGATCCCCGGGGTACGCGTCATCGGCCCCCACGACCTCACCGCCCGCGGCTCGGCCGTCTCCTTCACGGTCGACGACATCCACCCGCACGACGTCGGCCAGATCCTCGACGACCGCGGCATCGCCGTACGCGTGGGCCACCACTGCGCCCGCCCGATCGTGAAGCGCTACGCCGTCCCGGCGACGACCCGGGCAAGCTTCTACGTGTACAACACGGAGGCGGAGGTGGATGCCTTGGTGGAGGGTGTCCGGGCAGCCCAGAGGTACTTCGGCGGTTGACCGGAGAGCGGGCTTGCGTTGGAGCGCACTCCAACTCCTACGGTTCTTGTGGCTTCCTGCTGCAGCTGCGCGAGACCGGCATGTCGATCGCCGACATGCAGCGCTTCGCCCGGGCGGGCGACGGGGGCGCCGGACGACAGGATCGACCACTGCGAACCGCTGCTCGACGACACGCCGGAGCAGCCGGAAACGGATGAGCTGACATGAGCGAGAGCACCACCCGCGAAGACCGCTTCGCCCACGGCCTGGAGGTCCTGAAGCGGGTCGACGGCGAGGCGGGACAGCGGGTCGTCGACTCGCTCGCCGACATCAACCCCGAGCTCGGCCACCAGGTCGTCGCCTGGGCCTTCGGCGAGATCTACGACCGTCCCGGACTCGCCCCGCGCGACCGTCAGTTGGTGACGTTGGGCATGCTCACCGCGCTCGGCGGCTGCGAGGCCCAGCTCGACGTGCATGTCAACGCGGCCCTGAACGTGGGCCTCACCCCCGAGCAGATCGTCGAGGCCCTGACGCACTCGGCCGTGTACTGCGGCATACCGAAGGCCCTGAACGCGACCTTCGCCGCGAAGAAGGTCTTCGCCGAGCGCGGGCTGCTGCCACTCGGACAGCAGCCCGCGGACCCGGCCCCGGCTACCTCTGCTTGATCCGCAGGAACGTGATCGAGTTCGCCGGGAAGGTGTACGAGAACTTGCCCGCGACCCCGTCGAACGTGGACGTCACCGGCGCGACGGCCGTCTTCGTCTCGGTGTTCACCGCGTCCGGCGCGGCGGCCAGCGTGGTCACCCGCGCCTTGGACGCCACCTTCGCCCCGCCCAGGTCGATCGCCGTACGGGCCGCCGAGGACTGGGCGTTGACGACCTTGACGATCAGATCACCCGTCTTCGCGTCCTTGGTGACGACCTGGCGGAACGGCTCGGCCGGCTTGTCGTCGGTGAAGCTGCCCCACTCCTGTCCGTCGAGGTAGAGGGTCACCTGACGGCCGCGCACCTTGACGTCGATGTCGTAGGTGCGGCCCGTCTCGACCGACCCGGCCTTGGAGATCAGCGTCGACTTGCCGCCGTCCACGGCCTGTTCGACCGCGGACTGGGTGTTGTTCCAGCCGCCCAGGTTCCACCAGTAGTAGTTCCCGGTGTCCTTGACGCCGAAGGCGACGAGGAAGCCCTCCTTGCCGGACTTCTTCGTGGCCTTCACGTGCAGGTCGTAGTCGTGCCAGGACGGGTCACCGGCCTGGACCATGGTGTTCTCGGCGGTGTCGGAGGCCTCGACGTACTGCCCGTCCTGGATGCTCCAGCTGCCGCCGCCGGTGTGGGTCCACTTGGACGCGTCACCGGAGAAGTCGTCGCTCAGCAGCGTCTGCCCGTCCGCGTCCGTCACCTTCACGTCGTCGTACGCGGCGCTCGTGTTCCACGTCGACAGGCCGACGGCCCCGGTGATCGGACCGAGCAGCGACGGCGTCCCCGTGGCGGTCGAAGGCACCACCCGGTCGCCGACGTTGTTCATGAACAGCTTCTGGACCTCGTAGTTGGCCGAGCCCCAGGAGGCGTGGTTGTTGAACCACACCATGTCCGGGCTCCACTGCACATAGTCCTCGTTGGCGAACAGCGGCGCGTAGGAGGCGAGTTTGACGACGTCGGCATTGCGCTCGAGCCCGGTCATGTACGCCGCCTCGGCGAGCCCGTTCTTGAAGGCGTTGCCCCAGGAGGCGTACTCACCGAGGAAGACCTTCGGCCCGCTCCGGTCGTAGGAGTCGTAGCGGTCGTTGTTCTGCAGGAACCACTGCGGGCTGTTGTAGTAGTGCTCGTCGACCATGTCGACCTTGGCGTCCCTGTTCAGCTGCCAGGCCGTGTCGAAGGTCGAACCGGCGTCGTCCGGGCCGGAGTTGGAGATCACCTGCATGTACGGGTACTTGGCCTGGATGGCGGCCCGGAACTGCTTGAAGCGGGCGAAGAACTCGTTCGGGAGGTTCTCCTCGTTGCCCACCTCGATGTGCGTGAGCTGGAAGGGCTTCGGGTGGCCCATCTGCGCACGCTTCCTGCCCCACTCGCTGGTCACCGGGCCGTTGGCGAACTCGATGAGGTCGAGGGTGTCCTGAACGTGCCGCTTCAGCAGCGCCTCGTCGTCGACCGCCTTGTTCTGACCGCAGCCGGTCACCAGGGCGGGCACGACGGGCAGCGGCATGGCGCCGATGTCCTCGGCGAAGCGGAAGTACTCGTAGTAGCCGAGGCCGTAACTCTGGTTGTAGCCCCAGAAGTTGGAGTTGGTGGCGCGCGTCTCGACCGGGCCGATGGTGTCCTTCCACTGGTACGAGCGCTTGCGCTGATAGCCGGAGGCCTCGCTGTAGTCCTCCATGGAACCGGTGTTGACCAGGCAGCCGCCGGGGAAGCGCACGAAGCCCGGGTGCAGCGCGGCGACCTTCTCGGCGAGGTCCTTGCGCAGGCCGTTCGGCTCGTGCTTGTAGGTGTCGCGCGGGAAGAGGGACACCATGTCGAGCGCGGCCGCGGCGGAAGAGCCCACGGTCAGACGGCCGTTGGAGCTGGTGCGGGTAGCGGTGAAGGTCGCCCTGTACCGGGCCCAGCCGCCCGTGCGCACGGCCACCTGACGGGCCGTGGCCAGCGTCCCGTCGGCGTCGTGCAAGGACACCGTCAGCGTGGTGCCGCCCTCGGCCCGGGCCCACACCGAGAAGTCGTACTTCTTGCCCTCCTCGACCCGGACACCGGTGTTGTAACCGGCGTTCGTGACGGACGAACCGGCGCCCAGGGAGAGGTAGTTGCGGTTTCGGGCGTTGAGCCGCCCGTCGTCGTTCACGACCTGGGCATTGCCGTCGACCGTCCACGCGGTCAGCGGGGTGTACGACTTGTTGTCGTCGGTGGAGTACTCGAAGGACCGGTTCTGCACGAGCTCGGCGTACAGGCCGCCGTCGGCGGCGCGGTTGATGTCCTCGAAGAAGACGCCGTACATCGTGTCGTCGATCTTCGCGCCCTTGGTGGCGGGGTCGACGGTGATCGAGTAGTCGGTGACGTCCTCGGCGTGGGCGGGGGCCGGGACAAGGCTTGCGGCCAGCAGGAAAGCGCTTGCTCCAAGGCCAAGTCTCAGCCGGTTCCGGGTGGTGCGTGACATGGATACTCCGCGGCTCTTGGGGATCGTTCTGAACGGCTCGATCGTTCGAAATATCAGACAGCGGTCAGCACTTCGAACGGCAAGATAGGGAAGGGGTATGAGCACGTCAATGGGGCGGACGTGCTCGACGTAAGGTCGAACGCATGGAAGCGCTGCTGCCGTACCTCGTCGTGCTCGGCTGCCTGGGACTCGTCATGGGGTGTCTCACCTGGTGCGCACGGCTGATCCGCCGCCGCGGCGCCACGGGCGGCGGACTGGGCGCGGCACTGGCTGCGTACGAGGAGGCGTTCCGCGCCACCAGTCACGCATCGCACCACGAGATCCGGGCTCAGGCCGACCGCAAGGACCCCATCGAGTCCCCGGACCGGTGGCGCCGCCGGCCGCGGAAGAGGGTTTGATCATGCGCGAGTTGTGGCCCGTGCCCGATGTGCTGGCGCATCTTGCCGGGCGCTGGCGCGTGGAGCGGACCGTGCGGGATCTCGCAAGCGGCGACGAGGGGCGTTTCGACGGCACGACACTCTTCAGCCCTCTCCCGGAAGGCGGGCTGCTGCACGAGGAGTCCGGCACGTTCGTCTGGCAGGGCGTCGCGCGCCCCGCCGAACGCACCCTGCGCTTCCTGCCGGGCGGTTCACCGGGCGCGGCCGACGTCCGCTTCGCCGACGGCCGCCCCTTCCACGACCTGGACCTGACCTGCGGACACCACGTCGCGGACCACCCGTGCGCGGCGGACCTCTACCGCGGTGAGTTCACCGTGCGGGACGCGGACCACTGGCGGACGGTGTGGCGGGTGGGCGGCCCCGCCAAGGACCTCGTCCTCACCACGGACTACGCCCGCGAGGGCTGAGTCGGCACCCCGTCGAACCGGAGGTTCCAGCGGCCGGCGTGACCCGTCACGGTGGTCGTCGAGAGGGGGCGCACGTCGATGTTCCAGTACGTCGACGGCGGCGCCTTCAGGGCGTACACCAGGGCAGCGCGGATGACGGACGGCTCGGCCACGGCGACGACACGGCCGCCGTCGTCGACGGGCCGGGTGTCGAGCCAGCCGCCGACCCGGGCGATGAAGGCGAGCAGCGACTCACCGCCGTGCGGGGTGGCCCGCGGGTCGGCGAGCCAGGCGTCCACGGCCTCCGGCTCGCGGGCCATCGCCTCGCCGAGGGTCAGCCCGCGCCAGCGACCCATGTCGCAGTCCCGCAGGGCGAGTTGCACCAGGGGTGCGTAGCCGAGCGCGTCGCCGGTGGCGCGGCTGCGCGGTGTGGGCGAGCAGTAGCGCAGTTCGGCCGCCGCCAGCGGGATCAGGTCGTGGGCGACGCGCTGCACCTCGTCCCAGCCGGCCTGGTCCAGCGGACGGTCGTCCTCGAAGCGTTCGGCGAGCAGCGGGGAGCTGCGCGCTGCGGCGACGAATGTGACCCGAAGTTGCATGCGGTGATGGTGTGTCGTGAAGGTTCGCAGGTCAAGGGGTGTTGTCCACAAGTCACCAAGGGTTGCCAGAACCTTACTTGGGGGTCAGGACCTTGGCGGACAAGTCACCCGAACCGCCTCACTCGAACTCCAGCGCCATCCAGATGTCGGGCTGCGCCAGCTTCCGGAACCCGAGCTTCTCGTAGACCCCGTGCGCGTCGAGCGTGGCGAGCAGGATGCGGCGCAGTCCGTACGGCCGCAGGTGCTCGCGCATCGCGGCGACCATCGCCGTACCGACATTCTTGCCGCGCACGGACGGGTCGACGTAGACGTCGCAGAGCCAGGCGAAGGTGGCCATGTCGGTGATGACGCGCGCATAGGCGACCTGCTCCCCCGAAACCACCTCATACACCCCGAAGTTCAGCGAACCGGCGATCGCCCGCTCCTGCTTCTCTCTTGCCCGCCCGAGCGCCCAGTACGCGTCGCCGGACAGCCACCGGTGCACGCGGTCGACGTCGAGGCGGTCGGGGTCGGTGGAGAGCTCGTAGCCGTCGGGGAGGCTGGGGGTGTCGGTCATGGCGGGAGATTCGCAGGCCGTGGCTGGCTTGTCGAAGGGTTTTCCGCTGCCGCAAGGGCCACTGTCAGTGCACACCGACGGTGCCCGTCCCCTGGAGCATCTCGTCGCAGGCGGTACGAAGCCGCCGCACCCCCTCGCCGATCTCCCCCGTCCCCGCCACCGCCGCAAAGCTCAACCGGACCTGCGGCGCCGGGGACTCCGCGCTGAAGTACGGGCGGCCGGGGGTGATGGCGACTCCCGCGCGGAGGGCGGCCGCCGTCAGGACTCCTTCGTCCGTGCCGTCGGGGAGGCGGAGCCACAGGTGGTAGCCGCCGGACGGGATGTGCGGCAGGGAGAGTTCGGGAAGGTCCAGGCGCAGAGCTGCCGTCATCGTGTCCCGGCGGAGCTTCAACTCCGTCGAGATGGCCCGGAGATGGCGCGGCCAGGCCGGTGAGCCGACCAGTTCCAGGGCCGCTTCCTGGAGCGGCCGGGGGACGAAGAAGGTGTCGACCACCTGGATCGCGCGCAGCCGTTCCAGGACCGGGCCGTGGGCGGCCAGGGCGCTCACCCGGAAGCTGGGCGAGGTCGCCTTGGTCAGCGAGCAGACGTGGACCACGACTCCGTCGGGATCGTCGGCGGCGAGCGGACTCGGCAGCGGCCCCGAGTCCTCGTGCACGAGCCGTCGTACGAAATCGTCCTCGACGACGAAAGCGCCGGCCTCGCGGGCGATGCGCAGCACTTCACCGCGCCGCTCGGGGGCGAGTACGGCGCCGGTCGGGTTCTGGAAGAGCGGCTGGCAGACGAAGACCCGGGCACCGGTCGCCCGGAACGCGTCGGCGAGCAGGGCCGGCTTGACGCCGTCCGCGTCCACCGGGACCGGCACCGGCCGCAGACCCGCCGCCCGGGCGATCGCCAGCATGCCGGGATAGGTGGGCGATTCGACGAGCACCGGCGCCCCGGGCGGAGCCAGCGCACGCAGGGCGGTGGTCAGCGCGGACTGGCCGCCGGCGGCCACGAGCACCCCGGCGGCCGTGACCCCGCCGCCGATGCTGCGCGCGAACCACTCGCGCAGCTCCGGCAGCCCCTCCATCGGCGGCCGCCCCCAGGCACCGGGCCGACGCCCCGCCCGCGACAGCGCCGCCGCCATCGCCCGCTCGGGCTGCAGCGCGGGATGCAGATAGCCGCCGTTGAACTCGACGACCCCGGGCGGCGGGGCGGCGAGCGAGACGGTGACTCCGGAGGCGTCCACGGAGCGGGGTACGAGGTCGGCGGCGCCGTCCGCACTGAGCGCGACCTCCTGCCAGGAGGTGTCACCCGCGGGAGCGGTCGTCGCGCCACGCGGCTCGGCGCGGAAGGCACCGGCTCCGGGCCGGGTCACCACCAACCCCTCGGCGGCCAGTTGGCCCAGCGCACGCGAGACGGTCACCGGGCTGACGCGGAACCGCTCGACCAGGGCCCGACTCGACGGGAGTTTTCCACCGGGCGAGTAGCGGTTGAGTTCCCGCCTCAGCTGATTCGCCAGTTCACCGACACTGCTACGCTCTTGCATGAGAGCACAGAGTAGCGCTACTGCCCCGACCTCGATAGCGGTGAGCGTCCCGGGGAGGACCGGCACCGCGGGCACCCTGCTGGCCGCCCTCGGCGTCACCGCCTTCTCCCTCACCTTCCCCGCCACCGCCTGGGGGCTGGAGGGCTTCGGGCCCTGGGCGCTGGTCGCCGTGCGCAGTGTGCTCGCGGCGCTGATCGCCGGCGTCTGTCTGCTCGCGCTGCACATCCCGGTCCCGGACCGCCGGCACTGGACCGGCCTCGCGGTCGTCGCCGCCGGTGTCGTCGTCGGCTTCCCGCTGCTGACCACGCTCGCCCTGCAGACGTCGACCACCGCGCACGCGGCCGTCGTGGTCGGCCTGCTCCCGCTCACCACCGCACTGCTGTCCGCCCTGCGCATGGGCACCCGCCCCTCCCGCACCTTCTGGACGGCGGCCCTCGCGGGCGCCGCCGCAGTCGTCGCCTTCACCGTGCAGCAGAGCGGCGGCGCACTGACGACCGCCGACCTGTACCTGTTCGGCGCGCTGCTGGTGTGTGCGGCCGGCTACACCGAGGGCGGCCGGCTGGCGCGGGTCATGCCGGGCTGGCAGGTGATCGGCTGGGCGCTGGTGCTGTGTCTGCCGCTGACCGTGCCGGCCGCCGCGCTGGCACTGTCGTACGAACCCGTGCGGCTGACCGCGCACAGCGTGGCCGGACTGCTGTGGGTCGCGGCGGGCTCCCAGTTCCTCGGCCTCGTCGTCTGGTACCGGGGCATGGCGGCGATCGGTATCCCCAAGGCCAGCCAGTTGCAGTTGGCCCAACCGCTGCTCACACTGGTGTGGTCGGTGCTGCTGCTCGGCGAGCACCTGACGGTGGCTGCTCCGCTGACGGCCGCGGCGGTGCTGGTGTGCATCGCCGTCACCCAGCGGGCGCGGGGCTGAGCGGCACGCACGCGCCGGTTCCAACCCCGGCCCGGCGCCGTAAACTCAAGGCCACGGACCGCTGCTCCCGTACATGGTGAGGAGGCCCTACAGATGCGTGCAACCGTCGGCGACCAGCTTGTCCAGCACGGCAGGGTGGTCGGACAGCACGACAAGGTCGGCGAGATCGTCGAAGTGATGGGCCAGGAGGGCAACCCTCCCTACCGCGTCCGCTTCGAGGACGGACATACGGGGATCTGCTCCCCCGGCCCCGACACCGAGATCAGGCACAAGGAAACACAGCAGTAGGCCAGCCGGAGGATCAGCGCGGGGGCTTCGCCGGCTGCTGGTAGTGGTCGGCGACCACCCTCGCCATGGCCCCGATCCGGTCCGTCGCCACGTCCTTGGCGGCGAAGAAGACATGCCCGCGCACCTGCGGGTACTCCTTGGCCAGGGTGAGGTGCCGGGAGAGTTCGGCCGGGTCCTGCCAGGCCGCGGGCTGCGCCGGGTCGCCCGCCTTGTACAGCGCCTCCCCCGCGTACACCTGCGTCGCGGTGCCCCGCGCCGTCTCCGCCCACCAGGGCAGCAGCTTGGCGTAGTCGGCGGCGGCGAGGCCGATGTTCCAGTAGATCTGCGGGCAGATGTAGTCGATCCAGTGCTCGCGCACCCACTTGCGGGTGTCCGCGTACAGGTCGTCGTACGTCTGCACGCCCGCCCGGGTGTCGGAGCCGAGCGGGTCGGTGGCGGCGTTGCGCCAGACCCCGAAGGGGCTGATGCCGAAGCGCGTGGCCGGCCGGATCTGCTTGATGCGGGCGCCCATCTCGCACACCAGCCGGTCGATGTTGTCGCGGCGCCAGGCGGCCCGGTTCGGGAAGCCGCCGCCATGGCGGTCGTAGGCCGCGTCGTCGTCGAAGGTCTGGCCGGCCACCGGGTACGGGTAGAAGTAGTCGTCGAAGTGCACACCGTCCACGGGATACTTGCGCACCGCGTCGAGCATCGCTTCCTGGACGAAGGCGCGGACCTCGGGCAGCCCCGGGTTGTAGTAGAGCTTCCCGCCGTAGGGCACGACCCAGTCGGGGTGCAGGCGCGCGGGGTGCGAGGCGGCGAGTTTCGTCGGGTCCGGCTGGTTGGCGATGCGGTACGGGTTGAACCAGGCGTGCAGTTGCAGACCTCGGGCGTGCGCCTCCTCGACCGCCGTCCTGAGGGGATCCCAGCCGGGGTTCCTGCCCTGGGTGCCGGTGAGGTACTGCGACCACGGTTCGTACGGCGAGGGCCACAGCGCGTCGGCGGTCGGACGCACCTGGAACATCACGGCGTTGAGGCGGTTGCGCACCGCCACGTCGAGGTGGCCGATCAGTTCCGTACGCTGCTCGGTCGCGGTCAAAGCCGGCCGGGAGGGCCAGTCCCGGTTGGCCACCGTCGCCAGCCACATGCCCCGCATCTCGATGATCGCGGCCCGGTGGCGCCCCGGTACGGCCGCCGCCGCGTCCGGCGTCATGCTCAGAGTCGCCAGTACGGCGGCCGTGAACGCCCGCCGTGTCACTCGCCCCATCTGCACTCCCCAAAACAGTGCGGATCCGCGCGGTCACGGATCGTTTCCGCGCCCCAGGATGCTACGACCCCGCCGATCGATCATCGATACTTGGGGGTAACGTGCACGATCGGAGCAGGCACCGAACCACCGGCGTCCTGCCGCATTCGTAGATCTGCGAAGGGGACGATGTGACCGACATCGAGCGCGTCGGAGTGGTCGGCTGCGGCCAGATGGGAGCGGGCATCGCCGAGGTGTGCGCCCGTGCCGGACTGGACGTGAAGGTCGCCGAGACCACCGGCGAGGCCCTGGAGATCGGCCGGACCCGGCTGCTCAACTCCCTGGCCAAGGCGGCTGAGCGAGGCAAGATCAGCGAGGAGGAGCGGGACTCGACGCAGGCGCGGCTGAGCTTCACCACCGACCTCGGCGAGTTCGCCGACCGCGACCTGGTGATCGAGGCCGTCGTGGAGAACGAGCAGGTGAAGACGGAGATCTTCCAGGTGCTCGACCAGGTGGTGACCCGCCCCGACGCCATCCTGGCCTCCAACACCTCCTCCATTCCGCTGGTGAAGCTCGCGGTCGCCACCTCGCGCCCGGACCACATCGTCGGCATCCACTTCTTCAACCCGGCCCCCGTGCAGAAGCTGGTCGAGCTGATCCCGGCGCTCACCACGTCCGAGGGCACGCTCAGCCGCGCCCAGGCCTTCGCCGAGAAGGTGCTCGGCAAGCACGCGATCCGCGCCCAGGACCGCTCCGGCTTCGTGGTCAACGCGCTGCTGGTGCCGTACCTGCTGTCCGCCATCCGCATGTTCGAGTCGGGCATCGCGGGCCGCGAGGACATCGACAACGGCATGGAGATGGGCTGCGCCCACCCGATGGGCCCGCTGAAGCTGTCCGACCTGATCGGCCTCGACACCATCGTCTCCATCGCCAACTCGATGTACGAGGAGTACAAGGAGCCGCTGTACGCCGCTCCCCCGCTGCTGCAGCGGATGGTCGACGCGGGCCGGCTCGGCCGGAAGTCCGGCTCGGGCTTCTACACCTACCCCTGACGCTTCGGCAGATCGGTGCACAGTGCCCGTTCCAGGGTGCTGGTGACACAGTGCGACCAACGCGGGCCCGGCACTCCGAGGAGTGCCGGGCCCGCGTCATTCACACACCGTGTGCGCGCCGGGCTCGCATATGCCGCTCGCACACGCTCCCCACGCGTCCACCAGGCGAGTTGACTCTTCATGCGCATGCAACGGATGTGACGACTACGGAAAGGAGCGGACCCGTGACCGCCGACCCGGAGCATCCCGTGGTCCAAGGAGAACTCGCAGAGTTACGCCGCCGCCTCGATGTCGCCTACGCGCGCGTCGAGGGAGGGCTGGCTCTGCTCACCCATCGCACGGAGGAGACCGACAAGGAAGTCGACGACCTGAGCGCACGCATCGTCGCCCTGGAGCACGCCCGTTGGCCACTGCCCGCGATGGCGACACTGACCGCGGTGGGCGCGCTCGTGGCAACGATATGGCAGGCCCTGGGCCACTGACGCAGGACCAGGACGCGGTGGGGGGATCAGGGTCAGGCGTCCTGCCCGAGCCTCAGATGGTGCAGGAGCAGTAACGCGGCCGCCATGTTGGCGGCCGGGACCTCGCCGCGGGCGACCATGTCGGGGACGAGCTTGAGGGGGACCCATTCCCGGCGGTCCGACTCGAAGTCGTCCACGGGGTGTCCGACGTACTCGCCCTCGTCGGCCCAGTAGATGTGGTGCCGGGCGTCGGTGAGCCCGTTGGACGGCTCGACGCTCATCAGGTGCTGCAGGGGTCCCGGTCGCCAGCCGGTCTCTTCCTCGAGTTCCCTGGCGGCCGCCACGGCGATGTCCTCGCCGTCCTCGACCACACCCGCGGCCAGTTCCCACCCCCAGCTGTCGGTGATGAAACGGTGGCGCCACAGGAGGAGGACTTCATTGGCCTCGTTCACCACCGTGGCCACGGCGACGGGCCGCAGCCGTATCAGAAAGTGGTCCAGGTGCCGCCCGTCCGGCAGTTCCACATCTGCCAGGTTGACGGTGAACCAGCGGTTCGCATACACCGTTTGTTCGTTCTGTTTCGTCCACTGCACGGTTCTGCCACCTTCCGTCGAGTAAGTGGCAATATCGCAGCAGGGACTGTGGGGCGTCGGTGCTCGGAAGCCGGTCTACAGCGGTACGCGCAGTGCCCCGTCGATGAGTTCGGCCGCCTCGGCGGTGCCCGCGCAGCCGTTGCGCACCAGGTGCTCGCGTACCGCGCGGAGTCTGTCGCGCAGCCGCTGGGACTCCATTCCGCGGGCCTGTTCGGCCATCTGCACGGCGGTGGCCACGGCCTTGTCGGCGTTGCCCTGGCGCAGTTCGATCGTGCTGAGCATGGCGAGCCGGTGCACCCGGCCGCGGTCGTGGGCGGGATTGCCGACGGCGGCCGCGGCGTGCTCCCCCGCGGCCACGAGTTCGCCGAGGCTGAGCAGTGCCTCCGCCACCTGGACGTTGACCAACCCCGGCTGGACATAGCCGGTTTCGTCGGGTTCGTACCCGCGCCGGATGCGTTCGGCGGCCTGCTCGGCACGCCGGATGCAGGACAGGGCACTCGTGCCGTCGCCGAGGTGTGCGTACGCCTTGGCCTGCATCGCGTACAGGTCCGAGGCGAGCGCGGGGGTGATGTGCTTGCCGGCGGCGCGCAGCGCGGCCTCCGCGAAGGCGACCGCCTGCCGGTACTCCCGCATGAACAGGGACTGGTTGACCAGCAGGGCGATCACATACGCGCCGAGGCCCCGGTCCCCACTGGCCTTCGCGAGCCGCAGGGCCTGGTGGAAGTAGCGCTGGGCGAGTCCGTGCGCGTCGGAGTCGTACGCGCAGATGCCGGCGATCGCCACCAACCCGCCCGTGGCGCGGTGCAGTTGGCGGCCGGTGGCGTCGGTGTAGCTGCCGCGCAGCAGCGGGGCGGCCTCGGCGTTCAGGAACCCCACGATCCGCGTACGCGTCGCGATCCCACCCGCCTTCCGGTACATCTGCTCGTAGTGGGTACGGGCGGCGCGCAGCATCTCGAGGTCACCGTGGGTGACCCGGTGCCGGCCACCGCGGGAGACGTCCACGTCCTCGGGCGGGTTCTCCCACTCCCACACGGGCATGACCGCGGGCGTGCCCGTCACCGCGGGCGCACCCAGGATGTGCGGGCGCTGCTGCTCGTCGGAGCGCCACAGGGCGGTGGCCCGCTCGACGAAGCCGGACAGGGACGTTCCGTGCGGGGTGGACGGCTCGCCGGGCACCCCGAGACCGATGTCGTCGAGCGTGACCGGCCGGTGCAGCCGGCCCGCGAGCACCTCGCAGATCAGGTCGGGCACCTGACCGCGCGGCCGCTGCCCCTTCAACCACCGTGCTACGGCGGTGTGTTCGTACCGGAGCGCGAGGCCGCGCGCCCGCCCCGCCTGATTGACGTGTGCTGCCAGCCCCGCATGCGAGATCCCGGCCTCGTCCAGGATCGCGTCGAGCAGAGTGTTGGGCTGCATATGTGCCCCCCGGGTGGCTCGGTGCCGTCAGAGTAGTGCGAACGCCTTCACACGGGGTGTGAACGGAGTGCTCGAATCCGCAGCGTGCGCGCACTGTCGCGGAGAGTTTCCAGCCGGTTGACTGAAATGCCTCGCAAGAGGCCGGCCGGGCCGCCGGCTCCCCCTCGTACAGTGCGGCGGCCCGAATCCGCGCCGTCCGCCCAGCTGCCTGCCCGACACTCCGTGGCGGGGCGGACGGCGCGCCGCGCAGAGACACCACTCCAGGGGGAGCCCCGCCCAGACCACGCGGGAGCGCCGGGCGCACCGCGGGGGAGCGTGGCGCATCGCGGCCTCGACGTCACGTGAGGCGGTGCGCCCGGTGTCCGACCGGCTCGCCATGGGCCGGCACGACATGGCGGCGGTCGTTGTGCAGGACGAGCAGTGCGACGTCGTCGGCGGGCCTTCCCCCTGAGTGCCGCAGCAGCCCGGCGAAGACGGCGCGCAGCACGGACCGCGGACACACCGGCCCGGCGGCGACGGCCTCGGCCAGCGTGGCCGCCAAGGGAAAGAACCGGCCACGTCCGTCACGGGCGTCCTCGGCACCGTCCGTGTGCAGGAACAGCGCCTCGCCGGGCAGGAGTTGACCGCAGCGGACGGCGGTCAGCTCGGCGGGCAACGGGAACGGCCCGAGGGGAGGCAGCGGTTCGGCCCGGGCCAGCAGTTCGGCCCGGGCCGGCCCCAGCAGATACGGCCAGGGGTGCCCGCAGTTGAGGGCGCGCATCTCGCCGTCCGACCGGATCTCCAGCAGCAGTACGGTGACGAACTCCTCGGCGACCGGGCCGTCCGGCTCGGGCCCGGCCGAGGGGTGTTCGCTGCGGGCCCGCTCGCGCAGATGGCGGGCGAGGGCGCGCTCCAGCCGCCGTAGCACACAGCCGAGTTCGGGCTCGTCGTGCACGGCCTCGCGGAAGCTGCCGAGCACGGCGGCGACGGTGCTGATGGCGGCCAGTCCGTGCCCGCGCACATCACCCATCACGACCCGCACACCGTGCTCGGTGGCGATCACCTCGTAGAGGTCACCGCCGATGGCCGCGCCGCGGTCCGCGGAGAGCTGGGCGGCGGCGGTGTTCAGCCCGTCGATACGGGGAGGCAGCGGCCGCAGCAGCACACTCTGGGCGGCACCCGCGACCTGCCGCGCCTCCTTGAGTTCGCGCAGCAGCGCATGCCGGACGTGGAGTATCAGCCCGGTGCCCACGGCGAAGAAGACGGCGCTGGTGACGATGCGCGCCTCCAGTCCGTTCTGCCGGGCGAGCGGACAGGCCAGTTTGTATGTGATCGCCATGGCGCCCCACATGGTGGGCAGCCCCAGCGCGAGCACCCGGCGCAACGGCCGCCTCCCCGCACTGCGGGGAACCCCAGCCTTGATGCGGATCATGCCGATGGTCCCCCAGTCAGGCCCCGAAAGCGCAATCGGACCGACCTCGAAAGGCCGGTCCGATTCTGTCGACCGCATGGCCGGATTGGGCCAGATCACCCGGACTTGTCACCCGAATGAGTGAGCAACCTCCGGACAACTGCATTTATGCAGGTGGGGGCATATGCGGGTGGCCCTATCCGCGCAGAACGGCCCCCGTACGGTCACCCGCCAGGGCAACCGCCGCATCACGTGCCGCAGACGCCTCGTCGACGGTCAGCGTCCGGTCCACGGCCCGGAACCGCAGCGCATAGGCCAGCGACTTCCTGCCCTCGCCCAACTGCTCGGCGTTCTCGTACACGTCGAACAGCCGGATGCCCTCGAGCAGTTCACCCGCACCCTCACGCAGGGCGGCCTCCACATCGGCATGCGGCACGAACGCGTCGACGACCAGCGCCACATCCTGCGTGGCCACCGGGAACGTCGAGATGCTCGGCGCCTGCGGGGTGTCGTTGCCGACCGCCTCCAGCACGTCCAGGTCGATCTCCATCGCGCTGGTCCGCTCGGGCAGACCGAGGGCCTTCACCACCCGCGGGTGCAGCTCACCGGCATGTCCGACGACCGTCTCCGCACCGTCGGCCACGACCACCAGCTCGGCGGTCCGACCGGGGTGCCACGGCCCGTACTGCCCCTTGCGGACGAGCAGTTCGGCACCGGCCTCACGGGCAACCGCCCGCGCCGCCTCGACCGCGTCGGCCCAGTCCGCCGGACGGCCCTTGCCCCACCAGCCGGCCTGCTCGCGGGCGCCCGCGAGGACGACGGCGACCTGGCGCGGCTGCTCGGGCAGCGCGGCATTCAGCTCGGCGATCTCCTCGTCGGTGGGACGCCGGTCGACGGGCAGCGAGACGGCGGCCTTCTGCTCCTCGCGGGGGAGGAAGACCAGGCCGGTCTCGAACAGCGCCAGCTCGTGCGAGCCCCGGCCGTCGTTGCGCCGCAGGGCGGCGAGCAGACCCGGCAGCAGCGACGTGCGGAGCGCGGGCTCCTCGTCGTTGAGCGGGTTGGTGAGCTTGACGACGCGGCGCTTCGGATCGTCGGCCGCCAGCAGCAGCTGGTCGAAGACCTGCTCACCGATGAACGGGTAGTTCGGCGCCTCGACGTACCCGGCACCGGCCAGCGCGCGCCCGACGCGGCGGTGCAGCCGCTGCCGGTGGGTCAGGCCGCGGCCCGAGGGGAGCTTGGGCAGCGTGGAGGGCAGGTTCTCGTAGCCCTCGAGCCGGATGACCTCTTCGGCGAGGTCGTTGACGTCGTCCAGGTCGGGCCGCCAGGACGGCACGGTGACGATCAGCTCGTCCTGCCCGTACACGTCGCAGCCGACCTCCTGCAGCCGCCGTACGACGATCTCGCGGCCGTAGTCGACACCCGCCACCTTGTCCGGATGGTTGGCCGGGACGGTGATGGTGTGCGGCGCGGACGGCGCGATGACCTCGGTGACGCCGGCCTCGGCGGTGCCGCCCGCGAGCAGCACCAGCAGGTCGACGGTGCGCTGGGCCGCGGCGGACGCGGCCTGCGGGTCGACGCCGCGCTCGAAGCGACGGGACGCCTCGGAGGACAGCTTGTGGCGGCGGGCGGTGCGCGCGATGGAGATCTGGTCGAAGTGCGCGGCCTCGATGACGACATCCGTCGACGCATTCTCGACGTCGTCGTGGTCGGCGATCTCGGTGTTGGCGCCGCCCATGACGCCCGCGAGCCCGATGGGGCCACGGTCGTCCGTGATCACCAGGTCCTCGGCGTGCAGCTTCCGCTCGACGCCGTCGAGGGTGACGATCTTCTCGCCCTCGGCCGCGCGGCGGACGCCGATCGTGCCCTGGACCAGGTTGCGGTCGTAGGCGTGCAGCGGCTGGCCGAGCTCCATCATCACGTAGTTGGTGACGTCGACGGCGAGCGAGATCGGGCGCATCCCGACCTTCTGCAGACGGCGCTGCAGCCAGATCGGGGAGCGTGCCTCGGGGCTCAGACCGGTGACCGTGCGGGCCGTGAAGCGGTCGCAGCCGAGCGGGTCGGAGACCTGGACCGGGTAGCCGTACGCGTTCGGGCCGGGGACGTCCAGGAGCGCCGGGTCGCGCAGCGGCAGGCCGTAGGCGATGGCGGTCTCGCGGGCGACGCCGCGGATGGACAGGCAGTCGCCGCGGTTGGCGGTGACGGCGATGTCGAGGACCTCGTCGACCAGTTCGAGCAGCTCGATGGCGTCCTTGCCGACCTCGGACTCCGGCGGCAGCACGATGATGCCCTTGGTGCCGTCGTCGCCCATGCCCAGCTCGTCACTGGAGCAGATCATGCCGTGGGACGTCTTGCCGTACGTCTTGCGCGCGGAGATCGAGAAGCCGCCGGGCAGCGTGGCGCCGGGCAGGACGACGACGACCTTGTCGCCGACGGCGAAGTTGCGGGCACCGCAGACGATCTCCTGCGGCTCACCCGTGCCGTTGGCCTGACCGACGTCGACGGTGCAGAAGCGGATCGGCTTCTTGAACTCCGTCAGCTCCTCGATCGTCAGCACCTGCCCGACGACGAGCGGGCCCTTGAGGTCGGCACCGAGGTGCTCGACCGTCTCGACCTCGAGGCCCGCCGAGATGAGCTTGGCCTGGACGTCACGCCCGGTCTGAGTCGCCGGCAGGTCGACGTACTCCCGCAGCCAGGAAAGCGGGACCCGCATCAGATCTCCATCCCGAACGGCCGGGTGAACCGGACGTCACCCTCGACCATGTCTCGCATGTCTTCGACGTTGTGGCGGAACATCAGCATCCGTTCGATGCCGAACCCGAAGGCGAATCCGCTGTACTTCTCGGGGTCCACGCCACAGGCGGTGAGCACCCGCGGGTTGACCATGCCGCAGCCGCCGAGCTCGATCCAGCCCTCGGAGGAGCAGGTGCGGCAGGGGCGGTCGGGGTTGCCGACGGACTCGCCGCGGCAGACGTAGCAGACCATGTCCATCTCGGCGGACGGCTCGGTGAACGGGAAGAAGTTCGGCCTGAGCCGGGTCTTCATGTCCTCGCCGAACAGCGACTGGACCATGTGGTCGAGGGTGCCCTTGAGGTCGGCCATGGTCAGGCCCTCGTCGACGGCGAGCAGCTCGACCTGGTGGAAGACCGGGGTGTGCGTGGCGTCCAGCTCGTCGGTGCGGTACACGCGGCCGGGACAGATCACGTACACCGGCAGCTCGCGGTCGAGCAGCGAGCGGATCTGCACGGGCGAGGTGTGGGTGCGCAGCACGACGCCGGACTCGGTGCCGCCGTCCGGGCCTTCGATGAAGAAGGTGTCGGCCTCGCCGCGGGCCGGGTGGTCCGGGCCGATGTTCAGGGCGTCGAAGTTGAACCACTCGGCCTCGACCTGCGGGCCCTCGGCGACCTCGTAGCCCATGGCCACGAAGACGTCCTCGATGCGCTCCGACAGGGTGGTCAGCGGGTGGCGGGCGCCGGCCGGTACGCGGTCGTAGGGCAGCGTGACGTCCACCGACTCCTCGACCAGCACGCGCGCGTCGCGCTCGGCCTCGAGCTCGGCCTGGCGGGCGGCGAGGGCCTTGTTCACGGCGCCGCGGGCCTGGCCGACGAGCTTTCCGGCGGCTGCCTTGGCGTGCGGGGGCAGGGCGCCGATCTCGCGGTTGGCGAGGGCCAGCGGGGAGGTGCCCCCGGTGTGCGCGACCTTGGCCTCCTGGAGCGCGTCGAGGGAGTCCGCGGCTGCGAAGGCGGCGAGCGCCTCGTCCCGCATGCGCTCGATCTCTTCCGGTTTCAAGGCCTCGACCTCTACCGGGTCGTACGACTTATTCGGTGCCGACATCTCTTCCCGTGCTTCCGATTGGCTGGCTGAAGGTCCCCGTCACCGACTCACGCAGAGGTCAGAGGGCCGTCCATGGGACACAAAGGTGCCAAAGGCCGAGTCTAACGGGGTGGAGGTGTACGAATGCGCCCGTGGCCCGTCAGGCGAGATACGCCGGCGCCGCCACGGGCAACGTAAATCGGAACTCGGCGCCGCCCTGGGGGGCGCGGCCGACCGTGATGGTGCCGCCGTGGGCCTCGACGATGCCCTTGACGATGTAGAGCCCGAGGCCGGTGCCGCCGCGCTTGCTGCCCCGCCAGAAGCGGGTGAAGACGCGGTTCATGGACTCCTCCGGGATGCCGGGCCCCTCGTCGCTCACCGTGACCGACGTGCCGGTGTCCTCGCCCTCGCGGGGGGACGCCGTGGCCGTGACGTCAATCGTGACGGTTCCCTCGCCGTGCCGCACGGCATTTTCGAGCAGGTTGCTGAGCACCTGGTCGACCTTGTCGGGGTCGGCCCACAGGTCGGGCAGCGGCTGCTCGATGCGCAGCAGGAACCGGTCGGCGGGCTGCCCGGCGGCGACGTACGCCTGGATGTGCCGTCCCACGGCCGCGCCGATGTCGACGGGCTGGCGCCTGACCTCCAGCCGCCCGCTGTCGATCCGCGAGATGTCCAGCAGCTCGGCGATGAGCCGGGTGACCCGGTCGGCGTCGGCGTCGACGGTCTCCAGCATCAGCCGCTTCTGGTCGTCGGTGAACCGTTCCCACTTGGCGAGCAGCGTGGCGGTGAAGCCCTTCACGGAGGTCAGCGGCGAGCGCAGCTCATGAGCCACGGTCGCTATCAGCTCGGCATGGCTGCGCTCGGTGCGGCGGCGGGCCTCGGTGTCGCGGAGGGAGACGACGACGCGACGGACCGGCCCGGTGGGTTCACTGCGGACGTAACGCGCCGATACGAGGACTTCACGCCCCCCGGGGAGGAGGAGGTTGCGCTCGGGCTGCCGCTGTCGGATGGCGAGGCCGCCGTACGGATCGGTCAGCTGCCACCAGCGCCGCCCCTCCAGGTCCTCTAACGGCAGCGCCTTCTCCAGGCGCTGCCCGAGGGCGTCCTGGGCGGAGACGGCGGTGATGCGCTCGGCGGCGGCGTTGAAGCAGATGACGTGGCCGTGCTCGTCGGCGACGACGAGGCCGTCGGGCAGCTCGTCGGGGTCGATGCCGAGCTCGGCGAGATCGCCGTGCCGGGGCGCGGGCGGCCGGTGCACGTCCCGTGCCCGCAGTGCCTTTTTCGCACCGCTCGTGCCGACACTCATCCCCGTACCCCACCTCTCAGACGGCGCAGGTGGCCCCCGAGCTGGTCACCCTACTAGCTCTCGGTGACGGAGCGGCACCCTCCGGAGGCGCGCTGTGCACGGGCCGACGCATAGAGACATACGGCGGCCGCGGTGGCCAGGTTCAGGCTCTCGGCCTTCCCGTGGATCGGCACGCGCACGACGGCGTCCGCGAGCGCGCGGGTCTCCTCCGGAAGCCCCCATGCCTCGTTCCCGAACACCCAGGCGGTCGGCCCGCCCATGGTCCCCTTGTCGAGCTCGTGGTCGAGGTCGTCGGTCCCGGCCCCGTCGGCGGCGAGGATCCGCACTCCGGCGCCCTTGAGCCCGGCCACGGCCTGCTCGACGGGGACGCCGACGGCGACGGGAAGGTGGAACAGCGAGCCCACGGAGGCCCGTACGGCCTTGGGGTTGTAGAGATCGACGGACGCGTCGGTCAGGACGACGGCCTCGGCCCCGGCGGCATCGGCGCACCGCAGCACGGTCCCGGCGTTCCCGGGGTCCCGGACGTTCGCGAGTACGGCGACGAGCTTGGGCCGGGCGGCGAGGATCTCCTCGAAGGGCGTGTCGAGGAACCGGCAGATCCCGACGAGCCCCTGCGGTGTGACGGTCGTCGAGATGTCGGTGATCACATCGTCGTCGGCGAGATGGATCCGGGCGCCGACGGCTCGCGCCTCCCCGATGATGTCGGCGTACCGCTCGGCGGCCTCGACGGTGGCGAACAGCTCGACCAGCGTGTCCCCGTACGCCGCCGCCTCCCGCACGGCCTGCGGCCCCTCGGCCAGGAACAGCCGCTCCTTGCCCCGGAAGTTCCGCCTGGCGAGCCGCCGGGCGGCGGAGACGCGGGGGGAACGGGGGGAGATCAGCTCGGGGCTGGCGGAGGGCATGTGGTTCACCTTCGGAAGCTCAGGAAACAACGGACCCGCAGGCTTCGTCAGCCTGCGGGTCCCTCATGTCACGTCGGCTCTGGGCCAGCGTCGGCGTCACGCCGCCTTCGGGGCGTTGACGTCGGCCGGCAGGGCCTTCTGCGCGACCTCGACCAGCGCGGCGAACGCCGTGGCGTCGTTGACGGCCAGCTCGGCCAGGATCTTGCGGTCGACCTCGACGTTCGCGGCCTTCAGACCCTGGATGAAGCGGTTGTACGTGATGCCGTTGGCGCGGGCAGCGGCGTTGATGCGCTGGATCCACAGCTGGCGGAAGTCACCCTTGCGCTTCTTGCGGTCGTTGTAGTTGTAGACCAGCGAGTGGGTGACCTGCTCCTTGGCCTTGCGGTACAGGCGCGAACGCTGACCGCGGTAGCCGGAGGCCTGCTCGAGGATCGCCCGGCGCTTCTTGTGGGCGTTGACTGCCCGCTTGACGCGTGCCACTTGTTTAACTCCTTGTAGCGGGGCCGTGGTTGGACTCACACGGCCCGGAATCGATTGGGTCCCGGTCCAGACGTACGGCGCTCAGTCAGGGCGCCGCGTACGTCACTTGCCGAGAAGCTTCTTGATCTTCGCGGCGTCGCCCGGGGCCATCTCGGCGTTGCCGGTGAGGCGACGCGTGCGGCGGGACGACTTGTGCTCGAGCAGGTGGCGCTTGCCGGCGCGCTCACGGAGCACCTTGCCGGAGCCGGTGACCTTGAAGCGCTTGCTGGCACCGCTGTGCGACTTGTTCTTCGGCATAGCGCCGTTCTCTCCTCGTCGGTGGCGTTCCGGTGCCCGGTCGTGAAACCGGGCACGGTGGAACGTCGCTGTTGTATCGGTTACGTCCTTGGGGACTTGCGTCCCCGTGGATCACGCCTCGGCGGAAGCCTCGGCAGGCGCCTCGGACTCCTCCACGACGCTGTCGGCGTCCGCGGCGTTCTGCGACTTGCCGGGGTTGGCCTTCGCGGACGCCTTGCGGGCCTCCTGCGCCTGGCGGGCCTCGGCCATCGCCTCGGTCTTCTTCTTGTGCGGACCGAGAACCATGATCATGTTTCGGCCGTCCTGCTTCGGGTTCGACTCCACGAAACCGAGGTCCTGGACATCCTCCGCGAGACGCTGCAGCAGTCGGTAGCCCAGCTCGGGCCGGGACTGCTCGCGACCACGGAACATGATCGTGATCTTGACCTTGTCGCCCTGCTTGAGGAACCGGACGACGTGACCCTTCTTGGTGTCATAGTCGTGCGGGTCGATCTTCGGCCGGAGCTTCATCTCCTTGATGACCGTGTGCGCCTGGTTCTTGCGCGCCTCACGGGCCTTCATGGCCGACTCGTACTTGAACTTCCCGTAGTCCATGAGCTTGCACACGGGCGGACGGGCGTTCGCCGCGACCTCGACCAGGTCCAGGTCGTACTCCTGCGCAAGCTCCAGTGCCTTGGCCAGCGGGACGATGCCCACCTGCTCGCCACTGGGACCGACAAGTCGCACCTCGGGAACGCGAATCCGGTCGTTGATGCGGGGCTCGGCGCTGATGGATCCTCCTCGGTTAGCACCACACGGCGGTCTGGCGGACAGCCGCGTTATGTCTCTCTTTCGTTAGACCTAACCGCGCCGAAGCATGAAAAATGCCCCGGACGATCACAGGCGGGGCTCCAAAACACTGCCGGAGCACCGCCGCGATCCCGCGGGGCGCTTTCGGGCGACTCCATCGTCCGTACGGAACGATGGTGGCCGCCTGACCGGGGTGACCCGCCGTCCCGGAGGACAGTCGGGTGGGAGATCGGAGCCTCCACTTGTGGGCCAGCCACGCTTGTCCTTCTCTGGGCGTGTCCGGCCGGTCGTCACACAAGGTTAGCAGCTGCCCGGGGGTGGTGCGAACCGTCGTGCACCGGGGCCTATCGTGTGGGGCATGAGTGACACCCCTCCTGAGTCCACCGAATCGTCCGAGGCTCCCGACTTCGACGAGATGACCCGCGACATCGCGGAGGTCCCCGCGGTCGAGGTGATCGTGACGGTCGCCGTCAATCTGATGAGCGCCGCCGCCGTGAAGCTCGGTCTGACCGAGGAGGGCGACAAGTACAAGGACCTGGACGAGGCCCGCAAGCTGGTGCACGCACTCGCGGGTCTGCTGGACGCGTCCGCGACCGAGATCAGCTCCTTCCACGCGGCCCCGCTGCGCGACGGCCTGAAGTCGCTGCAGCTGGCCTTCCGCGAGGCGTCGATCGTCCCGGACGAGCCGGGCCAGGGCCCGGGCGAGAAGTACACGGGCCCCATCTACGGCTAGTCCGCACTCGTTTTCTTTCCTACGAGGGGTTCATCCCCGTACGTACAAGGGCTCGCCCGGCGGCGTCGCCCCGGCCGGCAGCAGCGCCAGGTCGAGGCCGCGCACCAGGCGGGCCCTCAGCGTTTCGTCGGCGGCGAGCCGCTCGGCGACCGCGCGGGCGGCCTTGGCGGGAGCGGCCGCCGGATCGAGTACGAGGGCGAGGGTGCCGTCGGCCTGCCCCGGCCCGAGGTGCGCGCTCAGCACGGCGGACTCGGCGGCGACGGCGATGCGCACCGCCTCCCGTACGGCCGGGTCGGCGAGCGGATCGGTCGTCGTACGGCCCTCGGCGAGCGCGAGCAGCGCGGGTCCCGTCAGCTCGAAGGGCACGGGCCCGGCCATGTCCAGCACCACCGTGTCCGCCTTCTCGTGGGCGGCGGCCTGCAGGGCCTGGTGCAGGGGTACGGCGACGGGGCGGGCCGCCGGGTCCCAGCGGGCGAGGGAGTCGGTGGAGGTGAAGGCCGGCAGGGCGGTGCGGGATCCGGCCCTGAGGGTCGGGACGGCCATGTCGCTGGTCTTCTCGCGGCGCAGTCCGTTCTCGTCCTCCTCGACCTCGCCGAGCACGGCCACCACGGGGACGAGCAGCCGGGAGCCCTTGAGCGCCTCCAGGACGGGCCCCAGGGCGGTGCGGTCCTCGGCCCAGGCGGTGAGCGCGGCGCTCAGCCGGGGGTCGGCGGAGCCGTCGTCGTCGGAGAAACCGGAGTCGGGAATGTTCTTGTTCGCCACGGTCACCGACCCTATAGGGGGGATGCTGCTGGGCTTGTGCGGCCCCGGAAACCGCTTGTTCACGGGCTTCACGGCTTTCTCAGATTTCCCTGACACACATCTAACTTCCGTCTAACGGGGCACACAGTCGGCGCCCCGAGCATCGCGGGCATGGAGTCCTCCAGAGCCCGCCGAAGCCGCCGCGCTCGTCCCTCCCGGACGCGCCCTCTGCTCTACACCGCCCTCGCCACGGTCGCCGTCGTGGGCGGTACGGCCGCCGGGACCGTGTACGTGAAGGCTCAGGCGCACTCGGGTGCGAGCCCCGTATCGTCGTCGGCGTCGGCCTCCACCCCGGCCACGGCCGACGGGGAGGAATCGGTGGAACCCGTGGCGGAGCCGACGGTGGACTACGACGCGCTGCTGGCCGAGGCGATGGAGACGGTGTCCGTCGCGGGCAAGGCGAAGGTGTCGGTGGCGGTGCTGGACCTGGACTCCGGCGACAGCGCCTCGTACGGGGACGGTGCCTTCGACACGGCGAGCATCGTCAAGGTCGACATCCTGGCGACGCTGTTGCTGCAGGCGCAGGACGACGGACGGCATCTGACGGCGACCGAGAAGTCGTACGCCACCACGATGATCGAGAACAGCGACAACACCGCGGCGTCCGCACTGTGGCGGACCATCGGGAAGGCGGATGGGCTCGAGGCCGCGAACAAGCGGTTCGGGCTCACCGACACCGAGGGCGGCGACGACATGCTGTGGGGGCTGACCCAGACCACGGCCGCCGATCAACTGACCCTGCTGCAGCAGGTGTTCGGTGACGACTCGGAGCTGAGCGAGTCCTCGCAGACCTATCTGCAGGGGCTGATGAAGCAGATCGAGGCCGACCAGCACTGGGGAGTGTCGGCGGCGGCCGGCGGGTCGAAGTGGGCGCTGAAGAACGGCTGGCTGGCCCGCAGCACCACCGGGCTGTGGGACGTCAACAGCATCGGGCGGGTGACGGCCGACGGCCACGACTACCTGGTGGCGGTGCTGTCGAAGGGCAACTCGACGCAGGCGAAGGGGATTTCGCTGGTCGAGGAGGCGGCGAAGGCGGCGGTTTCGGCGATCGCCGGGGACGCGTCCTCGTCGTCCGCATCCGCCACCCCGTCCCCGTCCTCCTCAGCCTCGTAGCAGCCTGCTGAATCCCGCCTGCAGGGTGTGCTGTGTGACGGTGCCTCCGCCGAGGTACTCGGCCTTCTCACGGAGCTGCTCCACGACGGCAGGGCCCGGATCGCCGTACACGTCGATGGATCTCATGCGGATGAGGGCGCCGAACGCGCGGAACTTCGGTCCGCCGAGTTGCAGGTGCAGCTCCAGCGACGCCGCGTCGGGGTGGACGGCCACCGTGGTCATCGTGGACGCCGCCCGGTCGATGTAGAAGTGGTAGGAGATGAGCCGAGGTTCGCGGTTCTCGACGAACTCGGCCAGGTCGCGCATCGCGGTACGGACGTCGGCGAGACTGCCCCCGCGGATGTCCGAGTGGTCGACGTAGAAGATGGGCTGCGCCATACCGCCCGAACGTAGCGCCCGTCCCCGAGCCCGACCGCCGGGCGCGCGGCCGTCTCCTCGGCCTTCCCCCGATGCGCCGATCCGCGCGGGCGCTGCGGGGGTGCGGAAGGCGTCAGAAGTCGTCGTAGCGCGGTCGGCGGCCGCGCCACAGGACGACCGCCACGACGAGCAGCACCCCGCCGAGGCTGCCCGCGAGCGGGGCGGCCCAACTGCTGGTGTCGTCCTCGGACTTGGCGGCGTCCGGGCCGGAGCCGAAGTACTTCTCGCCGTAGGACGCCACCTGCAGGCCCTCCGGCTTGAGGCGGCCGGCCGCCTTGATGGCGGCGGCCGGGTCGATGAAGCCGAAGCCGCGGGAGTCGTCGCGGCCGCCGGCGGGGGGATTGCGGGCGGTGTCCTCGAGGAGCTGCTTGATCTGGGCGGGGGTCAGACCGGGGTGGGCGGCCTTGATGAGGGCGACCGCGCCCGAGACGAACGCCGAGGCGGCGCTGGTCCCCCAGCCCTCGTAGTACTTGTGGTCGGGGTCGGCGATGACGATCTTGTCGCCGGGAGCGCTGACCGTGGAGTACCAGCGCCGGGTGGAGAACGAGGCGCGGGTGCCGTAGCGGTCGACCGCGGTCGCGGCGATGACGCCCGGGTAGGCGGCCGGGTAGGAGACATGGTCGCCCTTGTCGCCGCCGTTGCCGGCCGAGGCGACCACGACCACGTTCTTCTTCAGGGCGTACTGGACCGCCTCGTCCTCGGCGGGTTCGGGGTGGGCGGAGGCCGAGTCGTCGCCGAGGGAGAGGTTGATGACGTCGGCGCCGTGGTCGGCGGCCCAGCGGATGCCCTCGGCGAGGGCGTTGCCGCGGGTGGAGCGGGCCTTGCCGCGGGCCGAGTCGCCGTCCTCGAGGATCACGCGGACGGGCAGGATCTTCGCCTCGGGGGCGATGCCCATGACGCCGTCGGCATCGCCGGGGCCGTGTCCGTGGCCGGCGATGATGCCCGCCATGGCGGTGCCGTGCCGGGCCCAGGCCCGCTGCCCCTGTTTCGCGCCGAAGCCGATCATGTCCTTGGCGGTCAGCACGTTGCCGACGAGGTCGGGGTGGTCGGCCTCGACGCCGGTGTCCAGGACGGCGACGGTGATGCCCTTGCCCTTGGTTGTCTGCCAGGCCTGCGTGGTGTGCATGGCGTCCAGGGCCCACTGCTGGGCACGGATGCCGTCGGCGTGCGCGGCGGTCGGCGGGACGAGGGCGACGGAGGCGGCGAGCAGGACGCCCAGCGTTCCGATACGACTGCGGCTGCGGCTGCCGCTGCGGCGCTTCACGAGGGCTGCTCCGAGGGCGACGAGGTGACGTCTTTCCTGAGGGCCCGCTCGATGCGGTCGGCGAGGCCCTGGGCCTCGTTGCCCAGGCCCGCCTGGGCGGGGGCCGTGGTGGCGCCGGACTGCATGGCCTGCTCGGCGGGTTGCGGGGTGTCGACGGTCCGGCCGTCGGCCCAGCCGGAGACGGAGTAGACGACGACGGGGGCGTCGGTGAGGACGGAGACGGTCCACGAGGCGCGCTGCTTGGTGCCGAAGCGGGCGGCGACGGTGCCCTTCGCGGCGTACGGGCGGGGCATGAGGTCGGTGCGGTCACCGAGGTCCTCGCTCCGGAAGCGTTTGGCGAGGGCCTTCATGGTGGTGGCGTCGGCCTTGGTGAAGAGCAGGCCGACGGTCGTCACGAAGCTCTGGGTGGCGTCGGTGTAGGTGGCGCGGATCAGCCGACGGCAGCCGACAGGGGCGAGGGCCTTCTTCAGCAGCGGGTCGAAGGCGTCCTTGCAGCCGCTGTCCGGCGCGACGGCGACGCGTGTCCAGGTCCGGTCGGCGCCGCCGGGTCCGGCGCCGCTGCCCTCCACGGACTGCGGGAACAGCCGGTCCACGGGCACGCTGTGCCACAGGCTCCCGGCGGTGGCGAACGTGTCGCGGGTGCCGCTGTCCTCCGAGTCCCCGACCAGCCAACTCCCGGTCACTGCCCCGCCGATGAGCCCCAGCCCGAGCACGACACAGGCGGCGACGGCAGCGGTGCGCGACCGCATCCGCCCGCCGAGTGGCCGGGGCCGGGCCCGCTCGTCGTACCCCTCGGGCTCCCCGAACGAGACGACGGGCCGGCCGGCACCGGGCGTCCCACCGGGCACCGTCGGGGCGCTCCAGGAGAGGGCCGGGTCCGGTACGACGACTCCGGAGCCGAGGGGGGCGTCCGGGGGGCCGTCCGGCCTGGCCGGCGCGTCCGCCGGGGCGGGGCGACGCGGCGGATCGGCGGGCGGGGAGGTCGGGCGCGGGGGTGCCGCGGGAGGCGTGGCGGCACCCGGACGGGTCTCCGGCATCGGCGGAACGGCCGAGCCGGGGCGGCGGACGGGTTCGGCGGACGAGGGGGTCCGGGGCGGCGGGGTCGCCCCAGGACGCCGTACCGGGTCGGAGGCCGGGCTGTCCGCGGGGACCGGGCGCAGCCGGGTGGTGGTTTCCTGCGCGGTCTCGTCCGGGCGGCGGGGCGGCTGGGCGGGGCGGTGGCTCGGGCGTGGCGGCACGCCGGTGCCCGAGCGGTTCGCACCCCCGGTACCGGCCGCCGGAGGAGCGTCAGGGAAGCGGGCCGAGGCCTGCGGCGGGGGCGGCGTCAGCGGGAAGGCGTCCCCGGCGAAGGGCGCGCGCAGCCGCGGGAAGCGGGGCGGGGCGTCGGCGGAGCCGGAGGGAGAGCGGTCGGCGTCGGGCTCGGTGCCGGGGCGACGCGAGGCGGCCGGGCCGGTCTCGGTGCCCGGGCGGGGTGACGGGACGGGGTCGGGCTTGGCGCCACGAGTGGACGAGGCGCCCGCTTCCTGCCGGTAGGGCGAGGAGTTCGCGTCGGTCGCGCCGCCGCGTCCCGAGGGCGAACGCCCCTCGGACCGGGGACCACCGCGAGCCGACGAGTCCGCGTCGGCCCCGTCCTCGCCACCCCCACCTGCGCCCTTGGACGCCGGACGGTGCCTGAAGGCCTCGAAGCGTTCGGCCTGGCGCCAGGGCGACCAGGCGGGGGCTGAAGGGTCCGCGGTCGTCGCGCGGTCGGTGGACGTACCGTTCGTCGCAACCGGACGGTCCGGGTCGGCCGGGACGCTCCCCGCAGAAGCTGCGTGGTCCGCGGTGGTGTCGCCGTGCGTCGAGGCCTCCGTGGTCGTACCCGTCGTGTCGGGTCTGTTCGCGCCGTCCTCGCCCGTCGCCGGCGGGTGAGGTGGCCGTGGTGGGTCGGTCGGGCGCGGAGGGGTGGAGGCATGCTGCGCTTCCGTGCTCATGCACCCCCCGTTTCCTCGCGCCCGGGCCGTCTACCTGTACGCGGGCCGTCGTCCTTGCGCTCAATCGGTCGACGCCGGGCCGTTCCCGTCCCGGACACGCATACCCGTACGGGCGGTCCGGCATCCGGTGCACGGGCTGTGGCCGACGTCGTTCCGCCCTACGTGCGCGTCACTCTACGGGTTGCCCCTGTCGGAACGGGAACCAGTCCACGAGCCCGGGGCATCTGCCCGGAACGTCCCCCTACCCTGCGGTAATCCAGTCTGGCAGGCTTCGTTCATGACTGCGCGCGCCGCCGACCGGGCCCGTTACGACCGGGCCACCGCCCATCTCGAAGCCCCTCTTGCGATCGTGGACCTGGATGCCTTCGACGCCAACGCGGACGATCTTGCCCGCCGCGCGGCGGGCAAGCCGATCCGTGTCGCCAGCAAGTCCGTACGCTGCCGGGCCCTGCTGGAGCGGGTACTGGCGAAGGACGGGTTCGCGGGCATCATGTCCTTCACCCTCGCCGAGTCCCTGTGGCTGGCGCGCGGCGGCTTCGACGACGTCCTGCTCGCCTATCCGTCCGCGGACCGGGCCGCGTTCGCCGAGTTGGCCTCCGACCCCAAGCTCGCCGCCGCGATCACCGTCATGATCGACGACCCGGCGCAGCTCCGGCTGATCGACGAGGCCCGCGACGGCGGTCGTGAAGTCATCCGTGTCTGCCTGGAGTTGGACACCTCGCTGAAGATGTTCGGGGGCCGCGTGCGCGTCGGTGCGCGGCGGTCGCCGCTGCACTCCCCCGCCCAGGTCGCCGACCTGGCCCGGGCCGTGGCGCGGCGGCCGGGGTTCAAGGTCGTGGGGATCATGGCGTACGAGGGGCACATCGCCGGCGTCGGCGACTCCGTCGCCGGGCAGCCCCTGCGGTCGCGTGCCGTACGGCTGATGCAGGCCACCGCCCGCCGTGAGCTCGCCGAGCGGCGCGGCGAGGTCGTGCGTGCGGTGCGGGCCGTCGTACCGGATCTGGAGTTCGTCAACGGCGGCGGCACCGGCAGTGTGCAGCACACCGCCGCCGAGGACGCGGTCACCGAGATCGGCGCGGGGTCGGGGCTGTACGTGCCGCGGCTGTTCGACAACTACACGTCCTTCAGCGGGCGTCCGGCCGCCCTGTTCGCCCAGCCCGTCGTGCGACGGCCGGGCGTCGGGGTCGTGACGGTCCTCGGCGGTGGGTACCCCGCCTCCGGTGCGCCCGGGCGCGACCGGCTGCCCGTTCCCTACCTGCCCGAGGGGCTGCGCTACGACCCCCAGGAGGGGCCCGGCGAGGTGCAGACGCCGCTGCTCGGCTCACCCGCGGACGACCTGCTGATCGGCGACAAGGTGTGGTTCCGGCACGCCAAGGCCGGTGAGCTGTGCGAGCGGTTCGACGTGCTGCATCTGGTCGAGGGGGATGCCGTGACGGCGACCGTCCCGACGTATCGCGGCGAGGGCCACACGTTCCTCTAGGGCTGGTCGGTCGGGCCGATGCTGCTGCCCACTCCGCCGCCCGTGGACGCGTCGTCGACGGATCGGATGCCCTTGGTGATCCGGTCCATGTCGGCGAGCGGCGGGCCGTCCTCGCCCGCGTCGAAGACGAAGCGGACGACCACCGGAGACTCGGTGCCGACGCTGGAGGGGAAGGCGAGCGACTCGACGTAACCGCCGGGCCCCTTGGCCGTCTTGACCCGCCAGCGGACGAAGTACCCGGCGCGGCCGGCCACCGCGATCTGGCCGGATTCGACGTGCTGGTGGGACTCGATTCCGCCGAAGGGCCGGCGGCCGACGAGGTCGCGGTCGTAGGCCGCGTCGGCCGCGTCCGAGATGTCCTGCTCGGCGAGCTTCCTCGGGGAGCTCTCGTCGTTCTGGGTCGCCGTGCGGGAGATGACGAGGCCGTGCCGGCAGACGCCGGAGTCGCCCGGGCAGTCGTAGGTGCCGTCCGTGGTCATGACGACGTCGTGCTCGCTGACGTACTTCGGCCGGACCCAGCCGTCGAGCAACGGCATTGTGATGCCGTTGAGTTGGTCCACGACGACGGACGGGTCGTCGGCGGACGGCTCGGAGGTGGAGGCCGAGGGCGAGGGGCTGTCGGTCGTCGGTGCGGCGGTGGCGGTGACCGGGTTCGGCACGGTCTGGACGTCAGCGCCCCCGTCGTCGTCCTTGCCGAGAAAGACCGCTCCGGTGACGATCGCGGCGACGAGCACCATTCCGGCGGTGGTGAGCGCGACGACCTTGGCGCGACCGGAACCGCCGCCCCCGGAAGGCGGCGGTCCGGGGGCCTCCGGTGCGCTCCAGTGCTCGGTCCAGGCGGTGCCGTCCCACCATCGCTGCAGGTGGGGGGCCGACGGATCGGGGTACCAACCGGGCGGGGGCGACATGCTCATTCCGGCACTCTAGGGCGGTCCCCGAAGCTCGGGGACCGCTTCGTGTCTACAGGGGTGTGACGTACGCGCCCGCGATTCCGCCGTCCACCAGGAAGTCGGTGGCGTTGATGAAGGAGGAGTCGTCGCTGGCCAGGAAGGCGACGGCGGCGGCGATCTCCTCGGCCTCGGCGAAGCGGCCGACCGGGATGTGGACCAGGCGGCGGGCGGCCCGCTCCGGGTCCTTCGCGAACAGCTCCTGCAGGAGCGGGGTGTTGACCGGGCCCGGGCAGAGGGCGTTCACACGGATGCCCTCGCGGGCGAACTGCACGCCCAGTTCGCGGGACATGGCGAGTACGCCGCCCTTGGACGCCGTGTACGAGATCTGGGACGTGGCCGCGCCCATCCGCGCCACGAAGGACGCCGTGTTGATGATCGAGCCCTTGCCCTGCCGCCGCATGTAGGGGATCGCGGCCTTGCAGCACAGGTAGACGGAGGTGAGGTTGACCTCCTGGACGCGCTTCCAGGCCTCCAGGCCGGTCTCCAGGATGGAGTCGTCGTCGGGCGGGGAGATGCCCGCGTTGTTGAAGGCGATGTCGACGCTGCCGTAGGTGTCGAAGGCCGTCTTGAAGAGGGCCTCGACCTGCTCGGGGTCGGTGACGTCGACCTTGACGAAGATCCCGCCGACCTCGTCGGCGGCCGCCTTGCCGCGGGCCTCGTCGACGTCGCCGCAGACGACGTGCGCGCCCTCGGAGGCGAGCCGGCGCGCGGTGGCGAGGCCGATGCCGCTGCCGGCTCCGGTGATGACGGCGGTGCGGCCGACCAGGCGTCGGCAGACTGGGGTGTCGGTCACTGTGCGGGGCCTTCCGTGCTGATGAAGACGTTCTTGGTTTCGGTGAAGGCGGTCAGGGCGTCCGGGCCGAGCTCACGGCCGATACCGGACTGCTTGAAGCCGCCGAAGGGGGTCCAGTAGCGGACGCTGGAGTGGGAGTTGACGGACAGGTTGCCCGCGCGGACGGCCTGCGAGACGCGCAGGGCGCGGCCCACGTCGCGGGTCCAGATGGAGCCGGAGAGGCCGTAGTCGGTGGCGTTGGCGAGCGCCACGGCCTCCGCCTCGTCCTCGAAGGGGAGGACCACGGCGACCGGGCCGAAGACCTCCTCGACGGCCACGCGCGCGTGCGCCTCGACGCCGGTGAGGACGGTGGGCGGGAACCAGAAGCCGGGGCCCTCGGGGGCCTTGCCGCGGATGCCGGGTGCGTCGGCGTCGACGTACGAACGCACGCGGTCCAGCTGGACCTTGGAGATCAGCGGGCCCATGTCCGTCCGCTCGTCGGCCGGGTCGCCGACCGTCACCGCCTCGATCGCGGGGCTCAGCAGCTCCAGGAACCGGTCGTACGCGCTGCGCTGGACGAGGATGCGGGTGCGGGCGCAGCAGTCCTGGCCGGAGTTGTCGAGGAAGGACATGGGGGCGGCGGCTGCCGCGGCTTCGAGGTCGGCGTCGGCGAAGACGATGTTGGGGCTCTTGCCGCCGAGTTCGAGGGTGACGCGCTTGAGCAGCGCCGAGCCCTTCGCCAACACCTGTTTGCCCACGGCCGTTGACCCCGTGAACACGATCTTCGCGACGCCCGGGTGCTCGACGAGGGCGTTGCCGGCGACGGGGCCGTGACCGGGGAGCACCTGGAACAGGCCGTCGGGCAGGCCCGCCTCCAGGGCGAGTTCGGCCAGCCGCAGGGCCGTCAGCGGGGTCGTCTCGGCGGGCTTGAGGAGGACGGCGTTGCCGGCCGCGAGCGCGGGAGCCGTGCCCCAGGCGGCGATCGGCATCGGGAAGTTCCACGGCGCGATGACCCCGACGACACCCAGCGGTTCGAGGATCGTCACGTCGAGGCCGCCGGCCACCGGGATCTGCCGTCCCGTCAGCCGCTCCACTCCCCCGGCCGCGTAGTCCAGCAGGTCGCGCACATTGCCGGCCTCCCAGCGGGCGTTGCCGACGGTGTGGCCGGCCTCGCGGACCTCCAACCGGGCCAGTTCTTCCAGGTGTTCGTCGACCTTGCTCGCGAACCGGCGCAGCAGCCTGGCGCGGTCGGCGGGCGGCAGCGCGGCCCACTTCGCCTGTGCCGCCGTGGCTCGTACGACGGCGGTGTCAACGTCGGCCGTGGTGGCGGCGGGGACGGTGGCGACGACCTCCTCGGTGGCGGGGTTCAGTACTTCCAGTACGGACTCGGCAGACAACACGGGCCTCACATGCGTTCGAAGGAGCGGCGCAGCTCCCAGTCGGTGACCGCGGCGTCGAAGGCCTCGAGCTCGACGCGCGCCATGTTGCGGTAGTGCGCGACGACCTCGTCGCCGAAGGCGGCCTTGGCGATCGGGCTGTTCTCCCAGAGCTCGGCGGCCTCGCGCAGGGTGGTCGGGACGTGCTCGTACTCGGCGGTGTAGGCGTTGCCCGCACAGGGCTCCGGCAGCTCCAGCTTCTGCTCGATGCCGTGCAGCCCGGCCGCGACCAGACCGGCGACGGCGAGGTGCGGGTTGACGTCACCGCCGGGCAGCCGGTTCTCGAAGCGCAGCGAGCGGCCGTGGCCGACGACCCGCAGCGCGCAGGTGCGGTTGTCGTAGCCCCAGGCGACGGCGGTCGGGGCGAACGAACCCGGCTGGAACCGCTTGTAGGAGTTGATGTTGGGGGCGTAGAGCAGCGAGAAGTCCCGCAGGGCCGCGAGCTGTCCGGCGAGGAAGTGGCGCATGACGTCCGACATGCCGCCCTCGCCGTCCCCGGGCATGGCGTTGTTGCCGGCCGCGTCCGCGAGGGAGAGGTGGATGTGGCAGGAGTTGCCCTCGCGCTCGTTGTACTTGGCCATGAAGGTGATCGACACGCCCTCCTGGGCGGCGATCTCCTTGGTGCCGGTCTTGTAGATGGCGTGCTGGTCGCAGGTGACCAGGGCGTCGTCGTAGCGGAAGGCGATCTCGTGCTGGCCGGGGTTGCACTCGCCCTTGGCGGACTCCACGGTCAGCCCCGCGCCCGCCATCTCGTTGCGGATACGGCGCAGCAGGGGCTCGATCCGCCCGGTCCCGAGCACCGAGTAGTCGATGTTGTACTGGTTGGCCGGCGTCAGCCCTCTGTAGTTGGCGTCCCAGGCCTGCTCGTAGGTGTCCTTGAAGACGATGAACTCCAGCTCGGTGCCCACCTTGGCGGTGAAGCCGTGCTCGGCGAGGCGGTCCAGCTGGCGGCGCAGGATCTGCCGCGGGGCGGCGACCACGGGCGTTCCGTCGTTCCAGGCCAGGTCGGCGATGAGCATGGCCGTGCCGGCGTTCCAGGGCACGCGGCGCAGGGTGCGCAGGTCAGGGTGCATGGCGAAGTCGCCGTAGCCGCGGTCCCAGGAGGACATGGCGTAGCCGTCGACGGTGTTCATCTCGGTGTCGACGGCGAGGAGGTAGTTGCAGCCCTCGGTGCCGTGGTGGAGGACCTCGTCGAGGAAGAAACGTGCGGCGAAGCGCTTGCCCTGGAGCCGCCCTTGCATGTCGGGGAAGGCCAGGACGACAGTGTCGATCTCACCGCTGGCGACGAGGGCGTGCAGCTCCTCGACGCTCAGTGGGGGTGTGCGGTCTGCCACGGGAACGCTCCTTCAGGTTCTGCGCGCTTTTTCGGCCGGGCCGGAAGCCATAAGGTATTTCGGAGAACCATTGCTTGGGAAGGGGGTGCGGTGGGATGTCGCTGGATCCGGACGGCAGCCTGGAGGACCGGTTGACACCGGTGCTGCGGCCGGTGCGCGCGGGCAACGGCTTCGAGGAGGCGCTGGAGCAGATTCTGCAAGTCGTAAGGCTGGGCCTGGTGCCGGGGGGCGAGCGGCTGCCGGCCGAGCGGGAGCTGGCGGAGCGGCTCGGGATCAGCCGGGTGACGCTGCGCGAGGTGCTCAAGGTGCTGCAGGACCAGGGCCTGGTGGAGTCCCGGCGCGGCCGGTACGGCGGGACGTTCGTCCTGCCCCGCGCGGACGCGGGCGGCGAGGACGAGCTGCGGCGCCGGATCGCCGCGGTCGACATCGAGGACGTGCTGCGCTTCCGTGAGGTCCTGGAGGTGGGCGCGGCAGGTCTGTGCGCGGCGCACGGCCTGTCGGACGAGCAGGCGGACCGGCTGCGGGAGGCACTGGCCCGCACGCACGACGCGCCCCTGTCGGAGTACCGCCGCCTGGACACACTGCTGCACCTGACGCTGGCCGAACTGTGCGGCTCGCCCACGCTCACGGCCCAGTACGCGGCGGTACGGGCGTCGGTGAACGACCTGCTCGACTGCATCCCCCTCCTCGTACGCAACCTGGAGCACTCGCAGCGTCAGCACATCGCCCTGGTGGAGGCGGTGCTCGACCGGGACGCGGACGGGGCTCGGGAGATGATGCGGGAGCACTGTGCGGGGACGGCGGCGCTGCTCAGGGGGTTTCTGGCGTGACCTTGCCTTTCCGGGGCAACTCGTCAAAGGTATGAACGTGACCCATTGTTCCGGGCGGGAGGACGCATGGCGGGCAGGCCGCTGATCGGCATCAGTACGTATCTGGAGGCCGGCGCGCGCTGGGGCGTGTGGGAGCTGGAGGCAGCGCTGCTGCCGGCCGGCTATCCGCGGCTCGCGCAGCGGGCGGGCGGGCTCGCCGCGATGCTGCCGCCGGACGCGCCCGAGCACGCCGCGGCGACCGTCGCGCGTCTCGACGGGCTGGTGATCGCGGGCGGCCCGGACGTCGAGCCGGTGCGCTACGGCGCCGAGCCCCACCCCCGGACGGGCCCGCCGGCCCGCGCCCGCGACGCCTGGGAACTGGCGCTGATCGAGGCGGCCCTGGCGGCCCGCGTCCCCCTCCTGGGCATCTGCCGGGGCATGCAACTGCTGAACGTCGCCCTGGGCGGCACCCTCGTCCAGCACATCGACGGTCACGCCGAGGTCGTCGGCGTCTTCGGCCGGCACCCGGTGAAGCCGGTCCCCGGCACGCTGTACGCAGCCGCCGTCCCGGAGGAGACGTCCGTACCCACCTACCACCACCAGGCCGTGGACCGCCTCGGCACCGGCCTGGTCCCCACTGCGCACGCGGAGGACGGGACGGTGGAGGCGGTGGAGCTCCCGTCCGCCGCGGGCTGGGTGCTGGGCGTTCAGTGGCATCCGGAGATGGGCGACGACCTGCGGGTGATGCGGGCACTGGTCGAGGCCGCGACGAGCTCTTCGGCCATTTCCTGAGCCGGGCGAGAGGCCTTACGTCCGCGTCAGCGACAACAGGTCCCGCGCCGGCCCCACCGGCCGATGCCCCGTCGGCCACACCGCCCGCAGGTCCCTGGCCAGCGCGACGCCGTCCACCGGCACCCGCACCAGCCGCCGCATCCCCAACTCCTCCCCCACCGCCAGTTCGCTGAGCACCGCCGGCCCAGCCCCGCTCACCGCCGCCGCCTTGACCGCGGTCGTCGACGACAGTTCGATCAGCGGCCGCGCCAGCCCGCCCAGTGCCGCGTCCAGGACCTGCCGGGTCCCCGAGCCCTTCTCGCGGAGGATCAGCGGCGTCGCCGCCAGCTCCGAGGCCTCCAGCGGGCGCCGCCGTCGCGCCCACGCATGCCCCGGTGCCGTCACCACGATCAGGCGGTCGTGCGCGATGACCGTCGAGTCCAGGCCAGACGGCACACTGACCCCCTCCACGAACCCCAGATCCGCCTCGCCCGACAGCAACCGCTCCGCCACCACCGTCGAGTTGCCCGCGAGCAGCGACACCGCCGTGTCGGGGCGCTGGGCGCGCAGCGCGAGCAGCCAGCCGGGCAGCAGATACTCGGCGATCGTCATGCTCGCGGCCACCCGCAGCCGCGAGTCACGCCGGTCGCGAAGCGCCTGCGCCCCCGCGTCGAACGCCTCCGCCGCCTCCACGACCCGCCGGGCCCAGTCCGTCACCAGCGCGCCCGCGTCCGTCAGCCGGGAGCCGCGCGGCGAGCGGTCCACCAGCGCAACGCCCAACTGCCGTTCCATGGACCGGATCCGGCTGCTGGCCGCCGGCTGCGTGATGCCCAACTCCCGTGCCGCCGCACCGAGACTCCCGCGCCGCGCGACCGCCAGCAGCAGCTCCAGCGCCCCGAGGTCGGGCACGCGATGCGCCAACGTGCCACCCACGGCGGCTCGGGCGTCCCTCGCCCCTTCGTCACTGCTCATAAGACCAGCTTATGCCCCCATAGACACATACTCCCTGGTGGCAGCCGCACCCGGGCGGGACGGTGGAACCATGGTCACCGCAGCCCAGCCCCTCCCGCGTGCCACCGCACGCCCGCCGCGCGCCACCGCCGTCCGTCACCTCGGACCGAACTGGTACGCCACCGTCATGGGCACCTCCATCGTCGCCACCGCGGGAGCCGCCCTCCCGCTCGACGTCCCCGGCCTGCGCACCGTCTGCGCCGCCGTGTGGGCGTTCTCCCTCGCCCTCCTCGTCGCCCTGCTCGCCGCCCGCGCCCTGCACTGGGCGCACCACCGCGACCAGGCCCGCGCCCACCTCCTCGACCCTGCGACGGCGCCCTTCTACGGCTGTCTCGCCATGGCCCTGCTGGCCGTCGGCGGCGGTGCGCTCACCGTCGGCGCGGACTGGATCGGCACCGGGCCCGCAGTCGCCCTCGACGCCGTGCTGTTCACCGCCGGGACGCTCGTGGGGCTGGCGGCCGCCGTCGCCGTGCCGTACCTGATGGCCGTACGACACAAGGTCGAGCCGGGGCAGGCCACGCCCGTATGGCTGCTGCCCGTCGTCGCGCCCATGGTGTCGGCGGCGCTCGGGCCGCTGCTCGTGCCGCATCTGCCGGCCGGGCAGCCACGGGAGACCCTGCTGCTCGCCTGTTTCGCGATGTTCGGGCTGAGTCTGCTCGCAACCCTGCTGATGCTGCCGGTGGTCTTCGCCCGGCTGGTCACCGGCGGCCCACTGCCCCTGGCCCTCACGCCGACCCTGTTCCTGGTGCTGGGGCCGCTCGGGCAGTCCACCACCGCCGTCGGCAAGTTCGCGGACGTCGCCCCCGGTGTCGTACCGACGCCGTACAGCGAGGGGTTCGGCATCCTCGCCGTGCTGTACGGCGTGCCCGTCATGGGGTTCGCACTGCTGTGGTTCGGGCTCGCCACCGCCCATGTGGTGCGGGCACGCCGGCACGGCATGGGCTTTGCGATGACCTGGTGGGCGTTCACCTTTCCCGTGGGGACCTGCGTCACCGGCGCCGAGGCGCTCGCGCGGCACACCGGGCTCGCCGTGTACGACTGGCTCGCGGTCGGGCTGTACGTCGTCCTCGTCGCCGCCTGGGGCACCGCGGCCGTGCACACCGCGCGCGGTCTGCTCAGCGGTGAGCTGCTCGCAGGGCCTCGCCCAGCACCCGTGGTGCCTCGGTCAACGACGGTCCGTACCACGTCAGATGCCGTCCGCCGACCAGTGCACAGGGCAGCCCGGGGAACGCCTCCGGGCCGTCCTCCTGCGTGAAGCGGTACGGCTCGTCCGGCAGCACGACGACGTCCGGAGCCGCCGCGCGCAGCTCCTCGACCGGGATGCGGGGGTAGCGGTCGGGGTGGCTCGTGTACAGGTGGTCCACTCCGAGACGTGACAGCACGTCGCCGGCGAAGGTGTCCCGGCCCAGCACCATCCAGGGGCGGCGCCAGATCGGGACCACGGCCGTCGTACGGCGCTGTGGTGGCGGGAGGTCCGACCAGGCCGCCTGCGCCTCGTCCAGCCAGCGGGGGCGGGACTTCGCGCCGCAGGCGGCCAGCATCCGCTCCAGCTCGGCGAACGCCTGTGGTATGTCACATACCACCGTCACCAGGACCTCGACGCCCGCCGCGCGCAGCGCCGCCAGGTCGGGTTCGCGGTTCTCCTCCGCGTTCGCGACGACCAGATCGGGAGCGAGCGCGAGGATGCGCTCGACCTTCGGGTTCTTGGTGCCGCCGATACGGGGCACGTCCAGGTCCGCGGGGTGGGTGCACCAGTCCGTCACGCCGACCAGGGCGCCGGGCACCGAGACCGCCACCGCCTCGGTCAGCGACGGCACCAGGGATACGACCCGCACGCCCACCAGGACCTACCGCGAGCGGTCCCGGACCGCCTCGATGTGTTCGGCCACCGCGACGACGACCACGCGCGTGTCCGACACGGTCGCCCGCCAGCGGTGGCGCACCCCGCCCGTCAGATACAGGGTGTCGCCTCGGCCGAGCCGGTAGGCGCGGCCCTCCGCCTCGATCTCCACGGCGCCGTCGGCGACGTACATCAACTGGTCGTTGCGGTACTGGAATTCGCGGCCCGCGTCATGGTCGCCGGTGAACTCCGAGGCGTGCATCTGGTGGTGACCGCGCACCAGGGAACGCACCCGCGGTTCGGCGGCCGGGTCGGGCGCCTCGCCCCGCACCACGTCCACGCTGCACGCCGGGTCCGCCGCCGCGAGAAGTTCCACGGCGGTCGTCCGCAGGGCGTCGGCGACCTTCTCGAGGGACGTTCTGCTGGGCCGCGCGCGGTCGTTCTCGACCTGGCTCAGGAAGGGTACCGACAGGCCGCTGCGCTCGGCCACGACGGCGAGGGTGAGCTCCAGCGCCCGGCGCCGCCGCCGCACGGCCGCGCCCACTCGCAGCGACTGCTCCTTGTGGTCGTCTTTGTGGTCGCCCATCGCTCCGGCTCCCTCCTTCGCTCCGTCGGTCCCTTTACTTCTGATGAGTTCTCTGCACCTTACGCAGGTTCGGCAAACCGTTTCATGCGCCCGTCACATCCCCGTAAACACCGCGTGCGGTCAATTCGCCAACTCTCGCCAGTAGATGAGCTCCCCGGACTCGCCGGGTGCGGATTCCTCCTTCGGGACGAAGAGGCTGACCAGCAGGGCCGGACGGCCCTCCGGGTCGGTGACGGGGCCGGCCGACGGGTTGGCGAAGGCGCGGCTGCCTCCGGGGGTGCGGATCGCCTCCCGGCCGGCCCGTCCGGAGGCGGGATCGTAGGCGTACGTCCGCCAGCTCCCGAAGTCTCCGCGCCGCCGCTGCCCCTCGATCAGCACAAGACTCTCGCCCTTCAGTTCAATGCGCGAGCGGTCGCCGATGTTCCCGCCCGTGTCCCATGCCAGCAGGGCCCGATCAAGCCTGTGATCAGGCGTTGCGTGCCAGGTGGTGAAGTCCCGCAGTACGGCGCGGAGTTGGCGGTCGGTGTCGCAGTCGGCCCGGTAGTGGCCGGTCAGTTCGACGGTCCCGCCGTGCACCGAGGTGATGTCCGGAGTGCCCTCGGCGCAGCCGGAGAGGGTACGCGGCGCGTCGAATGTGCGGGCGGCATTTCCGGTCAGGAGGGCGGCGAGGCTTGGGTAATGGCGTAGCGCTATGTGGTTGGCCGGATCCTTTTCGTACGCGAGGACGTATCCGCCGGTGTCGTCGGCGGCTAGCGCGGGCTGGCTGGTGCCCGCGCCGAAGTCGTGGCGGCGGGTCCAGGTGCGCAGATCCGTGGAGGTCGCGACGGCCGCGTGGAAGCGGCCGTCGGCCAGGGTGGTGTGGTAGACGGCGAGGTAGGTGCCGTCGGGGGCCTGGACGATCTGCGCGGTGTCCATCGTGCGGCCGGTGTCGTCCCGGGCGTCGAACACCGCGCCGTCCGCCGCGCTCACGTCTCCGGCGAGCCCGGCGAACCGGGCGGCGGCCGCCGACACGGGATCCGCACTCGACGGCCCCGTCAGGACGGCCGCCACGAGGACGACGGCGGGCAGCAGCGGGCGGATCACGTGACTCTCACAGGGGCGGGCGACCGGGGAGAGTCGAGGGTAC
The DNA here is from genome assembly GCF_040644055.1 of Streptomyces sp. NPDC047043. NCBI lineage: Bacteria > Bacillati > Actinomycetota > Actinomycetes > Kitasatosporales > Streptomycetaceae > Streptomyces > Streptomyces sp. NPDC047043. The sequence continues at coordinate 253,846 of NZ_JBEYVO010000005.1, forward strand.
GAAGCCGGGGCCGCCCCCGGACATGACCCGAGGGGTGGCCTTCGCCACACGCTGTCAGGACGCGTGGGGAGGCCACCCCTCGGGCGGTGTCGGCGCGGCGGCCGGCGGCTACTGCGGGGTCATCCGGCTCACCATGTCCGGGTGCTCCTCGAGCCAGGCGGCGACCGCTTCCTCTTCATGGCCCTGGCCGCGCTTGTTGATCTCGCCCTCCAGGCTGCCGAGCTCGGCCTCGCTCATCCTGAAGTTCTTGATCCACTTGGTCAGCTGCGGATACTGCTCGGGGAACTTCTCGTTCGAGATGGTGCGGATCGTGTTGCCCTCGCCGAAGAGCTTCTTGTCGTCCTTCAGCTTGGTGAGGTCGTAGCGGCTGTACGCCCAGTGCGGCGACCACAGCACGACCGCGACCGGCTCCTTCTTGGCATAGGCACGCTTGAGCTCGGCCAGCATCGCCGGGGTGGAGCCGTCGACGACCTTGTACTCCTTGTCGAGGCCGTAGCCCGGCAGCACCTTGGTCTTGAGGAGGTTCATCTCGCCGGTGCCCGGCTCGATGCCGATGATCTTCCCGTCGAAGGCGGACGCCTTGCCCTTGAGGTCCTCGTAGGACTTCACGCCCTTGACGTACGAGGGCACGGCGACCTCCAGGGAGGTCGGCCGGTACCAGGTGCCGAGGTCCTTGAGTCTGTCCTTGCTCTTGTCCCAGTAGTTCTTCTGCGCGTACGGCAGCCAGGCGTCGAAGTTGACGTCGAGGTCACCGGAGGCGAGGCCGGTGTAGACCGGGCCGACGTCCATCTGCTTGAGGTTCAGCTTGTAGCCGCGCCGCTCCAGGACGTGCTTCCAGAGGTAGGTGACGGCGATGTCCTCGTCCCAGGGGAACCAGGCCACGTTGACGGTCCGCTTCGCCTCGGCGGGGCTCGCACTGCTCGCGACCGGCGCCAGCTTGTCGACGACGCCCGGGTTCTTCTTCAGCCAGGCGCGCACGGCGTCCTGCTGCTTGCCCTTGCCCGCCTTGTTGATCTCGGCCTCGAGGCTGGTGAGCTGCTTCTCGCTCATCCTGAAGTTCTTCAGCCACTTGCCGACGACGGGATTGCCGTCCGCGAAGCCCTTGCGCGCGACGGTGTGCACGCCGTCGCCCTCGCCCCAGGCGCCCTTGGGGTCCTTGAGCTTCTTCAGCTTGTAGTCGTTGTACGCCCAGTGCGGCGACCAGAGCGTGACGACGATCGGGTCCTTCTGGCTGTACGCCCGCTTCAGCTCGGCCAGCATCGCCGGGGTGGAGCTGTCGACGACCTTGTACTCCTTGTCGAGGCCGTAGCCCGGCAGGACCTTGCTCTTGAGCAGGGCCGTCTCACCGGCGCTGGACTCGATGCCGGTGATCTTCCCGCCGAAGGTCGACGCCTTGCCCTTGAGGTCGTCCAGGGAGTCGATGCCCTTCATGTACGACGGGACGCTCAGCTCCAGGGAGGTCTTGTCGTACCAGGCGCCGAGGTCGTCGAGCTTGCTGCCGTACTTCTTCCAGTACTGCTCGTGGGTGGTGGGCAGCCAGGCGTCGGTCTGGAAGTCGACGTTGCCCGCCGACAGGGCGGTGTAGAGCGGGCCGGCCTCGAACTGCTTGGCGTCCACCTGGAAGCCGCGCTCCTCGAGGATCTCCTTCCAGAGATACGTGGAGGCGACGCCCTCGTCCCACGGGATGTAGCCGATGCTGATCTTCTTGCCCTGGCCGACGTTCTTGGCCTCGGCGACGGGCGCCGTACCACCGCTGTTGCCGCCGAAGACGCCCATGCCGCCGGCGACCAGGGCGAGGATCACGACGCCGATCACGGCGACCTGCGGGCGGGGGCGGTACGACCAGATCTTGAGGCCCCCCTGGGCCGCGCGGGCCTTGGCGGCGGATCGGCGGCCCAGCGGGGAGACATGGGTGCCCAGGGCGCTGGTCATGCGGTCGAGGTAGATCGCGAGGATCACGATGGCTACGCCGGCCTCGGAGCCGAGGCCGACGTTGAGCTGGCCGATCGCTTCGTTGACGTCGCCGCCGAGGCCGCCGGTGCCGACCATGCCGGCGATCGCGGCCATCGACAGGCCGAGCATGATGACCTGGTTGACGCCCGCCATCACGGTCGGCAGGGCGAGCGGCAGCTGGACGCGCAGCAGTGTGTCGCGGGGCGAGGTGCCGAACGCCTCGGCGGCTTCGACCAGTTCCTTGTCGACCTGGCGGATGCCCAGCTCCGTCATGCGGACACCGGGGGCGAGCGCGAAGATCAGGGTGGCGACGATGCCCGCGGAGGCGCCGGTGCCGAAGAACAGGATCGCCGGGATGAGGTAGATCATCGCGGGCAGCGTCTGCATGAAGTCCAGCACCGGCCGGACCAGGCCGCTGACCCGGTTGGAGCGTGCGGCCCAGATGCCCACCGGCACCGAGATCACCAGCGCGATGATGGTGGCCACGAGGACCAGCGACAGGGTCACCATCGCGTCCTCCCACAGTTCGAGGGAGTCGATGAAGGCGAAGCCCACGAAGGTGAGGACACCGGCGGTCGTGCCGCGCAGCCAGAACGCGAGCACGGCGAAGATGCCCGCGAGCAGCAGGGGTTCGGGGGCCTGGAGGACGGCGTTGATGCCGTCGTAGGTCCCGGTGAAGACGGTCTTGAAGAAGTCGAAGAGCCAGGACACATGGCTGAGCAGCCAGTCCACCGTGTCGTTGACCCAGTCGCCGAGCGGGATCCTAGGCATGGGTGACCTCCCCGTTGCCGAGGAAGCCGACCAGGCGCGCCTGCGGGACCACTCCGACGAGTGTGCGTTTGTCGTCCAGGACGGCCACCGGGTGCGTCAACCGGGCGCTGATCGCGCAGAGTTCGGTGAACGGTGTGTCGGGCGTCGCGGTCTCGCAGCCGCTCTCGCAACCGCAGTCGGCCTCGTCGCCGCGGACGTCCCGGTCCATGACGGCGGACGTCGTCAGCACTCGGGAGCGGTCGACGTCCTTGGTGAAGGAGGCCACGTAGTCGTCGGCGGGCCGGATGAGGATTTCTTCGGCGCTGCCGATCTGCACGATGCGGCCGTCGCGCATGACGGCGATGCGGTCGCCCAGGCGCATGGCCTCGTTGAGGTCGTGGGTGATGAAGACGATGGTCTTCTTCAACGTCTGCTGCAGCTGCAGCAGTTGGTCCTGCATGTCGCGGCGGATCAGCGGGTCCAGCGCGCTGAACGACTCGTCCATGAGAAGCAGGTCGGCGTCGGTGGCGAGGGCGCGGGCGAGGCCCACGCGCTGCTGCATACCACCGGAGAGCTCGTCGGGCCAGGACTTCTCCCAGCCGGCCAGTCCGCACAGGGCGAGCGCCTCGCCGGCGCGCTGCTCGCGCTCGGCGCGGGGCACGCCCTGCACGGCGAGGCCGTAGGCGGCGTTCTCCAGGACGCTGCGGTGCGGGAACAGCGCGAAGTGCTGGAAGACCATGCTGATCTTGTTCGCGCGGACCTGGCGCAGCTCGCGGGCGCCGAGGGCGGTCAGGTCCTGGCCGTCGAAGCGGACATGTCCGGCGGTCGGCTCGAGCAGGCCGTTGAGCATCCGCAGCAGGGTGGACTTGCCGGAGCCGGACAGGCCCATGACGACGAAGATCTGGCCCGGTTCCACGGTGAAGGAGGCGTCGATCACGGCGGCGGTGGCGCCGTCGGCGCGCAGCTCCTCGCGGTCGGTTCCCTGCCGGAGCTTCTCGACTGCCTGGTCCGGTCGCCTGCCGAACACCTTGTAGAGCTGTTCGGCCTCAAGTCTGGCTGACACGCGCGCCTCTCGTCTGTGGGGGTCGGGGGGACGGGGCCGCGCCTGCCCCCGGCCGACCAGGGCAAACGCGGGAGTGGTTCAGTTCACAACCGGTGCGTAGGATCGCCGCCGGTGCTTCACATCGGTGTTGGGGGGACAACTGTGGAACGACCGGACGACAGACGCGCGTCGGCGCTGCGCTTCGCGACGGAGCTGGTGGCCTGGGTCGCGACGCCCTGGGCGCTGTGGTCGTACTCCTGGCCGCTCGCGGTGTTCTCGCTGGTGGTGCTGATCGGTCTTCCGACCGTCTTCTCGACTCCCGGGGACAAGGCGAACGTGATCGTCGCGGTTCCGGGGTGGGCCACGATTCTGCTCGTGCTGCTCCAGCTCGTCGCGGCGGTGGTCTCGGCGTGGTCGCGCTTTCCCGTCTGGGCGGCTGCCCTGGTGTCCCTGTTGGCCGCGACGACTGTCGTCACCGAGCTTCCGCGGTGGCGTTGGCTGCTCGCCGGCGGGTGACTGTCGGTGCCGTACGGCATGATGCGAGGCGTGACCGGACGACTGATGCTCCTCGACACCGCCTCGCTCTACTTCCGCGCCTACTTCGGCGTCCCGGAGTCCGTGAAGGCCCCGGACGGCACACCGGTGAACGCCGTGCGCGGGCTCCTCGAATTCATCGACCGCCTCGTCAAGGACCACCGGCCCAGCGATCTGGTGGCGTGCATGGACGCCGACTGGCGGCCGCAGTGGCGGGTCGACCTCATCCCCTCCTACAAGGCGCACCGCGTCGCCGAGGAGCACGCGGTGGGACCGGACGAGGAGGAGGTGCCGGACACCCTGTCGCCGCAGGTGCCCGTCATCGAGGCCGTCCTCGACGCGCTCGGCATCGCGCGCGTGGGCGTCGAGCCGTACGAGGCGGACGACGTGATCGGCACGTTCACGGCGCGGGCGAAGGGCCCGGTCGACATCGTCACCGGCGACCGCGACCTGTACCAGCTCGTCGACGACGCGCGCGGGGTGCGCGTGCTCTACCCGCTCAAGGGCGTCGGCACACTGCAGCTCACCGACGAGGCCTGGCTGCGCGAGAAGTATGGGGTGGCCGGTCCGGGGTACGCGGATCTGGCGCTGCTGCGCGGCGACCCGAGCGACGGACTGCCCGGGGTGCCGGGCATCGGCGAGAAGACGGCCGCGAAACTGCTCGCCGAGTTCGGGGACCTGGCCGGGATCATGGCCGCGGTCGAGGACCCGAAGGCGAAACTCACGCCGTCGCAGCGCAAGCGGCTGGACGAGGCGCGGCCGTATGTCGCCGTCGCGCCGAAGGTCGTCAAGGTCGCCGACGACGTCCCGCTGCCGGACGTCGACACGACCCTGCCGCACGCCCCGCGCGACCCTGGTGCGCTGGACGAACTGGCGGTCCGCTGGGGCCTGGGCGGGTCGCTGCAGCGTCTGCTGACGACGTTGGGGACGTGACGATTCCGGCGACGCGCACTCATCAAGTCTTCATGGGAGAGGTGTTAACTGGGGGAAGGTGCTAACTTAGGTAAACCTAAGCTTGGGAACAGGGAGGCCGCCATGGCAGAACGCCCCGCTCGGAAGCCGCGCAAGCCCCACTCCGCGCAGGTCGTCCGGACCGAACGGCTGACCCCGCACATGCAGCGCGTGGTGCTCGGTGGCGAAGGTCTTGCCGGGTTCCAGGCGGACACCTGCACCGATCACTATGTGAAGCTGCTGTTCCCGGCCGGGGGCGCCGTCTACCCGGAGCCCTTCGACGTGGAGCGGATCCGGGCGGAGTTCCCGCGCGAGCAGTGGCCGGTGACCCGGACGTACACCGTGCGGGCCTGGGACCCGGTCCACCACGAACTGAGCCTGGACTTCGTGATCCACGGCGACGAGGGCCTGGCCGGACCGTGGGCGGCGCGTGTACAGCCGGGCGAGACCGTGCACTTCATGGGCCCGGGCGGCGCCTACGCCCCCGACACGACCGCCGACTGGCATCTGCTCGTCGGCGACGAGAGCGCCCTGCCGGCGATCGCCCGCTCCCTGGAGTCGCTGCCCGACGGCGCCACCGCGCACGCCTTCGTGGAGGTCTCGGGCCCCGAGGAGGAGCAGAAGATCGACTCGGATGTGGAGGTCGTCTGGCTGCACCGCGGGGACCGTCCGGTCGGCGAGTTGCTGGTGGAGGCCGTACGGGCGCTGGAGTTCCCGGAGGGCCGCCCGCACGCGTTCGTGCACGGCGAGGCGCACTTCGTGAAGCAGCTGCGCCAACTGCTGCGCTGCGACCTGGAGATCCCGCGCGAGGACCTGTCGATCTCCGGCTACTGGCGCCTCGGCCACAACGAGGACGGCTGGCAGGCCTCCAAGCGGGAGTGGAACGCGCGCATCGAGGCGGAGCAGGAGGGGGCCACGGCGGCCTGAGCCATGGCACTGCGGCCCGCGCGTGGCGCGGGCCGCTTTCTGTTGCGCCTAAACCGACCGCTGGTACGACCGGAACGTCCGGATCGACAGCCACACCGCCGCCACCGCGAGCGCGAGCAGCGCCCCTCCCCTGCTGAGCACGTCACCCCAGTCGGGGTGCTCGGACAGGGCCGAACGGCCCGCGACCATCGCCCAGTTGAGCGGGTTGAAGTCGGCGATGTGCCGCATCCAGGAGGGCATCTGGGACGGCGCCATGAAGGCGGAGGACAGGAACGTCAGCGGCAGCAGCAGGAAGGTGTTGATGCCGATGATCGACTCCCGCTCCTGCACCAGCATGCCCAGCGCGTTGGACAGCGCCCCGAAGATCGTGCCGAGCAGCACGGCGGCGAGGACCAGGATCGCGATGCCGCCGATCCCGCCGGGGTAGTCGGCGCCGCCGGCCAGCGCGAGCAGCACGATGACGACCGACTGGAACGCGGTGACCAGGCCGTTGTTGACGACGTTGCCGTTCATCAGCGCGGCCCGGCTCACCGGCGTGGTCAGGAACCGGTTGAGCGTGCCGCGCTGGATCTCCTCCAACGTGCCCATGCCCGCCCACATGTTGGAGCTCAGCGCACTCATCACGACCACACCCGGGACGAGGTAGTCGAGGTACGTGGTCGTCCCGAAGCCGCCGAGCTCGACGACCTTCTTGAAGAGGTTGCCGAACAGGAACAGCCAGATCACCGGCTGGATCAGGGTGATGATCGCGTACGCCGGCTGCCGTGTGAACACCATGAGTTGACGCTGCGTCATGTACCAGGTCTGGGAGACGGCCGTACTCATCGCGCACCTCCGGCGAGGACGAGGTTCTCGGTGGCTTCGGCGTCCGCCTCGGAGTAACGGCGGCCCGCGTAACGGAGGTAGACGTCGTCGAGGGACGGGCGCGCGACGGTCGCGGCGGCGACCCCGACCCCGGCCCGCTCCAGCGCCCCGAGCAGTGCGGGTACGGCGGCCGCCCCGTCGTCGGCGCGGACGCTGACGCGGCGCCCGTCGACCAGCACCTCGTGCATGCCGGGCAGCCCGCCGAGGGCGCCCTTGAGCAGCGTACGGCCGGCTTCGCCCACCGCTTCCCTGAGCTCCAAGTGGACGGCGTCACCGCGGAGTTCGCCCTTGAGGGCGTCGGGCGTGCCCTGCACGACGACCCGCCCGCGGTCGACGATGGCGATGCGCTCGGCGAGCCGGTCGGCCTCCTCGAGGTAGTGCGTGGTGAGCAGGATCGTCAGCCCCTCCTCCCCCGCGAGCCGGTCGATCTCGTCCCACATCGCCGTGCGGGCCTCGGGGTCCAGGCCTGTGGTGGGCTCGTCGAGGAAGAGCACCTCGGGCCGGTGCACCAGGCCGAGGGCGACGTCGAGTCGGCGTCGCATACCGCCGGAGTAGCCCTTGACCTGGCGCCGCGCGGCGTCGGTCAGGCTGAAGCGGTCGAGCAGCTCGTCCACGCGCGTGGCGAGGGCGGCGCCCTTCAACCCGTAGAGCCTGCCCTGCAGTTGGAGGTTCTCGCGGCCCGTGGCGACCGGGTCGGCGCCGGAGCTCTGGGCGACCACGCCGATCGCGCGGCGCACCCGGTCCGGGTGGCGCAGCACGTCGTGGCCGGCGACGGTGGCCGTGCCCGAGTCGGGCTCGGCCAGGGTGGTGAGGATCTTGACGGTGGTGGACTTGCCGGCGCCGTTGGGCCCGAGGAGCCCGAAGACGGTGCCCGGTTCGACGGTGACGTCCATGCCGCGCAGGGCGGTGACCTCACCGGGGTAGGTCTTGATCAGCTGGCGCGCCTCCACTGCGGGCGCACGGGTGGTACTCATGACGACAGCTCTCCTGAATGAGCGGATGACAACTGATCCGTCCGCTTGAGGAGTGCCGGGCTATCCTGGGTGTGCCGCACCTCGATCGCCTGGACTGCCTCACGGCGGATTCAGCTCGGGGTTCGAGACCCTGGCCGGGGCTGCTGCAACAGCCCGGCCGGGGTCTGTTTCGTTAGGTGAACTCCGGTGGCAGCTCCCCCGTTTCGTGGAAGTGGCGCCACCCGTCGACGCCCGGCAGCGAGCCCTTCTCGATCTCCTCGAGAAAACCGCGGACCCACTGCGCCTGCGCCTCGACCATGTGCAGGTTGTACTCGACCTCGACGAGGAAGAGCCGCGGGAGCGTCTCGCAGAGCTTCTCCAGCGCCGCGCGCCCGCTCGCCGCCTCCACCTCGAGGTTCTGCAAGCGCTCCTGGAGCAGCCGCACCACCTCGTCGGGAGGCAGGGCACCGAGCAGCGACAGCGCGGTCTCGAAGATCGGGAACTCCTTGGCCGGGACGGCCAGCAGATCGGACAGCCAGTCGGCCATCTCCTCCCGCCCCGCCTCGGTGAGCCCGTAGACCGTGCGCTCGGGCCGGTTGCCCTGCCGCTCGACGTCGGCGACCTCGACGAATCCGTGCTTCTGAAGGTTCTGCACGACCGTGTAGAGCGAGCCGTACTTGATCTTCGTGCTGACATCCTTGCCCTGCCGGCGCAGGGTCTGGGCGATCTCGTACGGATGCATCGGCTTCTGCCAGAGCGTGACCATCACGGCGAGCGCCAGCGGGTTGCTGAGCTTGCGGCGTTTCATGGCCATGACGATCACCTCGCTTACGAATATCCGTGGCCGAACATATCGCGACTCTCGAGCAGCCGTCAATACACACGATGTATCGCGTTTCGATGGGCGAGGCAAGGGCGTGAGGACTTGGGCCCGCCGCGGACACGACGGCGTGACGCAGGCGAAACACCCCGTCCCTAATTTCTGTCGCCTGACAGGAATCCGTAGACAGGAATCCGCGCCGAAGGCAGGTGCCGCCGTGACGACAACCACCCCCTCCGACGTACGCCCCGATCCGCCGCACTCCCCGGCCGACGGCTCCCTGGCCGAGTTCGGCTACCGCCAGGAGCTGCACCGCAGCCTGGGCCGGTACGCCTCCTTCGCGGCCGGTTTCTCCTTCATCTCCGTCCTGACGACGGTCTTCCAGTTCTTCGCCTTCGGGTACGCGTTCGGCGGCCCCGTCTTCTTCTGGGCCTGGCCGGCGGTGCTGGTCGGGCAGTTGCTGGTGGCCGCGTGCTTCGCGGAGCTGGCGGCGCGGTATCCGATCTCGGGCGCCATCTACCAGTGGTCGTCGCGCCTTTCGAACCTCACCTTCGGCTGGTTCGCCGGCTGGATCATGGTGATCGGGCAGATCGTGGTGGTCGCGGCGGCGGCGCTCGCACTGCAGATGGTGCTGCCGGCGATCTGGTCGGGCTTCCAACTGGTGGGCACCGACCCGGCGGTGACGTCGGAGGACGGCGCGGCCAACGCGGCCGTGCTCGGTGTGATCCTGCTGATCCTCACCACTGTGGTGAACATCCTGGACAACCGCGTGCTGTCCGTGATCAACCGGGTCGGCGTCACCGCGGAGATCATCGGCGCGGTCCTGATCGTCGTGCTCCTGCTGACCCACTCCAAGCGCTCCCCCGGCATCACCTTCCACACCGAAGGCGCGGCGAGCTCCGGCCTGTTGGGGGCGCTGCTGGTGGGCTCGTTCACGGCGGCGTACGTGATGATCGGCTTCGACAGTGCGGGCGAGATGAGCGAGGAGACGCACAACCCGAGGCGTACGGCGCCCCGCACCATCCTCACCGCGCTCGGCGCCGCGGGCCTGCTCGGCGGCCTGGTCATCCTCGGCGGCCTGCTCGCCGCGCCCAGCCTGACCGACGGGCACCTGGGCGTCGACGGCCTGAGCTACGTCCTGACCAGCCGCCTCGGCGACGGTGTCGGCAAGGTCCTGCTGGCGGACGTGGTGGTGGCGATCGCGGTCGCCACCCTGGCCATCCAGACGGCGGCCTGCCGGATGCTGTTCTCCATGGCCCGCGACGACCAACTCCCCTTCTCCAAGCGGCTCGCACACGTCAACCCGCGCACGGGCATGCCCAGCGCCCCCGCCCTGGTCGTCGGCGTCCTCGCTGCAGCCCTCCTCCTGCTCAACTTCGCCTCCCCGGACGCCTTCCTGGCCATCGGCACCACCTGCATCGTGATGCTGTACCTGGCGTACGCGATGGTCACCGGCCCTCTTCTGCTACGGCGCCTGCGCGGCGAGTTCACCTCGGAGGGCACCGACGAGACGGGCACCAAGCTCTTCTCCCTCGGCCGCTGGGGCATCCCGGTCAACGCCCTCGCCCTCCTCTACGGCCTCCTGATGACCGTCAACCTGGCCTGGCCGAGGGCGGCGGTGTACGACCCGGCGGGCGGGCACTGGTACTTCCAGTGGTTCACGGTGCTGTTCCTGGCCGCGACACTCGTGGCCGGCGGCGCCTACCGGGCGTACCGCAAGCAGACCGCGGCCCCGACTGCCGTATCGGACACGGCGGTTCCGGAGACTGCGGCCTAGCTCAGTCGCCCCGTACGCGCGCGTGCAGGTGCATGTCGTGCCAGCCGTCGGGATGCAGGAGGGCACTGCGCCTGGTGCCCTCCAGGGCGAAGCCGGTCTTGGTGGCGACGCGGCAGGAGGCCTGGTTCGCGGTGGCGTGCATCAGCTCGAGGCGGTGGAAGCCGATCTCGTCGAAGGCCCAGCGGGTCAGGGCGGAGGCCGCCCGGGCGGCGACGCCCCGGCCCCGGGCCGCGGCCGCGGCCCAGTACGCGACCTCGGCCGTGCCCTCGCCGAGTTCGATCTCACGCAGTGCCACCCGGCCCAGCAGCCGGTCGCTGTCCGCGTCGGCGACCGCCCACTGAGCGGTCCGCTCGCCCTCCCACTCCTTCAGCCACTGCTCGATCCAGCCGGCGGCCTCCTCCACCGAGTCGCTGCGCCGGATGTGCCACTGGCGCATGAGCGGGTCCTGGAAGGCTTCGTGGAGGTCGGGCGCGTCCTCGGCCCGCCATGGGCGCAGAACCAGCCCGTCGCCGGTGAGGAGGACGGGCTGCGGGCTACGGGCGAGGGTTCCGGCGGGCAGGACGGGGCTGGTGACGTAGGGCATGATCGGCATCCTGCCCGTGGGGCGCGGCGGGTCCAACGGGTTTTCCGGCGCCGTAGGCTTGATCGTGATGAGACGCAAGCCACGGATCCCGCCTTCTCCGCTGCCGCAACGGCACGGAGTGGATCCGGTACGGGTGCGGCTGCCGATCGAGGGTCCGTGGGCCACGGTCCGTGAGCATCTGGTCGAGCGACTGGGGCCGGCTCGCGCCGGGGTCGTCGACGGGATGTTCGAGGCGGGGAAGATCGTCGGTGCCGACGGGCGGGCCGTCGCGTCCGATGCGCCGTACGAACCCGGCATGTTCGTGTGGTTCCACCGGGAGCTGCCCGCCGAGGTGCCCGTGCCGTTCCCGCTGGACGTCGTGCATCGCGACGAGCACATCGTCGTCGCCGACAAGCCGCACTTCCTGGCCACCACACCACGCGGCAGCCACGTCACCGAGACCGCGCTCGCACGGCTGCGCCGGGAGCTGGGGATCCCGGCGCTGGGCGCCGCGCACCGGCTGGACCGGCTCACCGCCGGGCTGGTGCTGTTCACCGTGCGGCCCGAGGAACGCGGCGCGTACCAGTCGCTCTTCCGCGACAAGCGGGTCTTCAAGGAGTACGAGGCGGTGGCACCGTACGATCCCGGGCTCGCCCTTCCCCGGACCGTGCGCAGCCGGATCGTGAAGGAGCGGGGGGTGCTCGCGGCCTACGAGGTGGAGGGCGAGCCGAACGCCGTCAGCCGGGTGGAACTGATCGAGCACCGGGCGGACGGTCCGGGGCGGTACCGGCTGGTGCCGAGCACCGGGCAGACCCATCAGCTGCGCGTCCACATGAACGCGCTGGGCGTGCCCATCCTCGGCGACCCGCTCTATCCGGTGGTGAAGGACCCCGTGCCGGCCGGTGACTTCCGGCGGCCGCTCCAACTGCTGGCGCGGGCGCTGGAGTTCACCGATCCGGTCACGGGGGTGGAGCACCGGTTCCGGAGCACGAGAACGCTCGAGGCCTGGTCCTCGTACGGCGACCGGTCCGGTCAGTAACCGCGCCACCAGCGCAGGAAACGCCGCCAGGCACCCATCGGGCGCACCGGTTCGGGCGCCGGCACGGGCTGCTGCGGCGGGGCCACCGGCTGCGGCTCGGCGGCGGGGGCGGCGGTCCGGGCCTGCTCGGCGACGGCGGCAGCGGCCGGCTCGGGCTGCGGGGTGCCGACCTGCCAGTCGGTGCGCTGCGACGGGACGGGCGCATGGGCCGGCTTCTGCATCACGTCCTGCGGCGGCTTCGGCGCGAACCGCACCGGCAGCTCCACCAGGTGGCGCGAGGAGATCGACTGCCGCCACACCAACTCGTCCTCGTCGCAGTCGAGTTCGACGTCGGGCAGTCGCATGAGCAGTGCGTCGATACCGGTGTCGGCGATGGCACGGCCGATGTCCTGACCGGGGCACTCGTGCGGCCCGCCGCCGAAGGCGAGATGGGAGCGGTTGCCCTGCATGTTGGCCGCCAGGTCGGGGCGGACCCGCGGGTCGACGTTGCCCGGGGCGATCCCCAGGAGCAGTCCGTCGCCCCTGCGGATGTGCTGGCCGCCGAGCTCCGTGTCCTGCTTGGCGAAGTAGGCGAAGACCGAGCTGAACGGCGGCTCGTCCCACAGCGACTGCTCGACCGCCTCCGGCACCGTCATCTGGCCGCCGTTGAGCTGGGCCCGGAAGCGCGGGTCGGTGAGGACCATGCGCAGCACGTTGGACAGCAGGTTGACCGTGGCCTCGTAGGCGGCGAAGAGCACGACGCGCAGGTGCTCCCTGACCTCGTCGTCGGTCAGCCGCGCCGGGTGCGTGATGAGGTGGCTGGTGAAGTCCTCCTCGGGCTTGGCCCGGCGGCGGGTGGTGAGCCGGCTGAGCGCGTCCATGACGTAGCCGTGGCTGGCGATGGCCGTCTCGGTGCCCTTGAGCGCGTCGCGGGCGGCCTGCACGAGCCGGTCGTCGTACTCCTCGCGCATGCCGAGGATCTCGCACATGATGGCCATCGGCAGGTGCTCGGCGAACTGGCCGACGAGATCGGCCGTCCCCTCCTCGCAGAAGCGGTTGACCAGGCGCTGGGTGTAGCGGTTGATGTGGCGGCGGAGGCTGCGGTGGTCGATGGTCGACATGGCGCCCGTGACCGCCGCCCGCAGGCGCAGGTGTTCGTCGCCCTCGGCGTGGGAGCAGATCGGCTGCCAGGCGATGTGCGGCATCAGCGGGTGGTCGGGCTTGACCATGCCCTCCATGAGCGGGGTCCACAGGCGGCTGTCCCGGCAGAACTGCGAGGGCGAGCGCACCATGTGCAGGTTCTCGGTGTGGCCGAGCACCGCCCACATCGGCACGTCGTCGTGGAGCAGCACGGGCGCCACCGAGCCGTGCTCGTCGCGGAGTTGCTCGTACAGGGAGGCCAGGTCCTCCGCCTCGGGACCGTAGAGCCGGTGCAGCCCGCCGGGGCCGCGGCCGTGGGCGGGGCAGCCGGGCGGTGGGCCGGCCTTGGGGTCCGTGCCGGTGAGGGAGTGGGATTCAGGCGTCACAGTGGTCGCTCCGAAGTGGATCCGTTGTCGGGGGAGTTGGGACGGATACGGGTGAGGACGGTCAGGTGAGCGCACCCGTCATGGCGAGCGAGTGCAGGAAGCGCATCAGGGTCATCAGGACGTCGCGGCTGGAGGCCCGGCGGCGGGCGTCGCACTCGATGATCGGGATCTCCTCGGCCAGGTCGAGCGCGGTGCGGAGGTCGGCGATGGGGTAACGGGGCCCGTCCGGGAAGGAGTTGACGGCGACCACGAACGGCACGCCGCGCTCCTCCAGTCGTCCTATGACGTCGAAGCTGACCTCGAGGCGGCGGGTGTCGATCAGCACGACCGCGCCGAGCGCGCCCTCGAACAGGCCGTTCCACAGGAACCAGAAGCGTTCCTGGCCGGGGGTGCCGAAGAGGTAGAGCACCAGCTGTTCGGTGATGCTGATACGGCCGAAGTCCATGGCCACGGTGGTGGCCGTCTTGGTGTCCGAACCGTAGTTGTCGTCGACCCCGACGCCGGCCTGCGTCATGGTCTCCTCGGTGGTCAGCGGCCTGATCTCGCTGACCGAACCGACCATCGTCGTCTTGCCGACTCCGAAGCCGCCCACGATCACGATCTTCACCGCGGCCTGGGCCGTGTGCGGCAGATGATCCTCTGTCCGTGGTCCGGGGATGGTGTCAGAGCCTTTGAAGTCCATGCATCACCGCTTCGAGGAGGGAACGGTCGGGGAGCGCCTGGCGGACGATCGGGGCGCGCGCCTGCACCAGTTCGGCCGTCAGCATCTCGGTGAGCAGGACGGTCACCACACTGAACGGCAGGTTCAGATAGGCCGAGAGTTCGGCCACCGACAGGGGGGCCGCGCACAGCCGGAGCGTCGCCGACTGCTCCGGTGTGGCCGAGGCCGGCGGGTCGGCGCGCGCCACGATTAACGTGACCAGGTCGACGTCGGCGCGCTCGCCGTCCGGTCCGGCGACCACGTACAGCCGCTCCGGCTCCTTCCGGTCGCCCTGCGCGGGGCCGGGTTCGGGGAGCGGTTCTTCCTTGGGATATCGCCGCCGGCGTTGCGGAGGAGTCATACGGTCTGCCCGTTGCGCCGGGGCGGACTGGTGAGATGGGCCCCGATGCGTACGACGAGGTCGCGCATGCGGTTGCTCATCAGCCCGGGCTCGGCGACCACGTCGGAGAGGACCGCGAGATAGGCGTTGGGCCCGGCGGCCATCAGATAGAAGTAGCCGCCGTTGATCTCGATGATGACCAGCTTCATCCGGCCGTCGCTGTCCGGGATCTCGTGGGCGACGGCGCTCGCCAGGCTCTGCAGGCCCGCGCAGGCCGCGGCCACGCGGTCGGCCGCGTCCGGATCGCCTCCGTAGCGAGCGATGCGCAGGCCGTCGGCGGAGAGCACCACGATCATCTCGATGCCCGGTACTCCGTCGGCGAGGTCCTTGAGCATCCAGTCGAAGTTGGCTCGCTGCTGGATCACTTGTGGTCCCTCTCGTCGTCGGCCTCAACGCGGGCCGGCTCGGTGGTCGTCTGAATGTCGAACGGGTCCGGCGTGCCCTTGAGTCCGTTCCAGAACGCCTCGACCCAGAGCCCGGGTTCGGGCTCGTCCTTCTTCTCGGGCTCCGGCTCGGGCTCGGGTGCCGCCCAGGCCGGCCGGGCCGCCTGGGCCTCCCGCTCGGCGCGTTCCGCGGCGGCCTGTTCGGCGAGCCGCACGCTGAGCGGGGTCTTCACCCGGCTGCGCCGCTGCGGCAGACCGCCCGCGGTCCATTCGGTGACGACGGGGACCTCGTCCTCCATGGACACGCCGGCCGGGATGCGCGGGCTGGTGGGACGGCGCCGCTTCGGGGCGCGGTTGGGACCTTCCACGCCGCCGAGTTCGAGCTTGGGTGCGGAGGTCACGCCGATGCCGTGCGCGAGGCCGGGCGCCGGCTCCTCCGTCATCATGATGCGCGGCACGACGAGGACGGCACGCACACCGCCGTACGCCGAGGAGCGCAGCGAGATCTGCATGTCGTACGCCTTGCACAGGCGCCCCACGACGGCCAGGCCGAGGCGCGGGGAGTCGCCGAGGTCCTGGAGGTCTACGCCGGCCTTGGCGCGCTCCAGCATGCCCTCGGCCCGGGCGCGGGCCTCCTCGCTGAGGCTGACGCCGGCGTCCTCGATCTCGATGGCGATGCCGGTCTGCACCTCGGTCGCGATGACGTGGACCTTGGTCTGCGGCGGCGAGTAGCGCGTGGCGTTGTCGAGGAGTTCGGCACAGGCGTGGATGACCGGCTCGACGGAGATGCCGCGGATGTTGACCTTGGCGATGTTGTCCAGCGAGATGCGCCGGTACTCCAGGATGCGCGACATGGCGCCGCGCAGCACGCTGTACAGCGGTACCGGCGCCGGCCACTGACGGCCGGGGCGGCCGCCGCCGAGGACGGAGATGGAGTCGGCGAGGCGGCCGATCAGCGCGGTGCCGTGGTCGATGCGCAGCAGGTCGTCGAAGACCTCGGGGTTGCGGCCGTGGTCCTCCTCCATCTCCCGGAGTTCATTGGCCTGTTGGTGGACGATCGCCTGAACGCGGCGGGCGACGTTGACGAAGGAGCGCTGCGAGGACTCGCGGATGGCTTCCTCGGTGTCGATGATGTCGAGCACCTGCTTGACCAACGACACCTGTGCCTCGGGCAGTCCGCGCCAGGACGGGTCGATGTCACCGAGTTGCTGAATCACCTCTGCGGGCGAATTTCCGCCGCGCAACCAGTGAATGGCGGTCGGTGTGATCTCGTGCGCGAGGCGGTGCATCTCCTGGTCGTGGCCGGCGATGCGCCGTTCCAGATACGCGCTGTGACGGGCGCCGTTCTCGCGCAGGGCCCGCAGGGCTCGGCCGCGGCGCACCGCTTCGGCCACCGTCGCGATCACCAGCAGCGTGGCGATACCGCCGCACCAGCCGACTGCCGTCCGGGCCGGCCCGGTCACCGAGGCGACGGCGGCTCCGGTCGCCGCGGCCATCAGTATGGCGGGCAGCAACAGCAAGCGCGCGTAGGGAAGTTCACGCCGGGGAGGGGATTGAACACTCACCATGTAGGCCCTCTGAAAAAGATCGGCTGGGTGTCTGGGGAGCTTGCAAGTGGGGTACGCATGGGACTGCGCTGGATCTTCGGTATTTTTGGGAACAAGCGCACGAATACGCCTCAACTCGGTGCACTGCGGGCGAGCTTAGTCCGACCGGATCATCGCCGTGTCATATTCAGCAAGCACCTGAAACGGGGCTGCCACAGGGAGTACGCTCGGCCCCATTTACACGCTCAGGTTTCACTCGCACACGGTGCGTCACAGCGTATGGGCGTACGAATACCACTCACCGTGACGAGTGAAGATCGGCCTCCGGATGCCGCCGGAAGGCCAGTTCAGACGCCCGCGATCCGCAGGGCCGCGTCCGCCGTAGCCTCCGCGAACACCGACACCGGGCGCTCGGGATCGGAGCGGTGCACGAGGATCACGCCCTCGATCAACCCGAACAGCAGGTCCGTACGGAGATCCAGCTCGCTCTTGGCCAGCGCCCCGCCCGTGGTGGTGGCGGCGAGCAACTGCCGGTAGGCGTCCTTGAGTTCGGCGCGCACGGCATGGAAGCCGGCGAAGCGTTCGGCGCGCACCTCGGGCAGCAGATAGAGCCCGCCGAGGTTGTGCGGGCCGCCGCACAGCAGCTCCACGTCGGTCCGGCACAGGTCCCACAGCCGGTCCTCGGGCGGGGTCGCGTCGTCGGCGAGGAGTTCGCGGGCGTACGTCAGCGAGGGCGTGACCGTGGACTCGAGGAGCTCGGCGAGCAGTTCCTCCTTGCCGGAGACGTAGTGGTACATGGAGGCCTGCCGCATGCCCGCGCGCTCGGCGACCGCGCGGGTGGTGGTGGCCGCGTAGCCGCGGGTGGTGAACAACTCGGCGGCGGCCGCGAGCAGTTCGTCGCGCGGCGAGAGTCCGCTGTCCGGCCGCTGCGCGGCCCGCGGCCTGCCGACCCGGCGCCCACCTGTCGTCCCCATGCGTTCGATCCTCGCATATCACCTGGTTACGGCGATCTCAGGGTGAACCCGGTGAGGGGGCGGTAACCCACCGGCAACACGCGGGCAATCCCGGCGACCCGACCGCCTCCTAATTTCTGTCGAGCGACAGAAATAACCCCGCACGAGACGACGACCGAAGAGACGACCCGGAGCCGGAGGTCCCGCGATGGCGACAGAGACCACGTACGGAGCCCGCGACCACGCACGCGCCCAGGAGGGCACGCGCGCCGAGGCCATGCCCGTCGTGCCGTCCGCCGACTGGCCGGACCCGCCCTGCGAGGCGGGCCACCTGGTGTGGGCCGAGACCGTGGCGGGCGGCAACTACACCCACCGGGTGCTGGCCCGCGGCACGGAGCTGCGCCTGACCGACCTGCACGGCGACGCCTGCGCCCACCTGCTGCTGTACGTGGCGGACCGGCCCTGGGAGCGGCTGAACGTCGCCGACACGGTGAAGGTCCAGTGGAACGCCTACCTCGGCGAGGGACAGCTCCTGCTGTCCGACCAGGGCCGCGTGCTCGCGAGCGTCGTCACCGACACCTCGGGCCGGCACGACGCCCTGTGCGGCACCTCCACCCTCGTACGCAACACGGAGCGGTACGGCGACGGCACCCCGCAGTCCGACTCCCCCGCCGGGCGCGAGCTGTTCAAACTGGCGGCCGCGAAGAACGGCCTGGAGCCGCGCGACCTGCCGCCGTCCCTCTCCTTCTTCCAGGGCGTCGAGGTGCGCGAGGACGGAAGCCTGGACTTCACCGGCTCGTCCGGCCCGGGCGGCAGCGTCACGCTGCGCGCCGAGCAGGACCTGACCGTCCTGATCGCCAACGTGCCGCACCCGGCCGACCCGCGCCCCGACTACGTCAGCACCCCACTGGAGGTGCTCGCCTGGCGCGCCGCGCCGACCGCCCCCGGCGATCCGCTGCGGGAGGCCACACCCGAGGGCCGCCGCGCCTTCCTGAACACCGCCGAATTCATTGCCGCGAGGGGGCTCGCATGAAGACCGTGGTTCCGGCCCGGGCGGCCTGGTCGTCCGTGATCCGCACCGGCCAGACGCTGACCGTCACCGACCTGCACGGCAACCAGGCCGTCGACTTCCTCGTCTACGACGCCCACGACACGTCGGTCCGCTACAGCGCGCCCGACACCATCCACGCGCAGGGCAACATCTTCCTGACCACGGGCAGCGTGCTGATGAGCAACGAGCACACGCCGCTCATGACCGTCATCGACGACGAGGTGGGCCGCCACGACACGGTCGGCGGCGCCTGCTCCAAGGAGTCCAACACCCTCCGGTACGGACACCACACCTGGTCGCAGCACGCGTGCGTGGACAACTTCCTTGCGGAGGGCGCACGTTACGGCCTCGGCAAGCGCGATCTGGTCTCCAACATCAACTGGTACATGAACGTCCCGGTGGAGAAGGACGGCACCCTCGGCATCGTCGACGGCATCTCGGCCCCGGGCCTGAAGCTGACCCTGCGCGCGGAGCGCGACGTCCTGGTCCTGGTCTCCAACTGCCCCCAGATCAACAACCCTTGCAACGGCTTCGAGCCGACGGCGGTGGAGATGACGATCGGCGCCACCGCTCCGGGGGACGACGCATGAGCTTCGACAAACTGCTGGTCGCCAACCGGGGCGAGATCGCGGTACGGATCATCCGCACCGCCCGCGAACTCGGCCTGCGCACGGTCGCGGTGTACTCCGACCCGGACCGCTCGGCCCCCCACGTGCGGCTCGCCGACGAGGCGGTGCGGCTGGGCCCGGCGCCCGCGAAGGAGTCGTACCTCGACACCGACCTGGTACTGAAGGCGGCCAAGGACACCGGCGCGGGTGCGATCCACCCCGGCTACGGCTTCCTCTCCGAGGACGCGGCCTTCGCACGCCGCTGCGAGGACGCCGGAATCGTGTTCGTCGGGCCCACCCCGGAGCAGCTGGAGCTGTTCGGCGCCAAGCACACGGCACGCGCGGCGGCCCAGACGGCAGGCGTGCCGCTGGCACCCGGAACGGACCTGCTGGCGTCGCTGGACGAGGCCCTCGCACACGCAGCGGCGATCGGCTATCCGGTCATGCTCAAGGCGACCGGCGGTGGCGGCGGTATCGGCATGTCGGCATGTCGATCGGCCGACGAACTGACCGACGCCTGGGACCGCGTGCAGCGCGTGGCCGCCGCCTCCTTCTCCTCCGCCGGCGTCTTCCTGGAACGCCTGGTCGAGCGTGCCCGCCA
Source organism: Streptomyces sp. NPDC047043 (assembly GCF_040644055.1). NCBI lineage: Bacteria > Bacillati > Actinomycetota > Actinomycetes > Kitasatosporales > Streptomycetaceae > Streptomyces > Streptomyces sp. NPDC047043. Next base: position 273,766 of record NZ_JBEYVO010000005.1, read on the forward strand.
TGTCGAGGTGCAGGTCTTCGGCGACGGCGAGGGCCGGGTCGTCACCTTCGGCGACCGGGACTGCTCCCTCCAGCGCCGCAACCAGAAGGTCCTGGAGGAGGCACCGGCACCCGGTCTCCCCTCCCACGTGCGCGACCAGCTCACGGCATCCGCCCGCGACTTGTGCGCCTCGGTCGACTACCGCTCCGCGGGGACCGTCGAGTTCGTCTACGACGCGGCCCGCGAGGAGGCGTACTTCCTCGAGGTCAACACCCGCCTCCAGGTGGAACATCCGGTCACCGAGGAGATCTACCGCGTCGACCTCGTCGCCTGGATGCTGCGCCTGGCCCGCGGGGAGTCCGACGTGGTACGCGACCCGGGCGCACCCCGCGGGCACGCCGTCGAGGCCCGCCTCTACGCCGAGGATCCCTCACGCGAACACCGGCCCAGTGCGGGCCTGTTGACACGGGTCGAGTTCCCGCCCGGCGTACGCGTCGACGGCTGGGTGGAGACCGGCACCGAGGTGACGACGTCGTACGACCCCATGCTCGCGAAGGTCATCGCATACGGCCCCGACCGCGCCCACGCCCTGCGCCGACTGGACGAGGCGCTGGCCCGCACCCGAGTCGACGGGATCGAGACGAACCTGGGCCTGGTCCGGGCTGCGCTCACCGACCACGCCTTCCGAGCGGCCACCCACTCCACGGCGACCCTCGCGCAGGTCACCGACCCGACCCCGCGCATCGAGGTCGTCTCCGGCGGCACCCTGACCACCGTGCAGGACTGGCCGGGCCGCACCGGCTACTGGCAGGTCGGCGTCCCCCCGTCCGGCCCGATGGACGACCTGTCCTTCCGGCTCGGCAACCGCGCGCTGGGCAACCCCGAGGGCGCACCGGGCCTCGAATGCACCCTCCAGGGCCCGTCGTTGAGGTTCACGCACCCGACGACGGTGTGCGTGACGGGCGCACCGGGCGAGGTCACGGTCGACGGCAGGCCGGCCGCGCAGTGGGAGCCGGTGACGGTGCCGGCAGGTGCCGTACTGGAGATCGGCGCGCCTACGGAACACGGCCTGCGCACCTACGTACTCTTCGCCGGCGGCCTCGACATACCCGCCTTCCTCGGCAGCGCGAGCACCTTCACACTGGGCCGCTTCGGCGGGCACGGCGGCCGGGCACTGCGTACGGGCGACGTGCTGCACGGCGGCACGGTCGCCGACGGCACCCCGGTCCCGTCGGAGAACCGCCCGGATTTCTCCACCGTCTGGCACATCGGTGCGGCCGAAGGCCCGCACGCCGCACCGGAGTTCTTCACCGAGGACGACATCCACGACTTCTACGCCGCCGACTGGAAGGTCCACTTCAACTCGGCCCGCACCGGTGTACGCCTGGTCGGCCCCAAGCCGCGCTGGGCGCGCACCGACGGTGGCGAGGCGGGCCTGCACCCGTCCAACATCCACGACACCCCGTACTCGGTCGGCGCCGTCGACTACACGGGCGACATGCCGGTACTGCTCGGCCCGGACGGCCCGTCCCTCGGCGGCTTCGTCTGCCCGGCCACGGTCCTGAGCGGCGAGCGCTGGAAGCTGGGCCAGCTGCGCCCGGGCGACACCGTGAAGTTCGCCCCGGTCGAGGTCGACGGTTCACCGCGACCCGAGATCGTGGACGGCGGCGTACTGGCCCGGGACGGCGACATCACCTACCGCCGCAGCGGCGACGACAACCTGCTGGTCGAATTCGGCCCCATGCAGCTCGACCTGGCACTTCGCATGCGCGTCCACGCCCTGATGGAGGCAGTCGCGGAGCAGGGCCCCGACGGCATCACGGACCTCACCCCCGGCATCCGCTCCCTCCAGATCCAGGCAGACCCTAACCGCCTCCCACAAAGCGAACTCCTCACTGCCGTACGGGAGATCACCTCCACACTCCCGCCCACCGACGAACTGATCGTCCCCTCCCGCACGGTCCACCTCCCCCTCTCCTGGGACGACCCGGCGACCCGCGAGGCGATAGCCCGCTACATGGCGGGCGTCCGCGACGACGCCCCTTGGTGCCCCTGGAACATCGAGTTCATCCGCCGCGTGAACGGCCTGGACTCCGTCAACGACGTGTACCGCACGGTCTTCGAGGCCGAATACCTCGTACTGGGCCTGGGAGACGTGTACTTGGGCGCCCCGGTGGCCACCCCCCTGGACCCCCGCCACCGCCTGGTGACGACGAAGTACAACCCGGCCCGCACCTGGACGGCGGAGAACTCGGTCGGCATCGGCGGCGCCTACCTGTGCATCTACGGCATGGAGGGCCCGGGCGGCTACCAGTTCGTCGGGCGCACCACCCAGGTCTGGTCGGGCTGGCAGCAGCGCGGCGCGTTCGAACCGGGCTCACCCTGGCTGCTCCGCTTCTTCGACCGCATCAAGTGGTACCCGGTGGAAGCGGACGAACTCCTCGACCTGCGAGCCGACATCACATCCGGCCGCTTCGTCCCGCACATCGAAGAAGGCACCTTCTCGCTGGCCGAGTACAACACCTTCCTCACCGAACAGGCTGACTCCATAGCGGGGTTCAGGACCCGCCAGCAGACGGCCTTCGCGGCCGAGCGGGATGCGTGGGAGGCAGCAGGCGAATTCACCCGCGCACAGGCAGCATCCGCACCACCGGCACCCCCGACGGAGCTGACGGTGCCGCCGGGCGGCCGCCTGATAGAGGCCGAATTCGCGGCTTCCGTATGGCAGTTGAACGTATCGCCGGGCGACGAGGTGACGACGGGGCAGCCGCTCCTGGCCCTGGAGGCGATGAAGATGGAGTCGAGAGTCCACGCACCGATGGACGGAGTGGTCACGGAGATCCTGGCAAGGCCGGGCGACCAGGTGGAGGCGGGAACGGCACTGGTCGTGCTGGCCCCGGCCACGAACTGAAAGAGGAACAAGCAATGTCCGCTCTCTCCCGTGTCCGTGCCGCCTACGCCCGTATCGAGGCGGTGGACCGCCCCGAGATCTGGATCGACCTGCGCCCGCAGCCGGACGTCGAGGCGGAGGCCCGAGCGATCGACGCCCGCGTGGCAGCAGGCGACCAACTCCCGCTCGCCGGGCGCCTGTTCGCCGCGAAGGGCAACATCGACGTGGCCGGCCTGCCCACCACCGCGGGCTGCCCGGCATACGCCTACGAGCCCGAGTCCGACGCACCGGTGGTGGCCCGTCTCCGCGCCGCCGGCGCGATCGTGCTGGGCACGACGAACCTGGACCAGTTCGCAACGGGCCTGGTGGGCACCCGCTCCCCTCACGGCGCAGTCCGCAACGCCCACGACCCGTCCCGAATCAGCGGCGGCTCCAGCTCCGGCTCGGCGGTAGCGGTGGCCCTGGGCATAGTGGACCTCGCCCTGGGCACGGACACGGCAGGCTCGGGCCGGGTCCCGGCCGCCTTCAACGGCATAGTCGGCCTCAAACCGACCCGAGGCCTGGTCCCGACAACAGGCGTGGTCCCGGCCTGCGCCTCGATCGACTGCGTGACGGTCTTCGCCCGCACCCTCCCGGAGGCCGAACAGGCCCTGTCCTTCATGACCTCCCCACCGACCCGCGAACTCCCACCCCTCCCCCAGCGCACACCGGGCCCATGGCGCATAGCGGTCCCATCCCGAGACCAACTCGGCGAACTGGACGAGGGCTGGGCCGAGGCATACGACACGGCGGTCGCCCAACTCAGATCGTCGGGTGCCGACATCCGCTCCCTCGACCTGACCCCCTTCACCGAGGCGGCGGCCATGCTCTACGAGGGAGCCTTCGTGGCCGAGCGCTACACGGCCGTCGGTAGCTTTATCGACAAGGCGATCGCAGATGGCGTCGAAGGCCTCGACCCTACGGTCACCGGCATCATCACCAGGGCCCGCGACATCCCGGCCCACCAGCTCTACGCCGACCAGGACCGCCTGGCGACCCTCCGCACCCGCGCCCTGGCCGAACTGGCAGACGCGGACGCCCTGTTGCTACCCACCGCACCGGGCCACCCGACCCTCGCCGAGGTGGCCGCCGACCCCCTGGGCACCAACGCCCGCCTGGGCCGCTTCACCAACTCCACCAACCTCTTCTACCTGGCAGCACTCGCAGTCCCGGCCGGCGAGGTGAACGCCCTCCCCTTCGGCGTCATGCTGATAGGCCCGGCCTTCACGGACGACCGCCTGGCAAGAATCGCCGAACTGCTCCGCCCGGAAACCCAACTGGCGGTGGTAGGAGCCCACTTGACCGGCCAGCCCCTCAACCCCCAGCTCCTGGCACTGGGAGCCCGCCTGGACCACGCAACCACAACGGCACCGGCGTACAGACTGCACGCACTGCCGACAGAACCCCGCAAGCCGGGACTCGTGTACGTGGGCAAGGGCGGAGCCAAGATCGAGACAGAGGTATGGCGCCTCCCGACCGAGGGCCTGGGCCGCCTCCTGGCCACCCTCCCCCACCCCATGACACTGGGCAGCGTGGAACTCTCCACCGGCACGCGGATCCCCGGCTTCCTCTGCGAGCCGAGGGCCCTGGAGGACGCGGAGGACATCACGTCGTACGGAGGCTGGCGAGCGTATCTCAGCCGCTAGCGACCGCCCTGGGACCCACAAGCCGCGTACGGCGGGAAGGGGACGTGCCGGGGGGTGTCCGCCCGCAGCGGCGGGCGTCACCGCCGAGCACAGAGGAGCGAGACAGCAACCGCCCGACCGAGGACGGACACCCCCCCCCGGCGCGGCCCCGACTCCCAACACACCGCAGGCGCTGGGCGAACCCCCACCGAACGGGCAGATGCGCCGCAGGCACCCAGGGGCGCGGGGCTGTATCGATTTGCGGCTCCGCCGCGTGTGCGCGACAAGCCACACACCACCCGCACCCGCCCGCCGACAATCACCCCACCGACGAGTAGGCCACAACCCCCCGCAACAGCAGATCAACCGCCTTACGCGCATTCTTCGCCACCGTCGCCCCATCCCCACCAGCCACAGGCGCCGCCGCCGAAATCTGCCCCAGCACATCAATCACCTGCTTGCACCACCGCACAAAGTCCCCGGCCGGCATCTCCGCCTCCCGAAGCACCTCGTCCAGCCCCTTCCCCGAGGCCCACATATACGCGGCCCAGGCAAACCCAAGATCCGGCTCCCGCTGCCCCACCCCTTCGGTCTGAGTGATCCGGAAGTCCTCCTCGAGGGCATCCAACCGCCCCCAGATCCGCACCATCTCCCCCAGCGCAGCCTTCGCCTTCCCGGACGGCAGCTTCGGCGCCATCGCATCGTCCCCGACCCGCGCCTCGTACACCAACGCCGAGACACAAGCCGCAAGTTCCGCAGGCGCAAGCCCCTCCCAGACCCCCGCCCGCAGACACTCACTGGCCAGCAGATCGAGCTCACCGTAAAGCCGAGCAAGCCGCTTCCCATGCTCGGTGACCTCGTCACCACGCAGATAGTCCAGCTCGGTCAACAGCGCGACAATCCGGTCAAAGGTCCGAGCGATCGTGTTCGTACGGCCTTCGATCCTCCGCTCCAACTGCGAGGTGTCCCGAAGCAGCCGGTGATACCGCTCGGCCCACCGCGCATGGTCCTCCCGATCACTGCACCCATGACAGGGATGCGCCCGAAGCGCCGTACGCAACCGCGCGATCTCCCGGTCATCGGCAGCCTGCGACCGCTTCTTCCGCGCCCGCTCCGGCGAAATGTGCCCGGCCTTGGTCCGCAACGCCGACGCGAGATCCCGACGCGACTGCGGCGACCGCGGATTGAACGACTTCGGAATCCGCATCCGTTCCAACGCCTCGACCGGCACCGGAAAGTCCATCGAGGCCAGCCGCTTGACCTGCCGCTCCGCAGTCAGCACCAGCGGCCGCGGCCCGTCATGATGCTCAAATCCCCGATGCCCGTTGGAGCGCCCGGCAGGCAGCCCCGGGTCCAACACCAGCGCCAGCCCCGCGTACTTGCCCGTCGGCACATGGATGACATCCCCCGGCTTGAGCTTCTCCAGCGCAACAGCCGCCTCGGCCCGCCGCTCCGCCGCCCCCTGCCGAGCCAGCTCGGTCTCCCGGTCCTTGAGCTCCCGCCGCAGCCGCGCATACTCCTCGAAGTCGCCCAAGTGGCAGGTCATGGAAGCCTTGTAGCCCTCCAGCCCCTCCTCGTTGCGCTGCACCTGCCGCGAAATCCCCACGACCGACTTGTCAGCCTGGAACTGCGCGAACGACGTCTCCAGCAGCTCCCGCGACCGATGCCGCCCGAACTGCTCGACCAGATTGACCGCCATGTTGTACGACGGCTTGAAACTGGACCGCAGCGGATAAGTACGCGTCCCGGCCAGCCCCGCCAGATGCTCAGGACTCATCCCGCGCTGCCAGAGCACGACAGCGTGCCCCTCGACGTCGATCCCCCGGCGCCCCGCACGCCCCGTCAGCTGCGTGTACTCGCCCGGCGTGATGTCCGCATGCTGCTCGCCGTTCCACTTGACGAGCTTCTCCAACACCACGGACCGCGCAGGCATGTTGATGCCCAGAGCCAGCGTCTCGGTGGCGAAGACGGCCTTCACCAGCCCCCGCACGAACAGCTCCTCGACGACCTCCTTGAAGGTCGGCAGCATCCCCGCATGGTGGGCCGCGATCCCCCGCTCGAGCCCCTCGAGCCACTCGTAGTACCCGAGGACGTGCAGATCCTCGGTGGGAATCGAGGCCGTACGCTCCTCGACGAGCGCCCGCACCTTCCCCCGCGCCTCGTCGTCGTTGAGCCGCAGCCCGGCGTACAGACACTGCTGAACGGCGGCCTCACAAGCGGCGCGGCTGAAAATGAAGGTGATCGCAGGCAGCAACCCCTCGGCATCAAGCCGCTCAATGACCTCGGGCCGCCCCGGAGTCCACACCCGCGACCGCTGCCGCCGCTCCCGCTCCCGATCGGCCTCGCGCATCGCCCGTCCGCGCCGCCGGTCCTGGTACGACGGCCGGCTGGCCTCCATCCGCGCAAGCCGCGTCAGATCGGGATTGACGGCCTTCTTGCTGCCCTCGCCCTCCTCGAACAGGTCGTACATCCGCCGCCCGGCGAGCACGTGCTGGAACAGCGGCACGGGCCGGTGCTCGGAGACGATCACCTCGGTGTCGCCGCGGACGGTGTCGAGCCAGTCGCCGAACTCCTCGGCGTTGGAGACGGTCGCCGACAGCGAGACGAGGGTCACGGACTCCGGCAGGTGAATGATCACCTCTTCCCACACGGCGCCCCGGAACCGGTCGGAGAGGTAGTGCACCTCGTCCATGACCACGTACCCGAGCCCGAGAAGCGTCTGCGACCCGGCGTACAGCATGTTCCGCAGCACCTCGGTGGTCATCACGACCACCGGCGCCTCGGAGTTGACGCTGTTGTCGCCGGTGAGCAGGCCGACCTTGTCCGCGCCGTAACGGCGGCACAGATCGGCGTACTTCTGGTTCGACAGCGCCTTGATGGGTGTCGTGTAGAAGCACTTCTTGCCCTGTTGCAGGGCGAGGTGGACGGCGAACTCGCCCACGATCGTCTTGCCGGAGCCGGTGGGTGCCGCGACCAGCACGCCCTTGCCCGCTTCGAGTGCCTGGCAGGCCTCGATCTGGAAGGGGTCGAGACCGAAGTCGTACATCTCGCGGAAGCCCGCGAGCGCGGTGGCCTGCTCGGCTGCCCGCAGACGAGCTGCCGCGTACCGCTCGGCCGGTGAGAGGTCCTCTGTCATCGTGCTTTCGAGCGTACCGGGCCCCACTGACAACAGGACGATCATTATCCGGATCAGCCAATTGGAAACCTGGGCTTTACGCAGCTCAACGGCCTGCGACCGGACTTACGGCCGGTCTCGGGGACCCACGACCCGCAGCGCACCCGGTATGCACCGTGCGGTCAGCGGCAGCGGCCCGAGCCGCTCCCCGTCCGCGTACCCGGTGATGCCCTCGGCGGCCAGCTCGACTTTCGCCGCCCGGAACACCGTGACCTTGGGGTGCTCGACGTGAGTCCCCCGGTACACGGACGGGAACACCTTGAGCAGCGTGGCCCGGCCGCAGTTCCCGACCACGGTCACGTCGAACAGCCCGTCGGTGAGATCGGCACCGGGACAGATCCTCATGCCGCCGCCGTACGACGGCCCGTTGCCGACGGCCACGAGCGTCGCCTCGACCTCCTGGACGTCACCGTCGTCCAGCGTGATCCGGTAAGGGTACGGGCGGAAGGCGGCGAGTTCGGCGAGCATCGCGAGGTCGTACCGCAGTCGGCCCTTGGGCCATCGCATGCGGTTGCCGCGGTCGTTGACGCGGGAGTCGAAGCCTGAGGCAAGGACGGCACCGAACCAGTGGCCGTTCGCCTGACCGAGGTCGATCTCCCGCAGCCGGCCCTCCTTGAGCGCCTCGGCGAGCACGCGGCCCGCGGCGGCCGGGTCCCGCAGCGGAAGGCCGAGGGCGCGGGCGAAGTCGTTGCCGGTGCCGACGGCGACCAGACCGAGCGGGGTGCCGGTGCCGGCGACGGCCTGGAGGGCGAGGTTGAGCATGCCGTCGCCGCCCACGGCGACCAGGGCACCGGTCCCGTCCGCGACGGCGGCACGCGCGCGCGTGAGGGCCTCCTCGGCGTTCTCCCCGGAGACCGTACGCACCGCGAAGCCTGCCGCCCGCAAAGCGGAAGCGGCCGGCTGCGCCGCGTGGGCGCCCCGGCCGCGGCCCGCGGTGGGGTTGACGAAGAGGGTGATCTCGCTGGTCACGGGAGTGACCCTACGAGCTGCCGCCCGCTTGTCAGGTCACGTCGTCATAACCGTTGACCCGGTCCGTGCTCGCCTGCTCGGGCAGTGCCCGGCTCGCGGAGACGGTCTCCACCTCGCCGATGTCCTCGGGGGTGAGATCCAGGTCGGAGGCCTCGTCGTCGGCGGGGCCCTCCTCCTCGCGGCGGCGCCTGCGCCTGTCGTTCGTCAGCGAGAAGGCGACCGCGCCGAAGTACAGCACCCAGATCGGTCCGGCGAGCGCCAGCATCGAAATGGGGTCGGTGCTGGGCGTGGCGATGGCCGCGAACACCGTGATGCCCATGATCATGCCGCGCCACCAGCCGAGCATCCGCTTGCCGGTGAGCACCCTGGTCAGGTTCAGCATGATCAGCAGCAGGGGGAGCTCGAAGGAGAGACCGAAGACGATCACCATGCGCGTGACCAGCTGGAGCAGGTCGTCCAGCGGCAGCAGGTTGTCCACGCCGTGCGGTGTGAAGTTGATCAGCACCTTCGCCGTGGTGGGCAGCACCTTGTACGCGAAGAAGGCACCGCCCAGGAAGAGCGGCACACCGGTGAAGACGAACCCGTAGGCGTACTTCTTCTCGCTTCGGTGCAGACCGGGGGCGACGAAGGCCCACAGCTGGTACAGCCAGATCGGCGAGGCGAACACGACGCCGGCCATCAGCGAGACCTGCAGGGCGAGCGTGAAGGGCGCGAGCAGACCGTTGATCGTGATCCGCGCGCACTGCTGCTGGGTGTCGTCGGACTTGGCGGCGTTCGCCAGTTCCTCGAACGTCTTCCCACAGCCGACCGAGTCGAGGATCGGCTTGGTGAGGAAGTTGATGATGTCGTTGTAGAAGAAGGCGGCGACGACCGTGACGAGCACGATGGCCAGCATCGCCTTCGCGAGCCGGTTGCGGAGCTCACGAAGGTGGTCCGCAAGGGGCATCCGCCCCTCGGGATCCTTCTCCTTCTTGCGGGCAGACTTGGGCAACCCACGTCCTCATCTCGTGCGGCAGGCCGGAAGAGTCCGGCCCTGCATCAGGCCTTGGTGGTGTCCGTCGGCTCGGTGACCGGGCGCGAGCTGGTCACGTCGCCGGGGGCGGCCTGGATGGTGCGCTGGGAGGGGGGCTGCTCACCGTTGTTCGGCGGGCCGGCCGGGGTGGCCGTGCTGCTGCCCTCTTCCTTCATCGCCTTCGCCTCGCTCTTGAGGATGCGGGCGGACTTGCCGAGCGAGCGCGCCATGTCGGGAAGCTTCTTCGCGCCGAACAGCAGGATGACGACGACGAGGATGAGAATGATCTCGGGGGCGCCGAGCCTTCCGAACATAAGTCTTTACCTTCTCACCGAGGCGGCTGGGGTGGGGTGCTGTCCGACCGGTCGGACATACGTCCGACCGACCGTGCTGGCAGCGATCGTAACGCTCAGGGGTAAACGTGAGGCAATCCCCGTGCGTACTCCCGGTCAGCGGCCCGGGCCTCGTTCTCCGGTCCGCGACCAGCAGCGTACCTGCCAGGGCGGCCCCGGTGACAGGTCGAAGTGACCCAAACCGCCTCCGGCGCAGGACTCACATGCCTTGCACAGCGCAGCTCAGAGGGAGTCCACAGCCCGGGCCGTACTCACTGCCGCGCGCTCGAGATCCTCGGCTGCCCTGTTGATACGGCGTGCGGAGTCCGTGACCTGCCTGCCCAGGCGCTGCGCCTCGAGGAAGACCCGCACGGCGAACACCCCGAGGACGGCGAGGCCCAGGAAACCCACAGCTACCGCGAACATCGGCCAGAACATGACGCCGAGCCTAGACCTTGCTACGGCGTGTGCAGTCGCAGGGTCCTGACCCCGCCGCCGGTGAGCAGCTCGACGATCCGCTCCCCCGCCGGCTTGCGGACCGTGGCGCCGCAGTCGGGGCAGGTGAAGGAGTAGAACGTGGTGCGGCTGGTGGCGCCGATGACGAGGCGGAGGGCGCCGGCTGCGAGTTCGAAGCTGCCCCGGCAGTCCGGGCAGCCCGCCCGGAACACGACCGGGGAGACGCTTCTCATCCCGGCGAACGCCGACGCCACCGAAATCTCCCGCACACCAGACACCGACGACTCGCTCAAAGCCCCTGCTCCTCTTCCCTTGGTCGTTCGCCTCCGGGGCGCCTCAGCCGGTGTCGAGGCGGCGACCGCGCTCACCCCCTCGGGCCTCCGCGCGCTCCCCCCTCGACACCGGCGCGCCCCTACGGCTCACTCCCGCCTGCCGTACTGCCCGTCCTGAACCGCATGCCCTGCCTGGGGCTGCTGCGCCTCGACCCCGTCATACGCCGCCAGGGCCTCGCGGGCCGCCCGGCGGGCGCTGTCGGCGAGGTCACGCGGCGAGACGATCCGGCCGTCGCGCCCGAGCCGCAGCGCCAGCCGCCGCAGGGACGTCGGGTCCGGGGTCCGCAGAGTGATACGCAGCCCGCCGTCCGGAAGCTCATCCGCACTGTCGTGCGGGTAGTACTCGGCGACCCAGCGGCCGCCGGGGCCGACCTCGACGACGACCTCGGGGTCCTCGGCGGCGGGCTGCACCAGCGCCTCCGACAGGTCCCTGAGCTCGATCTCGGGCGGTGCGGACGGCTCGTCCAGGATTCTGATCTCGGCGACCCGGTCGAGCCGGAAGGTGCGGCGCGCCTCGGAGCGGCGGCACCAGGCCTCCACGTACGTGTGCCCGACGCTGACGAGCCGGATGGGGTCGATCTCGCGCTCGGTGAGCTCGTCGCGTGCGGGCGAGTAGTAGCGGATCCACAGTCGGCGGCGCTCGGAGATCGCGCGGTCGACGTCGGCGAAGACGCCACCCTCGGCCTCGAAGGTCACGGACAGCCGGGCGCTGGCGCCCGCCGCCTCGCCGGCCGCGGTCTCCAGCTTGGCGGTGGCCCTCAGCAGTGCCTGCCGGTCGCTCTCGCGCAGCCCGGGCAGGGTGGACACCGCGCGGGCGGCCACGAGCAGCGCGGTCGCCTCGTCGGCGGCGATCCGCAGCGGCTCCGCCACGTCGTCGGGGTTGTGCCACCAGATGCGCTCGCCGTCGGTGTCGATGTCGAGCAGGTCGCCGCCGCGGAAGCTGGTGCCGCACATGGGCAGCACATCGAGGTCGGAGACCAGCTCGTCCTCGCTGATGCCGAAGGCGCGCGCGACGTCCTCGACCCGGGCTCCGGGGCGCTCCTTGAGATAGGTCACCAGGGAGAGCATCCGCCGCGTCTGGTCGATGGCGTTCACGGGCCTGACCGGTTTGCCTGCCACTGTCTTGCTCCGCTCCCCCTCAGCCCTTGGCCACGGCCCGCAGCCGGTCCACCACGTCCGCACGCAGCTCGGCCGGCTCCAGCACCACCACGTCCGGCCCGAACTCCACCAGCCAGGCGTCCAGCCCGTGTCCGTACGGAATCTCCAACTCGTCCCAGCCGTCGCCGAGTTCCCGCACCGCGGTGGCCTTCGCCCGAAGGGGGTACCCCGCGTCCGAGCGCAGCCGGATCAGCGCGGAGCGGTCGGCGGTCTCCCCCGCCCAGCTCGCGACGGTCTCGCGGACGGTGACGACGTCGGGGACCTCGGCGGTGAACTGCCCGCTGCGGCTGCGCACCTTGCCGGTGATCCTGGACAGCCGGAAGACCCGCTCGGCGCCGCGGTCGCGGTCCCAGCCCGCCAGGTACCAGTGCCCGCGCCAACACTCCAGCGCCCAGGGCTCGACGTGCCGGGGCTCGGGGTGGGCGGCGGTGGCCTTGCGGTAGTCGAAGACGACCGGCCGGCGGTCGCGGCAGGCCAGCATCAGCGGCTCGAAAGCGGCCTCGTGCACGGGGATACGGGGCTCCAGGGCTCCGTGGGCCTCGTACGGGTCGACGTCCTCGGGCATCCCGGCCGCGCGCAGCTTCTGCAGGGCGCCGCTGGCCGCGCCCGCGAGCCGGGCCTGCTGCCAGACCTTGGCAGCGAGACCGAGGGCGGCGGCCTCCTCGGCGTCGAGCGTGATGGGCGGGAGGCGGTTGCTGTCGCGGCGGGCCAGGTAGCCCATCTCGCCGTCGAGGTTCTCAACGGTCTCGATGACCAGGCCGAGTTCGCGCAGATCGTCCTTGTCGCGCTCGAACATCCGGCTGAAGGAGTCGTCCGAGTTGGCTTCGAGATAGGCCTCGATGGACTCACGCAGCTCGCGCTTGCTGAGCGGCCGCCGCGTCCCGAGCAGACACAGCGCCAGGTTCATCAGCCGCTCGGCCTTGGCAATGGCCATCGACGCCCTTCGCCTCCCTATGGTGCTTTACGACGATGACCGTACCGCCCCGAAGTGGCGTGGCAAAAGCCGAGGGCCCATGCCCGGACAGGCATGGGCCCCAGGTGATCGGGTCCGGTCGCGTGCGCGATCAGACCGCGACGAGGTCGACCACGAAGATCAGGGTCTCGCCCGGCTTGATCGCCGGGGTCGGGCTCTGGTTGCCGTAGGCGAGGTGGGCGGGGATGGTCAGCTGGCGACGGCCGCCGACCTTCATGCCCTGCACGCCCAGGTCCCATCCCTTGATGACCCGGCCGCCGCCGAGCGGGAAGCGGAACGGGGTGCCGCGGTTCCAGCTGGCGTCGAACTCCTCGCCGGTGCTGAAGGCAACGCCCACGTAGTGGACGGTGACGGTCTGGCCCGCCTGCGCAACAGCGCCGTCGCCCTCCCAGATGTCCTTGATCTCGAGGTCCGCCGGGGGCTCGCCGCCCGGGAAGTCGATCTCGGGCTTCTCGATGCTCACGTCTCTAGCTCCTGCTTGTCTGCGGAAAGGCAACACGGACAGTCTTACATCTCGGCGGGGTCACATCTTCGCCAGGATGTCGACCGAGAAGACCAGCACGGAGTCCTTCTTGATGCCGCTGCCGGACGGCGGGTTGTCGCCGTAGCCCAGCTTCGGGGGGATCACGATGAGGACCCGGCTGCCGACCTTCTTGCCGGTCAGGCCCTGCCCCCAGCCCTTGACGACCTGCTGGAGCCCGAACGAGGTGAGCGCCTTGCGGCCGTACGTCGAGTCGAACTCCTTGCCGCCGTCCCAGAACACGCCCTTGTACTGCACGAGGACGGTGTCCTTCGCGCCGACCTCGTCGCCGTCGCCCTCGATGATGTAGTTCGCCACCAGTTTGGTGGGCGCGTCCTTCTTGGGGATGTCGATGGAGGGCGCCTTGCCGTCGGTGTTGGTGCCGACCTTGGGCAGGGCCGCGTCGTTCTGCGCGACCTTGGTGCCCTTGGCGGAGCTGTTCGCGTTGAACGTGCCCTGGATGTCGGCGACGAACACCAGCGTGTCGGTGCCCTTGATGCCCGCCTGCGCGTTGCCCTCCTTGCCGTAACCCCAGGTGGGCGGCACGGAGAACTGGACGCGGCTGCCCACCTTCTTGCCCGCCAGGGCGTAGCGCCAGCCGTCGATGATGCTGCCCTCGGCGAGCTGGATGACGAGCGGAGTCTTGCGGTCGTAGGAGTTGTCGAAGACCTTCGCCGTGTTCCAGATCTGGCCCAGGTAGTGGGCCTGGATGTAGTCGTTCTCCGCGACCGTCTGACCGCCGCCCGCGATCAGCGTCTTCACCGCGAGGTTCATCGACGGATCGCCCGTGCCCTTGGCGACCGTCGGCTTCGAACCGAATTTCGTGCCCCCCGTGACGGCCGGCAGCGGTCCGTCGACGATCTTCGGCGCCGGTGCGGCGGAGGTCGCCGAGGCGGAGGGCGAGGCGCTGTCGCTGGCCTTGCTCGAGTCGGACTTGTCGTCACCGCATGCGGCGAGCGTGGCAAATCCTGCGGGTACGGCAATGAGTAGTGAGCGTCGGCGCACGGTTGAGGCCTCGTATCGGTCGATCTTGTGGATGGCGTGCGCGCAACTCTACGGCGTGAGAAGGGCGCCGTACGGGAAACGTACGGCGCCCGTGTTGCGTTCCGGACTTTCACCGGAAGGCATGGCTCACATTGCTCACATTCCTGCGATGAGCTTCTCCACCCGGTCGTCCACGGAGCGGAACGGGTCCTTGCACAACACCGTGCGCTGCGCCTGGTCGTTGAGCTTGAGGTGGACCCAGTCGACGGTGAAGTCCCGGCGCTGTTCCTGGGCCCTGCGGATGAAGTCGCCGCGCAGCCGGGCCCGAGTGGTCTGCGGGGGAACGGACTTGCCCTCGAAGATCTTCAAGTCGTTGCAGATACGCGCTGCTTGACCCTTCCTCTCGAGCAGGTAGTACAGGCCACGACGGCGGTGGATGTCGTGGTAGGCGAGGTCTATCTGCGCGACCCTCGGGTGGGACATGGTCATGTTGTGCTTGGCGCGGTACCGCTCGATGAGCTTGTACTTCATGACCCAGTCGATCTCGGTGCCGATCCGGTCGAGGTCCTCGGCCTCGATCGCGTCCAGCGTGCGGCCCCACAGCTCCAGGACCTGCTCGACGGTGCCGGTGCGGATGCCGCGGCGCTCGCAGAAGTCCACGGCCTTCTCGAAGTACTCGCGCTGCACCTCGAGGGCGGAGGCCTCGCGGCCGCTGGCCAGGCGCACCTTGCGCCGGCCGGTGATGTCGTGGCTGACCTCGCGGATCGCCCGGATCGGGTTCTCCAGGGTGAGGTCGCGCATCACGGTGCCCGCCTCGATCATGCGCAGCACCAGGTCGGTGGCGCCGACCTTGAGCAGCATGGTCGTCTCGGACATGTTCGAGTCGCCCACGATGACGTGCAGCCGACGGTAGCGCTCGGCGTCCGCGTGCGGTTCGTCGCGGGTGTTGATGATGGGCCTGGAGCGGGTCGTCGCCGAGGAGACGCCCTCCCAGATGTGCTCGGCCCGCTGGCTGACGCAGTACACCGCACCGCGCGGCGTCTGCAGAACCTTGCCCGCGCCGCACAGCAGCTGGCGGGTGACAAGGAAGGGAATGAGGATGTCCGCGAGCCGGGAGAACTCCCCGTGGCGCGCGACGAGATAGTTCTCGTGGCAGCCGTAGGAGTTGCCCGCCGAGTCGGTGTTGTTCTTGAAGAGGTAGACGTCGCCCGCGATTCCTTCCTCGTGCAGGCGTCGTTCGGCGTCCACCAGGAGTCCTTCGAGAATGCGCTCGCCTGCTTTGTCGTGGGTGACCAGTTCGGTCACGTTGTCACATTCGGGTGTCGCGTATTCCGGATGTGAGCCCACGTCGAGATAGAGGCGGGCGCCGTTTCGCAGAAAGACATTGCTGCTGCGGCCCCATGACACGACACGGCGGAAGAGGTACCGCGCCACCTCGTCGGGAGACAGGCGGCGCTGTCCCCTGAACGTACATGTGACGCCGTACTCGTTCTCCAGCCCGAAAATGCGGCGGTCCATGAGTGAACATTACGCCCGATCCCCTGAGCTGAAACGGGGTTCGGCAGCACGGTTTGGATCATTTTCCGATGAAGCCGCAACCACCGCGCCCCCTGCGGGAGCTGCGAGGACCCGCCCGGTGGCCAGCAGAACCAGCAGCGACACGGCCCCCGCGGCACCCGGTACGGCGAAGCCCCACACCGCCCCACCCCACTCGACGACCGGGCCCGCCAGGCCCGTTCCGACCGAGGAACCCACCGTGAACGTCGTCACGATCCACGAGAACGCCTCGGTGACCGTGCCGCGCGGCGCGTGCCGGTCGACGAGGACGAACGCACACGCGAGGCAGGGCGCGAGGAAGAGCCCGGCGACGGCCGTGAGCACCGTCATGGCGACCGGACCCGGCGTCAGCGTGAGCGGCAGGTAACACACCGCCAGAAGTGCGACCAGCACCCGCAGTCGCCGCTCCGGCGCACCGCTCCACTGCCGCGCGCCGTACGCGGTGCCGCCGACGAGCGCCCCGAGGCCGATGGCCGCCATCAGCCAGCCGTACACCGCGTCCCCGCCGTGGCCGTCGGCGTACGCCACGGCCGCGACCGCGATGGAGCCGAGCGCCATCCCGACGGCCAGGAACGCGCCGAGCAGGACGAGCAGTCCGGGCGAGCGCAGCGCGCCGAGCCAGTGCGCCTCGCGCGGCGCCGAACGCCACGCGCGCGAGGGCGGCGAGACGACCACCGAGAGGGCACCGAGCACGCCGACGACGTTGACGAGCACGAGCGCCACCTGCGCCGACCACAGCGACACGCACAGGGTCACCAGCAACGGGCCGACGGTGAACATGACTTCCTGGGCCACGGCGTCCATCGCGTACGCCGTCTGCACCTGACCCTCGCTGCGCAGAACCGAGGACCACAGCGCCCGCAGACCGCCCTCCAGGGGCGGCGTGAACAGCCCGGAGAGCGCCACGCACGCGTACGCGAGCACGAGCGGAGCGGTGCCGACGAAGGCGAAGGCGGACATGGCGAGCGCGGAGACCACCGCGGCCGGCAACTGGACGCGCGGCTGCCCGTACAGGTCCACGAGCCGGCCCAGCAACGGCTGCCCCACGGCATTGGCCACCCCGTACACGGCGGCGAGCCCTCCGGCGAGACTGTAGGTCCCGCCCTCCGAGCGCACGAACAGCACGACGGCGATCGCGGCGACGGCACACGGCAGCCGGCCCACCAGCGTGCCGGCGAGCAGGCGGACGGCGTACCGAGCCCTGAGGATCTCGATGTATCCCGCAGCCATGTCCGCTTCCCCTCGTCGGCACCATCGGAAGTTTTACGTATAACTTCGTCTCTCATACGTACCATGTGCGCTGTTCACGAGTCCAGACGAAGGAGCAGGCCCACGGTGGCACGAGGCAGCACACGCCCCACGAGCCGTGACGTCGCCCAGGCCGCCGGCGTCTCCCAGGCCGCGGTCTCCCTGGTGCTCGGCGACAAGTGGCGCGGCCGGGTCTCGGAGGCGACCGCAGAGCGCGTACGGGAAGCGGCGCGCGACCTCGGCTACCGCCCGAACCTCGCCGCACGCAACCTGCGTCTGGGGCGCACCCGGACGGTCCTCCTGGTGGTCCCGGCCCTCACGACGGAGTTCTTCGCGGGCGTCTACACGGGTGCCGCCCGCGTCGCCGCCGACCATGGTTTCGGAGTCGTCCTGTACCCCTCCCCCGAGGGCATCGGCCCGGCCCGCGACCCCTTCGCCTCCGCCCAGGCCGCCCTGGACGGCGTCATCGCCTCCTCCATGGCCGCGGACGCCCTGACCGCCATCCGCGGCGACCAGCTGCCCCTGGTGATGCTCGACAGCGACCCGGAGGGCAGCCTGGGCGCGGCCACGGTGAACCTGGACATCGCCGACGGCGTCCGGCAGGTCGCCGAGCACCTGCTGGGCCTCGGCCACCGGCGCTTCCTGCATCTGGCGGCGGACGTGGCGTCCTGGACCTTCGAGGTACGCGCGCGTGAGCTCGCCACCCGGGTCGGCGCGGTCCCGGGCACCTCGGTACGCACAGTCCGTGCGCCGATCTCCATCGAGGGCGCCCTGGCCGCCGCCGAGGCCGCCCTGTCGGCTCCCGGCCCCCGGCCCACGGCCCTGGTGTGCGACGACGACAAACTGGCCGCCGGCGCCTACAAGGCGGCCCGGCGCCTGGGCCTGCGCATCCCCGACGACGTGTCCGTCACCGGCCTGGACGACCTCGCCCTGGCCACCGCCCTCGACCCCGAGCTGACGACCGTACGCCTGGACGCCGAGCTCTTCGGCGAGCAGGGCATGCGGGCGCTCCTGGCCGTCCTGGACGGCCGCACGCCCGAGGCCGGGGACATCCCGGTCGAGTTGGTCGTACGGGGCTCCACGGCGCCGCCCGGCACCCCCTGAACGCCCTGTGCCCCGGCCGAGTCGTCGGCCGGGGCACAGAAGGGGTGAGGTGAGGCGCGGTTACTCCTCGTCGGAGCTCTCGGCCTCGGTGGCCGCTCCGTCGCTCTCCAGGAGCCGGGAGAGCTGGCGGCCGACAATGCGCTTGAACTTGCGCGCCTGCGGGCGCGTACGGTCCAGGACCGCGACCTCCAGGCGCTCGGCGGGGATCTCCCGCTCCGTGCCGTTCGTGTCGCGGGAGAGGGCCTGGACGGCCAGCTTGAGGGCCTCGGCCAGGGTCATGCCGTCCTGGTGGCGCTGGTCGAGGTAGCTGCTGATCTGCTCGGCGTTGCCCCCGACCGCGACCGAGCCGTGCTCGTCCACGATCGAGCCGTCGTGCGGCAGCCGGTAGATCTGGTCGCCCTCGGGCGTCTCGCCGACCTCGGCGACGACCAGCTCCACCTCGTACGGCTTCTCGGCCGCGCTGGAGAAGATCGTGCCCAGCGTCTGCGCGTAGACGTTGGCGAGACCCCGGGCGGTCACGTCGTCACGGTCGTAGGTGTAACCGCGGAGGTCGGCGTACCGTACGCCGCCGATCCGCAGGTTCTCGTACTCGTTGTACTTGCCGGCGGCCGCGAAGCCGATCCGGTCGTAGATCTCGCTGAACTTGTGCAGCGCGCGGGACGGGTTCTCGCCGACGAACACGATGCCGTCGGCGAACTGCAGCACGACGAGGCTGCGGCCACGGGCGATGCCCTTGCGGGCGTACTCCGCCCGGTCGGCCATGGCCTGCTGGGGGGAGACATAGAACGGCGTCGACACCGGTTATCCGTCCCTTTCTGTCGAAGTCACTGGATCACCTTGATAAGACCGGGCCGCCGGCTACAGCAGCGCGGCCCGCGGGCCGTCGGGCTGCTCCAGGCGCCGCTCCAGGATCGAGCGGGCGATCTCGGAGGACTCGTCGTCGGTGAGCCGGCGGAAGCCGTCCTCGGTGATCACGGTGACGATCGGATAGATCCGGCGGGCGACATCGGGACCGCCGGTCGCCGAGTCGTCGTCTGCCGCGTCGTACAGGGCCTGGACCACGAGGGTCGTGGCCTGGTCCTCGGTCAGGTCGTCACGGAAGAGCTTCTTCATGGCGCCGCGCGCGAAGATCGAGCCGGAGCCGGTGGCGGCGTAGCCCTGCTCCTCGGAGCGGCCGCCCGTCACGTCGTAGGAGAAGATGCGGCCCTTCTCGCGGTCCACGTCGTAACCCGCGAAGAGGGGCACCACGGCCAGGCCCTGCATGGCCATGCCGAGGTTGGAACGGATCATGGTCGACAGCCGGTTCGCCTTGCCCTCGAGCGAGAGCTGCGCCCCCTCGACCTTCTCGAAGTGCTCCAGCTCCAGCTGGAACAGCTTGACCATCTCGACGGCGAGACCGGCGGTGCCGGCGATGCCGACGGCCGAGTACTCGTCGGCGGGGAACACCTTCTCGATGTCCCGCTGCGCGATGACATTGCCCATCGTGGCCCGACGGTCACCGGCGAGCACCACACCGCCCGGGAACGAGACGGCGACGATGGTGGTGCCGTGCGGAGCCTCGATCACGCCCTGGGTGGGAGGCAGTTGCCGGTTGCCCGGCAGCAGCTCCGGCTGGTGCTCCCCCAGGAAGTCCATGAACGAGGACGAGCCGGGCGTCAGGAAGGCAGCCGGCAGACGCCCGGTGCTACGAGGGTTGGCTTCCACGCGATTCCTTCCACGGTAAGGCGACGGCCCGCCCAGACGGCCGAGCCGATCTTCACATCTGTGCACGGACCATACCCGCGCCACCGCCGGTCATCCGTCCCGGCACCGACCCGTTGCATCGGGCCGGCTCCGGGACGGGCAACTGGCGTTACTGTCCGCCCTTTTGGACGAAGGAACGCACGAAGTCCTCTGCGTTCTCCTCGAGGACGTCGTCGATCTCGTCCAGTACGGAGTCGACGTCGTCGGACAGCTTCTCGTGGCGCTCCTTGAGGTCCTCCGAAGCCTGCGCGTCCTGTGCCTGCTCCTCGACCTCCTCGGTGGAGCGCGTCGCCTTCTGCTGTCCGCCGCCGGTGTCCTTGGTCGCCATAACCCTCACCCCGCTCGGTTCGACGTTCTTGATCAGACCCTACAAGCAGGGTCCGACATCGGCCCCGCAGTTCCTTAACGTACGGGGGCCACCTCGATGATTCCCGGACGGTGGACTTTCCACCCTGTCCGGCCGCCTCCGCCCGAGTGCCCGGTCAGCCGCCCGACAGCACCCTGACCAGGTCCTCCGCCGTGCGGCAGCGGTCCAGGAGCTCCTTGACGTGATTTCGCGTTCCGCGAAGCGGTTCCAGGGTTGGGACCCGCTGGAGCGAGTCCCGGCCCGGGAGGTCGAAGATCACCGAGTCCCAGGAGGCCGCCGCGACGTCGTCCGCGTACTGCTCCAGACAGCGTCCGCGGAAGTACGCGCGCGTGTCCTCCGGCGGCTTCGTACGGGCCCGCTCGACGTCGCTCTCGTCCAGCAGCCGCTTCATGCGGCCGCGGGCCGCCAGACGGTTGTAGAGGCCCTTCTCGGCCCGCACGTCGGCGTACTGGAGGTCGAGGAGGTGCAGCTTCGCGGCGTCCCAGTCGAGGCCGTCGCGGCGCCGGTAGCCCTCCATCAGCTCCCGCTTGGCGACCCAGTCCAGCTCGCCGGCCAGGCTCATCGGGTCGTTCTCCAGACGGTTGAGCGTGTCCTCCCAGCGGGTCAGGACGTCCTTGGTCTGCTCGTCCGCGTCGGAGCCGAAGCGCTCCTCCACGTACTTGCGCGACAGCTCGAAGTACTCCATCTGCAGCTGGACCGCGGTGAGGGTCCGGCCGCTGCGGAGCGTGACCAGACGTTTGAGCGTCGGGTCGTGGGAGACCTGGTGGAGGGTGCGGACGGGCTGGTCCACGGCCAGGTCGACGGCGATGAAACCGTCCTCGATCATGGACAGGACGAGCGCCGTCGTGCCCAGTTTGAGGTAGGTCGAGATCTCCGAGAGGTTCGCGTCACCGATGATCACGTGCAGACGGCGGTACTTCTCGGCGTCCGCGTGCGGCTCGTCGCGGGTGTTGATGATCGGGCGCTTGAGGGTGGTCTCGAGGCCCACCTCGACCTCGAAGTAGTCGGCGCGCTGACTGAGCTGGAAGCCGTGCTCGTGCCCGTCCTGGCCGATGCCGACGCGGCCCGCTCCGGTGACGACCTGACGGGAGACGAAGAAGGGCGTCAGGTGGCGCACGATGTCCGAGAAGGGGGTCTCCCGCTTCATCAGGTAGTTCTCGTGCGTGCCGTAGGAGGCGCCCTTGTTGTCGGTGTTGTTCTTGTAGAGGTGGATCGGCTGGGCGCCGGGGAGCGCGGCCGCGCGCTCGGCGGCCTCCGCCATGATGCGCTCGCCGGCCTTGTCCCACAGGACGGCGTCGCGCGGGTTGGTGACCTCGGGAGCGCTGTACTCGGGGTGCGCGTGGTCGACGTACAGGCGCGCGCCATTGGTGAGGATCACGTTGGCGAGGCCGATGTCCTCGTCGGTGAGCTGGCTGGCGTCGGCGGCCTCGCGGGCGAGGTCGAAGCCTCGCGCGTCCCGCAGCGGGTTCTCCTCCTCGAAGTCCCAGCGGGCCCGGCGGGCCCGGTGCATCGCCGCCGCGTAGGCGTTGACGATCTGGGACGAGGTGAGCATGGCATTGGCGTTGGGGTGACCGGGGACGGAGATGCCGTACTCCGTCTCGATGCCCATTACTCGCCGTACGGTCATGCGGCCCTCCTTGCCCGGCGCTGCCCTCGGTCGGGGGCGGCGCTCAAGTACCGCTGGCGCTCCGGTGCGTGTGCGGTGCCCGTCCCCGCACTGCGCGACTCGGCGGTACCGAAGAGCCTAGAACGGCTTTGCGCTGGTGGGGAGATCATTTGCGTCATTGCCTTGCGCGCCCCTTGCTCCGGTTGTCGCCTGAAAAGCAGTCGGCTGCGGGTACCCGGTGAGGGCACCCGCAGCCGCCCTGTCTTTTACAGGTACTGACCGGTGTTCGCCACCGTGTCGATGGAGCGTCCGGTGTCGGCGCCCTGCTTTCCGGTGATGAGGGTACGGATGTAGACGATCCGTTCGCCCTTCTTTCCGGAGATTCGGGCCCAGTCGTCCGGGTTGGTGGTGTTGGGCAGGTCCTCGTTCTCCTTGAACTCGTCCACGCATGCCTGGAGGAGGTGGGAGACCCGAAGACCCTTGGAGTTGTGGTCGAGGAAGTCCTTGATCGCCATCTTCTTGGCGCGACCCACGATGTTCTCGATCATGGCGCCGGAGTTGAAGTCCTTGAAGTAGAGGACTTCCTTGTCACCGTTGGCGTAGGTGACCTCCAGGAAGCGGTTCTCCTCGGATTCCGCGTACATGTGCTCGACGGCCGTCTGGATCATGCTCTCGACGGTGGTCGTCTTGCTGCCGCCGTGTTCGCCGATGTCGTCGGCGTGCAGCGGGAGGCGCTCGGTGAGGTACTTGCCGAAGATGTCCTTCGCGGCCTCGGCGTCGGGACGCTCGATCTTGATCTTCACGTCCAGGCGGCCGGGGCGCAGGATGGCCGGGTCGATCATGTCCTCGCGGTTGGAGGCGCCGATCACGACCACGTTCTGCAGGCCCTCGACACCGTCGATCTCGGCGAGCAGCTGCGGGACGATCGTGTTCTCCACGTCCGAGCTGACGCCGGAGCCTCGGGTGCGGAACAGGGACTCCATCTCGTCGAAGAAGACGATGACGGGCGTGCCCTCGGACGCCTTCTCACGAGCACGCTGGAAGACGAGGCGGATCTGCCGCTCGGTCTCACCGACGTACTTGTTCAGCAGCTCGGGGCCCTTGATGTTGAGGAAGAAGCTCTTGCCGGCGGCCTGGCCGGTGACCTCGGCGACCTTCTTGGCCAGCGAGTTGGCGACGGCCTTGGCAATCAGCGTCTTTCCGCATCCGGGAGGTCCGTAGAGCAGGACGCCCTTGGGCGGCCGCAGTTCGTGCTCCCTGAACAGGTCCGGGTAGAGGTACGGCAGCTCGACCGCGTCGCGGATGGCCTCGATCTGGCCGCCCAGTCCGCCGATCTGCTCGTAACCGATGTCGGGAACCTCTTCGAGGACGAGTTCCTCGACCTCGCTCTTCGGAACGATCTCGTAGACATAGCCGGAACGGGGTTCGAGCAGCAGGGCGTCACCGGGGCGGATGTTGACGTCCAGCAGCGGCTCCGCGAGCCGTACCACCCGCTCCTCGTCGGTGTGCCCGAGCACCAGGGCGCGCTCGCCGTCCTCGAGGATCTCCTTGAGGGTGACGATGTCCCCGACGCGCTCGAACTCCATGGCCTCGACCACGTTGAGCGCTTCGTTGAGCATCACTTCCTGGCCACGCCGGAGCTCTTCGAGATCGACGCTCGGACTGACGTTCACCCGGAGCTTGCGGCCCCCGGTGAAGATGTCGGCCGTGCCGTCCTCGTTCGCCGTCAGGAAGACTCCGAAGCCGGCCGGCGGCTGCGCGAGCCGGTCGACCTCCTCCTTGAGGGCCACGATCTGGTCGCGGGCCTCACGGAGCGTGTTCGCGAGTCGCTCGTTCTGGGCGGACACGCCGGCCAGGTTGGTCTGCAGCTCGACGATCCGCTCTTCGAGAATCCTCGTGTGTCGCGGAGAGTCGGCGAGCTTGCGTCGCAGGACGGCGATCTCCTGCTCAAGGTAGGCAATCTGCCCGGCCGGGTCGTCGGACCCTCGTCCCGGGCGGATGCCGCGGTTCATGTCGTCGTCGTGGGCTGCCACGGTCCTCACCTCCTCCAAGGGGAGCTGGACGCTTCCAGACCCTACCTGGGTGGGTGTCGATTGAAACCCCTAGATCACAAAGACTGTCGAGGTGTGTCCGATCTTCACCCTTGCGCTCTCCCTCACGCCAGGGGAATACCCACCGAACATGATTGGGAAGCCGCCGGAGGTAGGGTCGAAGTGTTCAACACCCGTCAGAGCTGGCCGGATTCCCGCCCGCTCGACATTAGTCGGCAGGAGACATGAGCGTGCAGCAGGAGGCCGTGGCCGGGGGCTCGGAGCTGGAGGTCTGGATCGACCAGGACCTGTGTACCGGCGACGGCATCTGCGCCCAGTACGCGCCCGAGGTGTTCGAGTTGGACATCGACGGACTGGCCTACGTGAAGGGCGCGGACGACGAGTTGCTGCAGGCCCCGGGGGCCACAACGCCCGTACCGCTGCCGCTTCTCACGGATGTGGTGGACTCGGCGAAGGAGTGCCCGGGCGACTGCATCCATGTACGACGAGTTTCGGACAGGGTCGAGGTCTACGGCCCCGACGCCGAGTGACCTGAACGGCACGCTCCGTCACCGCTGTCGGATTTCTCACACACCTGGTTGCGCGACTCAGACGCTGTGCGCGCCGGCGGGTGTCGAGCGCATGAACGCGCCATTCTTCCACTGCCACTTGGCACTGTCCGTCACGTCCGGGCAGCAGCGCGGTACGTCGCTCGACGAGTAGCCGAGCACGGTGGCCACGACGGCTCCTTCGCGTACGGCGAAGTCACTCACCGTGTCGCCGTCCTTGGGGTCGAGCAGGGTCGCCACCACGCGCGGCTTGTCGCTGTGCGCCGCGCGCGTGAGGACGTACACGCCGTCGGGCGGGGTGCCCATGGGGGCGTCGCAGTGCACCACGGCAACGGTCTCCGGGTTGCCGTCGCCGTCGAGGTCCCCGGTGGCCTTCTTCTGCACGACCGCCTTCACCGGACCGCAGGTGATCGGGAAGTCGACGCCCGCGGTACTGGGCGCGGGGGCCGCGGGGGCGGCCTTGGTGTGCGGGCCTGCTGCCTGGGCCGCCGTCGCGGAGTTGGGCTGCAGGAGCGAGGAGAGTGCCATCACGCCCGCGACGGCCGTGGCGGTGGCGACCCAGTGGATCGGTCGGGTGTGCGTGTGTGCCAGTTCCGGAACGGCGGATTGCTGCACTAGGAGTGTCTCCTGTGAGGGCTGTGCCGGTGGGGGTGGCTGCATCGTGCCACACGTCACAGTACGGGGGAACGGCGGGGTGTTCGGTTCCTCGACAACGCCGCGCCGGGATTGTTCGTTTTGTGGCGCCGTGTCAACAGAAGGGCGCTGCGGCCGAGTTCGGGACGGCATCCGGGAACTCGGCCGCAGCGCCATTGCGTTGACTGCGGTACGCGGTCGCGTCAGCGACCGCCCCCGTCCGCGTTGGGGCCGGCGTAGTCCTCGCCGTAGGCGCCCTTGGCGGGGCGGCGGCGGCGCATGGGGGGCTCGACGCCGTCGGCGAGGCGGCGGGCGGTGAGGAGGAAGCCGGTGTGGCCGATCATCCGGTGGTCCGGGCGGACGGCCAGGCCCTCGATGTGCCAGTTGCGGATCATCGTCTCCCAGGCGGTCGGCTCGTTGAAGGAGCCGATTTCGCGGATGGACTCGACGGTCCTCGCGAGCTGGGTGGTGGTCGCGACGTAGCAGCACAGGATGCCGCCGGGGACGAGCGCCTTGGAGACGGCCTCCAGGCACTCCCAGGGGGCGAGCATGTCGAGGATGACGCGGTCGACGTCGACGTCGCTCAGGTTGTCCTGGAGGTCGCCGACGGTGAGCTGCCAGGCGGGGTGCGGGCCGCCGAAGTAGCGCTCCACGTTCTGCTGGGCGATCTCGGCGAAGTCCTCGCGGCGCTCGTAGCTGTGCAGCATGCCCTGGTCGCCGATGGCGCGCAGCAGGAAGCTGCTGAGCGAGCCGGAGCCGACGCCGGCCTCCACGACGCGGGCGCCGGGGAAGATGTCGGCGAAGGCGAGGATCTGCCCGGCGTCCTTGGGGTAGACGACGGCAGCCCCGCGGGGCATGGACAGGACATAGTCGGGGAGCAGGGGGCGCAGCGCGAGGTAGGCGACGTTCCCGGTGGTGCGGACAACGCTGCCCTCGGGAGCACCGATCAGTTCGTCGTGCGGGAAGGAACCCTTGTGGGTGTGGAAGTTCTTCCCGGCCTCGAGCGTGAACGTGTAGTGGCGGCCCTTGGGGTCGGTCAGCTGAACCTGGTCCCCGACCTTGAAGGGCCCGCGCCTGCGGGCGGCACCGGTCGGTTCGGACATGTGAACAGACTACCGGGGTTTGGCAGGGCCGCCGACCACTAGGACGGTCTGGCCATGGCCTTCACGAAGGCCCGCTCGACGTCGGCGGCGGACAGGACGCCGTAGATCTCGCCGGTCTCCTCGACCACCAGGTACTCGGTGGCGGGGGTGGCCCGCAGGACGTCGAGGAGGTCCTCCCCCGCCAGTTCCGCCGAGACGCGCATGCCGTCCGTGAGGTCCTGGGCGAGACCGCTGACGGGCACCCAGGGGCGGCGGTGTTCCGGTACGCCGACGATGGCGGCCTCGCGCACCAGCGAGAGCGGGTTGCCCTCGGCGTCGACCACGACGAGGGCGCGGGCACCGGCGGAGTTGGCGCGGCGCAGGGCCTCGGACAGCGGGGTGTCCGTCTCGACCGGGACGGCCCGGCGGGTGAGGTTGCGGGCGCGCAGCTCGGGGAGGTGTTCGCGCAGCCGGGCCATGCGCAGGCTGTTGCCCGCGCCGGTCCAGATGATGGCGGCGAGGATCGCGGCGAGCAGGGCGTCGGTGACGGTGTCCATGCCGACGCTGTCCTCGGCGGTGGAGCCGAGGGCGCCGGACTGGGTGAGCAGCGGAAGGCCGATCAGGACGGAGACGGCGAGGGCCCGGCCGACCCAGGCGGCGGCGATGGTGCCGCTCATCGGCTTGCCGGTGATCTTCCAGACGACGGCGCGGAGCATGCGGCCGCCGTCGAGGGGCAGTCCGGGCAGGAGGTTGAAGGCGGCCACGATGAGGTTGGAGATCATCAGGCCGGCCAGCAGGACGCCGGGGACGGTGCCGGGCTCGACGGGCTGCAGGGCGACGTAGAAGAGGCCTGCGAGGACGAGGGAGAGGAGGGGGCCGACGAAGGCCAGGACGAACTCCCGGCCGGGGGTCTCGGCCTCCTTCTCGATCTCGGAGACGCCTCCGAAGAACTGGAGCTGGATGCGGCGGACCGGGAGCTTGAAGCGCAACGCGGCGACCGTGTGGGCCAGTTCGTGGACCAGGACGGAGGCGTAGAAGGCGACCGCGAAGAAGAGGGAGACGAGGTAGCGGGCGGCGCCGAGTTCGGGCAGGACGCGGTCGAGCTGGCCGCCGAAGACCCAGGTGATCAGGGCGGCGACGAGGAACCAGCTGGGCGCGACGTACACGGGCACGCCGAAGGGGCGGCCCATGAGGAGGCCGCCGCGGGGGGATTCGGGGCGCTGGGGCGGGGTGGTCCTGGTGGTGCCGGAGTGGGCGAGGGTGCGGTGGTCGCCGTGGCCGGAGGCGTGGGGCGCGGCGTGGTCGCCGTCGTGGAAGGGGCGGTCGTCCGCGGAGCTCTGGTCCGGGTGGCTGTCCGCAGGGCTCGCTTCCGGGTCGGCACCCTGGGACGGGTCCGGCCCGGTGCCGTTGCTCTTCGTGGGCTCGCTGCCGTCCTCCCGCTCGGCGGCCTGTGTGGGCTGTTCCTCGGCCGGGGTGGGTGTGGGCGCGGCTGGGGCCGGGGCCCCTGCGTGGTGCTCGGCCGGCTCGTCGGTGCCGGGCCGCGGCTGCCCGCTCCCGCCGCTCTCGTCCACGATGTCCCCTCGTTCGAAGCGTCTTCCGCGCCTGCCGGGCGGAAGGGTCTGGGGTCGATGGTATGCGGCCGTCGCGGCGCGTTCCGCCCCGGCACCCCCTGTGTTTTCCCAGCCGTCGCACCCGTCACGGCCGCGGGTGAGTCACTGTCAGTGGCGGGCCGTAAGGTCTGGGGTCATGGAGACGAGCACGGAGGGCGCGGCGGAGGCCGCCGGCAGCGGTACGGCACAGGCGGATCCGCCCGTGACGGAGGAACAGACGCCGGCGACGGCGGTCGACACGGCGGACACGCCCCCGCCGGTCGCCATAGCGCCCGCCAGTCTGTCGCCCTCGCGTGCCAGTGACTTCATGCAGTGCCCGCTGCTCTACCGGTTCCGGGTCATCGACCGGCTGCCCGAGAAGCCGAGCGAGGCGGCCACGCGCGGCACGCTGGTGCACGCGGTCCTGGAGCGGCTCTTCGACGCCCCGGCCGCGGAGCGGACCGCGCCGCGCGCCAAGTCGCTGATCCCCGGCCAGTGGGACCGGCTGCGGGAGAGCAGGCCCGAGGTCGTGGAGCTGTTCGAGGACGATCCCGACGGGGAGCGGCTCGCGCGGTGGCTGGGCGAGGCCGAGCAGCTCGTGGAGCGCTGGTTCACGCTGGAGGATCCGACCCGGCTGGAGCCCGCCGAGCGGGAGTTGTGGGTCGAGGCCGAGCTGGACTCGGGGCTGACGCTGCGCGGGATCATCGACCGGGTCGACGTGGCGCCCACGGGCGAGGTGCGGATCGTCGACTACAAGACGGGCAAGGCGCCCCGGCCCGAGTACGCCGAGGGCGCGCTGTTCCAGATGAAGTTCTACGCCCTGGTGGTGTGGCGCCTGAAGAAGATCGTCCCGCGGCGGCTGCAGCTCGTGTATCTCGGGAGCGGGGACGTCCTGACGTACGACCCCGTCCTCGCCGACCTGGAGCGCGTCGAGCGCAAGCTGCTCGCGCTGTGGGAGGCGATCCGGCAGGCGACGGAGTCGGGCGACTGGCGGCCGCGGCCCACCAAGCTGTGCGGCTGGTGCGACCACCAGGCGCACTGCCCGGAGTTCGGGGGCACCCCCCCGCCCTATCCGCTGCCGGTCAGAGCCGGTGGCTGAACCCCGGCCGGGCGCACGTGCCAGGCGGCGGGCGCCCGGCCGGGGTTCGACCACCGGCTCCGAGGGCGGTCGGGTCCGCTGACGTCCCGCAGGGCAGAATGGGGCCGGACTAGCGAAGGAGACTTACGTGGCCATCCGCGTCCTACTGGTCGACGACCAGCCGCTGCTGCGTACCGGCTTCCGGATGATCCTGGAGGCCGAGCAGGACATCGCGGTCGTCGGCGAGGCCGGAGACGGCCTCCAGGCGCTCGACCAGGTGCGGGCGCTGCAGCCCGACGTGGTCCTGATGGACATCCGCATGCCGCGGATGGACGGTGTGGAGGCGACCCGGCAGATCACCGGGCCCGGGCGGGACGGCCCGGCGAAGGTGCTGGTGCTGACCACCTTCGACCTCGACGAGTACGTGGTGGAGGCACTGCGGGCGGGTGCCAGCGGCTTCCTGCTGAAGGACGCGCCGGCCAACGAGCTGGTGCAGGCGATCCGGGTGGTGGCGGCCGGCGAGGCGATGCTCGCACCGAGCATCACCCGACGGCTGCTCGACAAGTACGCCGGTCATCTGCCCTCCGGTGACGAGCCGGTCCCGGACACGCTGCACACGCTGACCGAGCGCGAGGTCGAGGTGCTGAAGCTGGTGGCGCGCGGGCTCTCGAACGCCGAGATCGCCGCCGACCTGTTCGTCAGCGAGACCACGGTCAAGACGCACGTCGGGCATGTCCTTACCAAGCTGGGGCTGCGCGACCGGGTACAGGCCGCGGTGTACGCCTACGAGAGCGGACTGGTGCGGCCCGGCGCGCAGTAGCGGCAGTCGTCGTACGACACGAAGGGCGCCTCTTCCGTGAGAGGGCGCCCTTCTGTGTGCGTACGGCTGTTGCTCAGTCCTTGCTGAGTTCCCAGAAGCGGAAGACCGTTGAGGCGTCGAGGCAGTACTCGAGGCCGTAGACGCCCTCGCGGGTGACCGCGTACTGCTTGGCCTGCCAGACCGGGAGGACGGGCAGCTGGTCGGCGACGATGTCCTGGAGGCGGCCGTAGTCGCTGTCGGTCGCGGCGCGGTCGCTCTCGGCGGCGGTGCGCGGGATGAGCGTGCTGGTGATGGTGCTGTTGTTGTAGTTGTTGCTCAGCACGTTGCCCTTGCCGAAGAAGGGGGCCGTGAAGTTGTCGGCATCCGGGTAGTCCGGCACCCAGCCCTTCACGTACACGCCGTACTTGCCCTTGGCGATGTCCTTCTCGTACTGGTCGAAGGCGACGGACTTCACGTCGGCGTCGAACAGCCCGCTGGCGTTGAGCTGCTTGGCGATCGCCTTCAGCTCCTCGTCGGTGGCCGGGCCGTAGCGCGACGGCGTGGACCACAGGGTCAGCTTGACCTTGCCGTTGATGCCCTCGGCCTTCAGGGCGGCGGCGGCCTTGGCCGGCGAGGGGCTCGCGCCGTAGGTGTCGAAGAAGGCCGTGTTGTGGCCCGCGATGCCCGCCGGGATGATCGAGTACAGCGGGGTCGCAGTGCCCTCGTAGACGTCCTTGATGAGGGCGTCGCGGTCGATGAGGTAGGCGATGGCCTTGCGCACGCCGAGCTTTCCGGCCACCGGGTCGTCCATGTTGAAGACCAGGTGCTGGACCTCGGCGCTGCTGCCCTCGACGACCTCCACCTTGGAGCTGTTGTCGGCGTTCTGGATGTCGGCGATGTCCGTCGCGGTCAGACCGCGGTAGGCGATGTCGATCTTGTCGTCCAGCAAAGCCTTCTTCAGGGCGGACTGGCGTCCGTGGAAGAACTTGAGCTTCACGCCGGAGTTCTTCACCTCGGCGTTGCCCTTGTAGCTCTCGTTGACCGAGAAGTCGGCCTCGTCCTCGCCGAAGGAGTCCAGCTTGTACGGGCCGGAGCCGACCGCCTTGCCGTCCTTGCGCAGCTTGTTCCCGTCGTACTGGGTGTGGTCGACGATGGAGCCCGCACCCGAGGCGATCTTGCTCGGGAAGGTGGCGTCGGGCACCTTCAGCCGGAAGACGACCGTCTTCTCGTCCGGCGCCTCGACCTTGTCGAGCATGGGGAACATGATCGCCGGGCCGGCCGCGTCGTTGATCTTCAGCATGCGGTCGAAGGAGAACTTCACGTCCTCCGAGGTGAGCGAGTCACCGTTGCTGAACTTGAGGCCGTCCTTGAGCGTGCACTTGTAGACCTTGGTCGTCGTGTCGCTGAAGCCGCACGACTGGGCGGCGTCCGGCTCGGGCTCGGTGCCTCCGTTGGGGAAGCTGAGCAGCGACTGGAAGACGTTGTTGAACAGCAGCCAGGAGCCGGGGTCGTAACCGGAGGCGGGGTCGGTGGCCAGGACGTCGTCGGACATCCCCATCACCACGGATGAACCGGTCCCCCCGGAGTCACCGCCGTCCGTTCCACAGCCGGTCAAAAGGCCGGAGGCCAGCCCCGCCACTACGGGCAGGACCGGCCACTGGTTACGCAAGTTCACTGCAGGTGCCTTCTCGTCGGTTACGGGACCCCGGGGCGCCGTCCCTGGGCCCCGGGCACGAACAGAGATCAGCCGCTCACGCCACGGCCGAGCTCCCAGAGCTGAAGGGTCGAGGAGGAGTTGAGCGCATACGCGGTCCCCGTGACGTCGTCGCGGGCGGCGACGTACTGCTTGCCCTGCCACAGCGGCAGGATCGGGACGTCGTCGGCGACGATGTCCTGGATCTCGGTGAGGTTGCCCGAGGCGGCGATGCGGTCCGCCTCTCGGCGGGACGCCGGGATCAGAGTGTTGATGATCTTGCTGTTGCGGTACGGCGACTTGAGGAAGTTGTCCTTGTCGAGGAAGGGCGCGAGGTAGTTGTCGGCGTCCGGGAAGTCCGGGAACCAGCCCATGCCCCAGACGTCGTACTGGCCCTTGCGCTCGGCCGGGACGAAGGTCGCCCAGGGTGCGCCCTTGATGTCGACGTCGAACAGGCCGCTGTCGTTGAGCTGCTTCTGAAGGATCTCGAATTCCTTCTTGGTGCCCGAGCCGTAGTGGTCGGTCGTGTAGTGCAGCGTCAGCTTGACCGGGGTGCTGATGTTCGCGGCGGTCAGCAGGGCCTTGGCCTTGGCGTTGCTCGGGTCGCCGTACTTGTTGAAGAACGAGTTCGAGTGGCCGGTGATGCTCGCCGGGACCAGCGAGTAGAGCGGCTCGGCCTGGGTGCCGTACACCTTCGAGACGATCTCGCCGCGGTTGATCAGCTGGGCCATCGCCTGGCGGACGGCCTTGGACTTCACGCTCGGGGCGTCGGTGTTGAAGGCGAGGTAGCGGATCTCGAGGCCGGCCATCTCGACCAGGTCGGCGTTGCTGTCCGCGCCGCTGTCCAGCTTCTTGATCTGCTCCGGCGACATCGTGCGGGTCATGACGTCGATGTCACCCTTGTCGAGCGCCTTGCCCATCTCGTCGGCGTCCGCGTAGGAGATCATGTCGACCTTGGAGTTGTTCACCTTCAGCGTCCCCTTGTAGTTGGGGTTCTTGGTGAACGTGGCCTTGACGACCGCGTCGTCCTTGACCTCGGTCGAGAGGGTGTACGGGCCGGAGCCGTCGACGTCGAAGCCGTCGCGCAGCTTGTTCTTCTCGTAGTCGTCGGGGTTGACGATGCCCGCGACCGGAGTCGACAGCTTGTACGGGAAGGTGGCGTCCGCGGTCTTGAGGTGGAAGATGACCTCGTTGTCACCCTGCGTCTCGACGGTGTCGATGGTGTTCAGCAGGGCGGAGACGCCGGAGTCGGCCTTGATGGCGAGGGCGCGGTCGATGGAGTACTTCACATCGGCCGCAGTGATCTTGTCGCCGTTGGCGAACTCCAGGCCGTCGCGCAGCTTGCAGGCGTAGCGCTCGTTGCCCGAGTCGGTGAAACCGCAGCTCTGTGCGGCCTCGGGCACCGGGTCGCCCTCGCCCTTCGGCTGGATCATCAGGGTCTGCACGGTCTGGCGCAGGATGTTCCAGGTGCCGACGTCGTACGCGTACGCCGGGTCGAGCGGCGCGGGAGCGTCCTTCGTGGCGGTGAACTGGTCCGTGGTGCCGACGGCGATCTCGGCGGATCCGCCACTGCCGCTGTCGGAGCCCCCACAGGCGGCGAGCACGGGTGCGAGCAGGCCGACGACGGCAGGCAGCACCAAAGTCTTGCGGTTCATGCTCGTGTTTCTCCAGAGCTGTACTAGTCCGTGTATCCGGCATGCAGGGGTGTCGCGGCGGATCACGGGGGTAGAGGTGTTGGTTCTCGCGACGAGATTAGTCCGCACCAGCACGAGGGTTCGCGGCCACCGGAGTTGAGAACCCATCACGCAGCGAAACCGGGTGCGGACAGACTGAAAACCCGACAGCGGAAGGATTAGTGCAGCCTTCCATCAATCGGGACACAAGGGCAGGCCGCAGGACCCCGAAAGGGGGCGAAGAGCACACGTTGCCCGACCTGTCGACCCTCGCGTCAGTGGGGAACGTCACATTCCCAACGGTCGGGAACCGCACCGGAATTCGGCCATCCGGCGTGCTTCGAATTCTTTCGCACACCGGTGCCGGGAATTCCTTGTCTATCAGCCTTGCACGCTGGGTGAACACCCGGCGCATTTCCGTCATCGAACAGCGATCAGTTGGCGATCAGAAAGTGATCAGGCGGCGATCAGTCCGCGCAGAAATGCCAGGTCGACCTCTTCGAGCGAGCCCACGACGGTGCGCCGGAGGGCGGGGGCGATGGGGGCCACCGAGGGCACCACCACGACATGGCAGCCCGCGGCCTCGGCCGCCGCGACGCCGGTCGCGGTGTCCTCGACGACCGCACATCTGGCCGGATCCACACCGAGCCCGGCGGCCGCGACCAGATACGGGTCGGGGTGCGGCTTGGTGCGCGGCACCTCGTCGCCGGCGACCGACAGGGCGAAGTGCTGTGGACCCAGCGAGGTCAGCACCCGGTCGATGATGCGCCGGTGGGAGGCGGAGACCAGAGCGGTGGGGATCTCGCACTCGGTGAGCTCGGCGAGCAGCCGTGCGGCGCCCGGCATCAGCGGCAGGGTGCGGTCGATGCGGTCCTCGAACCCCTGGTTGAGCAGCACCGTGAGCTCGGCGAGCGTGATGTCGGCGCCGGTGGCCTCGATCAGGAATCCCGCGCTGCGGGTCATGGGGCCGCCGACCACGACATGGCGCCAGGTGTCGTCGAGGGCGTGGCCGAGGCCGGCGAAGATCTCGACCTCGACGTCCCACCAGAAGCCCTCGGTGTCCACCAGGGTTCCGTCCATGTCGAGGAGCACGGCCTGCAGGGCTGAGCCTTCGGCCGTACGGGTTCCGAGCGCAGGGACCGTACTGGTCATCCGGGCGCACCTCCTTGAGGGGCGAGCAGGCCGGTTCCCGCTGGGGGAACCGGCCTGCAGTGGACCGACCAGTGTACGTCGCCCGCGAGCGAAGCGCCTCGTTTATTCGGCGTGGTCCGGGGCACACCGTGTATACCGCCGGGGGCAGCTGTGAGCTGCGCTTTCTGTCCCTTCCGGGCGCCGTTTCGGTGCGTCCCGGGCGACGCTTGCGGCCGCCCGGGGGACCCTTCTCAGCGGGCGTTGAAGTACTTCGCCTCCGGGTGGTGGATCACGATCGCGTCCGTGGACTGCTCGGGGTGCAGCTGGAACTCCTCGGACAGGTGGACGCCGATGCGCTCGGGCTGGAGCAGATCGGCGATCTTGGCGC
The DNA here is from genome assembly GCF_040644055.1 of Streptomyces sp. NPDC047043. Lineage (NCBI taxonomy): Bacteria > Bacillati > Actinomycetota > Actinomycetes > Kitasatosporales > Streptomycetaceae > Streptomyces > Streptomyces sp. NPDC047043. The sequence goes on from NZ_JBEYVO010000005.1 coordinate 308,500, forward strand.
GGTCCTCCAGGTTGGGGCAGGCGCCGTAGCCGAGGGAGAAGCGGGCGCCCCGGTACTTCAGGGCGAACATGTCCTCCATCTCGCTCGGGTCCTCACCGGCGAAGCCCAGCTCCGAACGCACGCGCGCGTGCCAGTACTCGGCGAGCGCCTCGGCCAACTGGACGGACAGGCCGTGCAGTTCGAGGTAGTCGCGGTAGGCGTTGGCCTCGAACATACGGGCCGTCTCCTCGCCGATCCGCGAGCCGACGGTGACGACCTGGAGACCGACGACGTCCGTCTCCCCCGACTCCTGGGGGCGGAAGAAGTCCGCGAGGCACAGCCGGCGGCCGCGGCGCTGGCGCGGGAAGGTGAAGCGGGTGCGCTCGTTGCCGTGCTCGTCCAGGATGATCAGGTCGTCGTCCTTGGAGACGCACGGGAAGTAGCCGTAGACGACGGCCGCTTCGAGGAGGTTCTCGGTCTGCAGCCGGTCCAGCAGACCGCGCAGCCGCGGCCGGCCCTCGCTCTCCACGAGTTCCTCGTACGACGGTCCCTCGCCGGTGCGGGCCTGCTTGAGCCCCCACTGCCCCTTGAACAGCGCGCCCTCGTCCAGCCAGCTCGCGTACTCCTTCAGCTGGATGCCCTTGATGACGCGGGTGTCCCAGAACGGCGGGGCGGGGATGCGGTTGTCGGTGGCGACGTCGGAGCGGACGTTGCCCTCCTCGGGGCGCTCCTCCTCGGCCTGTAGGGCGCCTGCGCGCACCCGGCGCTGCTTGAGCTCGGGCAGCTTCGCGCCGGGCACGCCCCGCTTGACGCCGATCAGCGCGTCCATCAGACGCAGGCCCTCGAACGCGTCGCGGGCGTAACGGACTTCGCCCCCGTACAGCTCGTGCAGGTCCTGCTCGACGTACGCGCGTGTGAGGGCCGCACCGCCGAGGATGACCGGGAACCTGGTCGCCAGGCCGCGCTGGTTGAGCTCCTCCAGGTTCTCCTTCATGATCACGGTCGACTTGACCAGGAGGCCGGACATGCCGATGACGTCGGCGCGGTGCTCCTCGGCGGCGTCCAGGATCGCGGAGACCGGCTGCTTGATGCCGAGGTTGACGACGTTGTAGCCGTTGTTGGACAGGATGATGTCGACGAGGTTCTTGCCGATGTCGTGCACGTCGCCGCGCACGGTCGCCAGCACGATGGTGCCCTTGCCCTCGGCGTCCGACTTCTCCATGTGCGGTTCGAGGTGGGCGACCGCGGCCTTCATGACCTCGGCGGACTGCAGCACGAACGGGAGCTGCATCTGGCCGGAGCCGAACAGCTCGCCGACGACCTTCATGCCGTCCAGGAGCGTCTCGTTGACGATGTCGAGGGCCGGGCGCTCCTGCAGGGCGGCGTCCAAGTCCTGTTCCAGGCCGTTGCGTTCGCCGTCGATGATGCGGCGCTTGAGACGCTCCTCCAGCGGAAGGGCGGCCAACTCCTCGGCCTTGCCCGCCTTCAGGGACTTCGCCGTGGCGCCCTCGAAGAGCTGCATGAGCTTCTGCAGCGGGTCGTAGCCCTCGGTACGGCGGTCGTGGATCAGGTCGAGGGCCGTCTGTACCTCTTCCTCGCTGAACCGGGCGATCGGCAGGATCTTCGACGCGTGGACGATCGCCGAGTCCAGGCCCGCCTTCACGCACTCGTCGAGGAAGACGGAGTTGAGCAGGATGCGGGCGGCCGGGTTGAGGCCGAAGGAGATGTTGGACAGGCCCAGCGTGGTCTGCACGTCCGGGTGGCGGCGCTTGAGTTCGCGGATCGCCTCGATCGTCGCGATGCCGTCCCCCCGTGACTCCTCCTGACCGGTACAGATGGTGAAGGTCAGGGTGTCGATGAGGATGTCCGACTCGTGGATCCCCCAGTTGCCGGTGAGGTCGTCGATGAGCCGTTCGGCGATCTCGACCTTCTTCTCGGGGGTGCGGGCCTGGCCCTCCTCGTCGATGGTCAGCGCGATCAGCGCGGCGCCGTGCTCCTGGGCGAGCGCGGTGACCTTCGCGAAGCGGGACTCGGGGCCGTCGCCGTCCTCGTAGTTGACGGAGTTGATGACCGCGCGGCCGCCCAGCTTCTCCAACCCGGCCCGGACGACGTCGACTTCGGTGGAGTCGAGGACGATCGGCAGGGTGGAGGCGGTGGCGAAACGGCCGGCCAGCTCCTCCATGTCGGCGACGCCGTCCCGGCCGACGTAGTCCACGCAGAGGTCCAGCATGTGGGCGCCTTCGCGGATCTGCTCGCGGGCCATCTCCACACAGTCGTCCCAGCGGGCCTCCAGCATGGCCTCGCGGAACTTCTTCGAGCCGTTGGCGTTGGTCCGCTCGCCGATGGCCAGGTACGAGGTGTCCTGGCGGAACGGGACGGTCTGGTAGAGCGAGGCGGCGCCTGGCTCGGGCTGCGGGTGTCGCTCGGTCGGGGCCAGCTCGCGGACGCGCTCGACGACCTGGCGCAGGTGCTCGGGGGTGGTGCCGCAGCAGCCGCCGATGAGCGAGAGGCCGTACTCGCGGACGAAGGTCTCCTGCGCGTCGGCGAGCTCCGGCGCGGTCAGCGGGTAGTGCGCGCCGTCCTTGCCGAGGACCGGCAGGCCCGCGTTCGGCATGCAGGACAGCTGGATGCGCGAGTGGCGGGCCAGATAGCGCAGGTGCTCGCTCATCTCGGCGGGGCCGGTGGCGCAGTTCAGGCCGATCATGTCGATGCCGAGCGGCTCCAGCGCGGTCAGCGCGGCGCCGATCTCGGAGCCGAGCAGCATGGTGCCGGTGGTCTCCACCGTGACCGAGACGATCAGCGGGACCTCGTAGCCGGCGGTCTCCATCGCCCGGCGGGCGGCGATGACCGAGGCCTTGGTCTGCAGCAGGTCCTGGGTGGTCTCCACGAGGAGCGCGTCGGCGCCGCCGGCGAGCAGGCCCTCGGCGTTCTGCTGATACGCGTCGCGGATGGCGTGGAAGGTGGTGTGGCCGAGGGTGGGCAGCTTGGTGCCCGGGCCCATCGAGCCCAGCACCCAGCGCTGACGGCCGTCGCGCGCGGCGAACTCGTCCGCCGTCTCGCGGGCGATACGGGCGCCGGCCTCGGACAGCTCTGCGACGCGCTCGGGGATGTCGTACTCGCCGAGGGCGGTGAGGTTGGCGCCGAAGGTGTTGGTCTCGACGCAGTCCACACCCGCGTCGAAGTAGGCGGAGTGCACCGAGCGGACGATGTCCGGGCGGGTCAGGTTGAGGACCTCGTTGCAGCCTTCGAGCTGCTGGAAGTCCTCCAGTGTGGGGTCCTGCGCCTGGAGCATGGTCCCCATCGCTCCGTCGGCGACCACCACACGGGTGGCGAGCGCCTCACGGAGCGCGGACGCACGGGTCCGGCTGTCGGCGGAAGGGGTCAGTGGCGACGAGGCCATGAAAGGGGCTCCCTTTGGTGCGACGGCTGTCGGCTTTGCGCGGTCCGCGGAACTCTCCGCGATGGGCGCACCCCGTCAGGGTAACCGGGGTCGGCCTGGGATGGTCAGGTGCGTCCACGGGCCGGACGAGGGTGACGGGCAGGTCACCCAGGGCCTGCCTTGCGGGATACCAGTGAGACAACAGAACCGACCGATGCGGACCGACCATTGGCGGGAGGTCGGCATCGACCGGTAGTGTTCGACATTGCCGAACGGCGGCAACCACGGTGTAATGACGAAGTTTCGTCGACGGTCGAGGGGACGGAGGCAGTACGGCGATGGCACGGAACATCCAGTCGCTCGAGCGGGCGGCCGCGATGCTGCGGCTGCTCGCGGGCGGCGAGCGGCGGCTCGGCCTCTCGGACATCGCCTCTTCGCTGGGCCTCGCCAAGGGCACCGCCCACGGCATTCTGCGCACCCTCCAGCAGGAGGGCTTCGTCGAGCAGGACGAGGCCTCCGGGCGCTATCAGCTGGGCGCCGAACTGCTGCGCCTGGGCACCACCTATCTCGACGTGCACGAGCTGCGGGCGCGCGCCCTGGTGTGGACGGACGACCTGGCCCGGTCCAGCGGCGAGAGCGTGTATCTCGGTGTCCTGCACCAGCAGGGCGTGCTGATCGTGCACCACGTCTTCCGGCCCGACGACAGCCGGCAGGTGCTGGAGATAGGGGCCATGCAGCCGCTGCACTCCACGGCCCTGGGCAAGGTCCTGTCGGCGTACGACCCGGTCGCGCACAGCGAGGTGATCGAGGCCGACCGCAAGCCCTTCACCGACCGCACCGTGTGCGAGCTGGAGGACTTCGAGCACATCCTCGACATGTCACGCGCGCGTGGCTACGCCGCCGACGTCGAGGAGACGTGGGAGGGCGTCGCCTCCGTCGCGGCACCGATCCACGACCGGCGGCGGATGCCGGTGGGCGCGGTCGGCATCACCGGCGCCGTGGAGCGGCTGTGCCGGGACGGCGAGCTGCGCCCCGAGCTGATCGCGGCGGTGCGGGACTGCGCCCGTGCGGTGTCGCGGGATCTGGGCGGCGGCCGCTTCTGAGGGACGCACAGAGGGACGCATGGGGAGGCCGGAACGTCGGGTGACGTTCCGGCCTCATTCGTAACGTGACAAACCCGTCGAAAGCCCTTGCAGGCACGGACGGTGCTTGTTACTCGTCCGTACGCAGCTGACCTGCAAGATCGACTGCTCACAGCAATCAGTAACGATCCCGTTTTCGAGAACAGAACCCTTGACGCGCACGTAACGCCGCGGCAAGACTCCCGTCCATCGGTCGGCATTGTCGAACACCTACCGGCAATACGCGCTAGAGTGTGACAACGCCAAGGGCCGGCCATCGCTCTCACCCCCGAGGGCAGCTCGAACCTCCGGAGGGACCCGGGGTTCGGTCCCCTGGACGAAGGACAAAGGAGTCGCGGGTGTCCAGCTCCGACATCTTCATCGGCGAGACCATCGGTACCGCCATACTCATCCTGCTCGGCGGCGGCGTCTGTGCCGCCGTGACGCTGAAGGCCTCCAAGGCACGCAACGCCGGCTGGCTCGCCATCACCTTCGGGTGGGGCTTCGCCGTACTCACGGCGGTCTACACCTCGGCGCCGCTCTCCGGCGCCCACCTCAACCCGGCCGTGACGCTCGCACTCGCGCTCAAGAAGGACGGCATCGACTGGAGCGACGTCCCGATCTACTGGGGCGGGCAGCTGCTCGGCGCCATGATCGGTGCGGCTCTGGTCTGGGTGGCCTACTACGGCCAGTTCCACGCGCACCTCACCGACAGGGAGATCGTCGGCGGTCCGGGCGCGCAGGCCACCACCTCCAAGGCCGTCGAGGCGCAGGAGAAGGGCGCGGGCCCGGTCCTGGGCATCTTCTCCACCGGCCCCGAGGTCCGGGTCGCCTGGCAGAACGTCGCCACGGAGGTCATCGGCACCATCGTGCTGGTGCTCGCCGTCCTCACGCAGGGCCTCAACGACAGCGGCAAGGGCCTGGGCGTCCTGGGCGCCCTGATCACCTCGCTCGTCGTCGTCTCCATCGGTCTGTCCCTCGGCGGTCCGACCGGTTACGCGATCAACCCGGCCCGTGACCTCGGTCCGCGTGTCGTGCACGCCCTCCTGCCCCTGCCCAACAAGGGCGGTTCGGACTGGGGCTACGCCTGGGTCCCGGTCGTCGGTCCCCTGATCGGCGCCGCGCTCGCTGCAGGCATCTACAACGTCGCCTTTGCTTAAGAGCACCAGCCTTCACCGCACTTAAACAGCACCGCGCCGTACAGACAGCCCCTCCCTCCAAGGAATTTCAGGAGCACACAGTGACCGACGCGCACACCGCCGGCCCCTTCATCGCCGCCATCGACCAGGGCACCACCTCCAGCCGCTGCATCGTGTTCGACCGGGACGGCCGTATCGTCTCCGTCGACCAGAAGGAGCACGAGCAGATCTTCCCGAAGCCGGGCTGGGTCGAGCACAACGCCAACGAGATCTGGACCAACGTCCAGGAGGTCGTCGCCGGAGCCATCCAGAAGGCCGGCATCACCCGTGACGACATCAAGGCCATCGGCATCACCAACCAGCGTGAGACCACGCTGCTCTGGGACAAGAACACCGGTGAGCCCGTCCACAACGCCATCGTCTGGCAGGACACCCGCACCGACGCGCTCTGCAAGGAGCTCGGCCGCAACGTCGGCCAGGACCGCTTCCGCCGCGAGACCGGCCTGCCGCTGGCCTCCTACTTCGCCGGCCCCAAGGCCCGCTGGCTGCTCGACAACGTCGAGGGTCTGCGTGAGCGCGCCGAGGCGGGCGACATCCTCTTCGGCACCATGGACACCTGGGTCATCTGGAACCTGACCGGTGGTGTCGACGGCGGCAAGCACTACACCGACGTCACCAACGCCTCCCGCACCATGCTGATGAACCTGCACACGCTGGAGTGGGACGAGAAGATCGCCGAGTCCATCGGCGTCCCGCTGGCGATGCTGCCGGAGATCCGCTCCTCCGCCGAGGTCTACGGCGAGATCAAGGGCGGCAAGCTGGGCGACCTGCTCGGCGGCATTCCGGTCGCCTCCGCGCTCGGCGACCAGCAGGCGGCCCTGTTCGGCCAGACCTGTTTCGCGGAGGGCGAGGCCAAGTCGACGTACGGCACCGGCACCTTCATGCTGCTGAACACCGGCGAGAAGATCATCAACTCGTACAGCGGCCTGCTGACCACGGTCGGCTACCGCATCGGTGACGAGAAGCCGGTCTACGCCCTCGAGGGCTCGATCGCCGTCACCGGTTCGCTGGTGCAGTGGATGCGCGACCAGATGGGCCTGATCTCCACCGCCGCCGAGATCGAGACGCTCGCGCTCTCGGTCGAGGACAACGGCGGCGCCTACTTCGTGCCGGCCTTCTCCGGTCTGTTCGCCCCGTACTGGCGCTCCGACGCCCGCGGTGTGATCGCCGGTCTGACCCGGTACGTCACCAAGGCGCACCTCGCGCGCGCCGTCCTGGAGGCCACCGCCTGGCAGACCCGTGAGATCACGGACGCCATGACCAAGGACTCGGGCGTCGAGCTCGCGGCCCTCAAGGTCGACGGCGGCATGACCTCCAACAACCTGCTGATGCAGACGCTCTCGGACTTCCTGGACGCCCCCGTGGTGCGCCCGATGGTCGCCGAGACCACCTGCCTCGGCGCCGCTTACGCCGCCGGTCTCGCCGTCGGCTTCTGGACCAGCACCGACGACCTGCGCGCCAACTGGCGGCGGGCCGCCGAGTGGACCCCCCGCATGGACGCGGACGCCCGCGACCGTGAGTACAAGAGCTGGCTCAAGGCCGTCGAGCGGACGATGGGCTGGCTCGAGGACGAAGAGAGCTGACGAGAGCCACTCGACGGCTCAGCACGCTCTGATGAGGAGTAAGAACCCGAAATGACCAGTCAGTCCACCCTGCAGTCCGTGCCTGCCCTCGGTACGCGCCCGGCCTCCGGCTCCAACCCGAGCCGCGCCGAGACCCGGGAGCAGCTCGCCAAGGCGTCGTACGACCTTCTCGTGATCGGCGGCGGCATCCTGGGCATCTCCACCGCCTGGCACGCCGCGCAGTCCGGCCTGAGGGTGGCTCTGGTCGACGCCGGCGACTTCGCCGGCGCCACCTCTTCCGCCTCCTCCAAGCTTCTCCACGGCGGTCTGCGCTATCTGCAGACCGGCGCGGTGAAGCTGGTGGCGGAGAACCACTTCGAGCGCCGTGCGGTCTCTCGCCAGGTGGCACCACACCTGGCGAACCCGCTCACGTTCTACCTCCCCGTGTACAAGGGCGGGCCGCACGGCGCTGCGAAGCTCGGGGCGGGCGTCTTCGCCTACTCCGCGCTCTCCGCGTTCGGTGACGGCGTCGGTCACCTCCTGTCCCCCGCGAAGGCGGCGCAGGACGTGCCCGAGCTGCGCACCGAGAACCTCAAGGCCGTCGCCGTCTACGGCGACGACCAGATGAACGACGCCCGCATGGCGCTGATGACGGTCCGCGCGGCCGTCGAGGCGGGCGCGGTCGTCCTGAACCACGCCGAGGTGACCGGCCTGCGGTTCACCAAGGGCCGGGTGACCGGCGCCGACCTGCGCGACCGCACGTCCCGTGACGAGTTCGGCGTCAACGCCCGGCTGGTGCTCAACGCGACCGGCCCCTGGGTCGACCACCTGCGCCGCATGGAGGATCCGAATGCCGCTCCGTCGATCCGGCTGTCGAAGGGCGCGCATCTGGTCCTGAAGCGGACCTCCCCCTGGAAGGCCGCGCTCGCGACCCCCATCGACAAGTACCGCATCACCTTCGCCCTCCCGTGGGAGGACATGCTCCTTCTCGGGACGACCGACGAGGAGTTCGAGGGCGACCCGGCGGACGTCGCGGTCACCGAGCAGGACATATCCCAGATCCTGGACGAGGCCGCGTTCTCGGTCCGGGACCAGCAGCTGAGCCGTGATCTGATCACGTACTCCTTCGCGGGTCTGCGGGTGCTGCCGGGCGGTCCCGGCGACACGGCGAAGGCCAAGCGCGAGACCGTCGTCACGGAAGGCCGTGGCGGGATGCTGTCCGTCGCGGGCGGCAAGTGGACGACCTTCCGGCACATCGGCCGTACGGTCATGCAGAAGCTGGAGGCGCTGCCGGGCGCTCCGCTGGGTGACGACTTCGAGCCGATCTCCTCGCTGCCGAAGAAGCTGCCGCTGCCGGGTGTCGCCAATCCGCGCGCGGTCGCGCACCGGCTGCTCGTCGACCACCCTGCGCCGGGTCCGCGCATGGCGGCCGACACCGCCAAGCACCTGGCGACGCACTACGGTTCGCTGGCGTTCGACATCGCCCGCCTGGCCAACGACAACCCGGAACTGGCCCAGCGGGTCCACCCCGACGCGCCGGAGATCTGGGCGCAGGTCGTCTACGCCCGGGACAACGAGTGGGCCGAGACGCCGGACGACGTGCTGCGCCGCCGTACGACGCTGACGATCCGGGGTCTGGCCACGGACGAGGTCCGCGCCAAGGTCCAGGACCTGCTCGACAAGAAGTGACCTGCCTGGACTGGAAGTGACCTGCCGGATGCAGCAGACCTCGTGCCGGCCCCTTCCCTGACCAGGGCCGGCACGACAGGGAACGGCCCCTCTCCCCCAGGGCGCCGGATCCGCGAAAAGGGGCGACTCCGCGCCGACGGAGCCGCCCCTTTTCGCGTGCGCCCACCGTTGTCAGTGGCGGGTGTTTTCATGAGCGCATGAACACTGAACAGGCCGGTCCCGAGGACCTCGCCGCGCTGCGTGCGGCGTTCGGCGTGGACGACGGCGGGGAATCGGCACTTGGCTGGGAGGCGGTGCGTGCCTTCGAGGCGGAGCACGGGGTGGTACTGCCCGAGCCGTATCGGACGTTCGTCGCGGAGGTGTCCGACGGGTCGTTCCAGGGGCCGCCGGAGTACGGACTCATGGGGTTGGCCGAGTTGCCCGACGACTGGGGGAACGACGGGCAGGACCGGGACCTGAGCAAACCCTTCCCGCTCACCGGGGGTTGGCTCTGGGAGGAGGACGACGGGACGTACGAGGACGCCGACGCCGTCATCGACCAGGTGCTCAACCACGGTTCGGTCGTGCTCGGGACGGACGGGTGCGCCATGAACTGGCATCTCGTCGTCACCGGCCCGCACCGGGGGCACATATGGCACGTCACCGATGTGGGCGCCATGCCGTTCGGCGCGGAGTTCGGCTTCACCACCTCCGCGCCCGGCTTCCCCGGCTGGGTCGCGCACTGGGGCGCCGGCAAGGAGTGGTTCGACGCGGCGTCAACCGAGTGAGGCCACGACCTCGCGTACGGCGGCCGAGTCCCCCAACTCCTCCCGCCGCACGATCAGTTCGCGTCCCAGCAGCAGGGCCCGCCGCGACGCCGGTACCGGGTCGGGCAGGGTCGTCAGGTCGGTCAGGTGGGCGAAGCCGATGATGCGGCGGATGATTTCCGTGCCGGCGTAGCCGAGGGACTCCGTCCAGACGCGGCGCAGGAAGCGGTCCAGGTAGGCGTCGTCGAAGAACGTGTCGACCCGGGTCGGCCACAGGCGGCGGAACTCCCTCTCGAACGCCTCCCAGGACAGGCGGAGTTGGTCCGCGTGGTCGGACAGGGTGCCCAGAGCCCGGGCCCGCTCCTCCGACACCAGCGCGTTCGCCCAGTACAGGCCGAGGTCGTAACCGATCGGGCCGACGAAGGAGAACTCTGGGTCGAAGACCCGGACGACGGGGGCGCCTTCGCGGGTGCCGACCATGATGCTGCCGGTGTGCAGGTCGCCGTGGAGGAGGGCCTGGGCGCTGGTCATGAAGGCATGGCGCAGGTCGGCGACCTCCGTGCGGAGCTTGGCGTCCGCGCGGAACTCCGCCGCCAGGTCGTCCAACCCCTCGTGCCAGTGGTTGTGTTCGTGCTCGAGGTACGGCTCGGACAGGACCACGTCCTCGGTGATCTTGCACAGCTCGGGGCTGACCGAGGCCGCGATCAGCGCCTTGCGGTCCGCCGACCCCATGCCGAAGTCGCTGGTCGCGAAGGAGAACTGGGCGACGAACTCGCCGATCCGGGCGGAGGTGTCCGGACCGTAGGAGGTGCCCTCGTTGAGGAGCGTGCGCAGGACCTCCAGGTCGGACATGTCCTCCATGACGAGGGCGTAGTTCTCGGGGTCGTAGCCGTGGATCGCCGGGATCTTGTCGGGGGCGACCTTGGCGACCTGCTCGTACGCGCGGGCCTCGGCGTCGGCGCGGTCCGGGTTCATCGGCCAGGAGGGGCCGGCGACACGGACCCAGGGCAGCGCCTGCTTGACGGCGAGGCTGCGGGTGCCGTCCGCACTGGACGCCAGGAAGACGCGGTTCATGTTGCCGTCCGAAACCTCGCGGACGTGGATGTCGCCGACGTCCTCCCAGTGGCCCCGCTCGTGCAGGTAGCCGGGGATGTCGTCGGTCTCCAGGATGCGGTAGCCCATCGCAGAACTCCTCGAACTTCCTTATGCGGTACGGCGCTTGGACAACGTGAAGCTGAAGACGAGGGCGAGGATCAGCACCGCGCCCTCGACGACGTCCTGTGTGTAGTACGGCAGGCCCTTGATGGTCAGGCCGGTGGTGATGATGCCGATCAGGACGGCGCCCAGGGCCGTGCCCCAGACGTTCGGGCGGCCTCGGCCGAGGACGGACGTGCCGACCAGTGCCACCGCGACCGCCTCCAGCAGCTGGGAGGTTCCGGCCGAGACGTCGCCCTGGCCGATGCGGGACGCCAGGATCAGGCCGCCGGTCGAAGCGAGGACGCCTGAGATGACGTAGGCGAGGGCCCGGTAGGCGCCCACGCGGATGCCGGCCAGGCGGGAGGCCTCGGGGTTGGCGCCGATGGCGTACAGGATCCGGCCCCAGCGGGTGCGGGCGAGGAACACCCAGGCGGCGATCGTCAGACCGCCGAAGACCAGGACGGAGATGGGGATGCCGAGGACCGCCCCGCGGTCGATCTTCAGGAAGCCCGCAGTGAACCTGCCGGGCGCGGTGGAGCCGTCGGACATCGTCATGCCCGGGGTGATGGACTGGCCGTCGACCAGGATGAGTTTGGAGCCCTGGATCACGAACATGGTGCCCAGGGTGGCCAGCATGTCGGGGATCTTCAGTACGACGATGAGGAGCGCGTTGAGCAGGCCTGCGAGGGCACCTGCCGCCAGCACCGCGATGATGGCAACCGTGCCGATCTGGTTGAAGACCACCATCGTCTGGGCGGCGACCGAGACGCCGAGGCCCGCGACCGCGCCGACGGACATGTCCATTCCGCCGACGGCCATGGTGAGGGTGACGCCGAGGCCGAGGATGGCGGCCACGGAGACGTAGCGGAGGGTGTCGAGGAGGGTCGCCGACTCACGGAACGAGCCCTCGCTCAGCGCGAAGTACAGGAAGAGCGCGACCGTCACGAAGATGAAGCCGTACTTGATCACGGCGTTCTGGACGCGCACGGCGGTGGAGGTCGCGGGCGGGATCGCCGCCTTGGTGGGGACCTCGGTGCTCTGGGTGGTGGTCATGGGTGCCTGCTTCCTTCGGCGGCCGGTGTCGGAGGGACTCAGACGGACGCGGAGATGGTCTGGATGACGCGGTCGCGCTCCGCGTCCTCGCCGTGGGCGTCGAGGTGGATCTCACCGGCGGCGAGCACGACGACCCGGTCGGCGATCTCGAGGATCTCGTCGACGTCGGCGGACAGGACGAGGACGGCCGAGCCCTCGGCGGCCAGGGCGCGGGCCCGGCGGCCGATGTCGCGGCGGGCGCCGATGTCCACACCTCGGAACGGCTCGTCCAGGATGAGGACGCGGGGTGTCTCGGCGAGCCAGCGGCCGACGACGACCTTCTGCTGGTTGCCGCCGGACAGCTCCTCGACGGTGCTGTGCTCGTCGCGGGTGACGACACCGAGGGCGTCGATGGTCTCGCGGCCCAGGGCGTCCTCCTTCGCCGAGTTCACGAGTCCGAGCCGGGACAGGGACTTCAGGAACGGCAGCGAGATGTTCTGGGCCAGCGACCAGCCGGGCACGAGCGCGTCGGCGTGCCGGTCCTCGGGGACCAGGTGGATGCCGCCGCGGATGGCGTCGGAGGGACGGCGGGGCCGGTACGGCCTGCCGTCCAGTTCGACCGTGCCGGTGGTGAAGGGCTCGGCGCCGAAGAGGCCGCGGGCCAGCTCGGTCTTGCCGGCGCCCAACAGGCCCACGACTCCGGTGACTTCACCGGTGCGCAGGTCGAGGTCGAGCGGGGTGCGGCCTTCGAAGAGCCGTACCCCTCGAAGGGACAGCACGACATCTCCCTCGGCCCCGTCCCGCACCGGGCGGGCCGTGGTCGCCTCATGGGTCTGGGCGAGCATGGCGCGCAGGGCGGTGCCCCAGTCGAAGGGCCTGGCCTGGTCCTCGGTGAGACGGCCGTCCCGCAGGACGACCAGCCGGTCGGCGAGCGCGTCGATCTCGCCGAGGCGGTGGGAGACGTACAGCACCGCGATGCCGTCGTCCCGCATCCTCTCGACGAGCGCGAACAGGCGCTCCGCCTCCGCGGCGGAGAGCGCCGAGGTCGGCTCGTCGAGGATCAGCAGACGGGGGCGGGTGGCCAGGGCGCGCGCCAGGATGAGCAACTGGCGGTCGGAGATGCCGAGTTCGCTCACATCGCGGCGAAGCAGGCTGTCGCTCCAGTCCAGTCCGAGACCCGACTGGATCTGGCGGGCGCGGGCGAGGACACGGCTGCTGTTGAGGAACGGGTTGCCCCTCTTCTGTGCCAGCTCCTCGAAGACCAGGTTCTCGGCGACCGTGAGGCCGGGCACGATGCCCTCGCCGATGCGCTGATGCACCGTCTGGATGCCCAGCTGCCGGGCCGCGAGCGGCGATGGGAGAGCTGCCGGCTCCCCTGCGACCCGCACCTCCCCGCCGTGGTCCGTGTGCACGCCCGAGAGGATCTTGATCAGCGTGGACTTGCCGGCGCCGTTCGCACCGAGCAGCGCGACCACGCTGCCCGGTGCGATGTCGAGGGAGACGGAGGCGAGTACCGTCTTGCCGCCGAAGGCCATGCTGACGTCCCGCAGGCTGACCGCGGGCTCGTCCTCAACGGCGGTGTCAGTGGGCGACATTGGGGATCCAGTCCGCGGTGCTGACCTTGGAGAGGTTCAGCGCGGGCAGTGCCTCGCGCAGCTGGTCCATGTTCTCGATCTTGTTCTTGCGCAGGAAGTCCTGGGTGATGGCGACGGCCGGGAAGGAGACGGTGTCCTTGTTCAGCTGTCCGGCCAGTTCCAGGGCGGCCGTGCGGACGACGGCGGCGCCGACCGCGGACGGGTCGGTGCCCGCCGTGGCGGCCCAGGGGCTGTTCGCCGCGGTCATGTTCTGGATGTCGGCGTTGGAGACGTCCGCGCCGAAGACCTTCACCTTGCCCTGCAGCTTCTTGTTCTGGACGGCGAGGACGGTGCCCTTCGCCAGCTCGTCGTAGGGGGCGAAGATGCCGGTCACGTCTGAGTGCTGGGTGAGTGCGGCGGAGACCAGGGGAACGTTGTCAGTGGCCGTGGAGTCGGTGACCTTGCCGACCTTGAACTCCTGCGTCCAGCCCTGCGCGTCCAGCGTCTTCTTCCAGACGGTGTTGCGCTTGTCGAGGGCGGCGTAGCCGGCCACGTTCACGTAGCCGACCTTGGCGTTCTTGCCGACCGACTTGGCCATCACGTCGAGCACGGCCTGGGCCATGCTGGCGTCGTCCTGCTCGGTGGAGACGACGCCCTTGGTCTTGGTCTCGACGTCGTAGACGACGACCTTGATGCCCTTCTGCACGGCCTTGTCGATCTCCGGCTGGATGGTCGCCGGGAAGCCGTGGTCGATGATGATCGCCTGCGCGCCGGAGTTGATCGCCGAGGACAGGTCGGTGGCCTGCTTGGCGTTGTCGGCCTGCGCGTCGTAGGTGGTCAGGTCGATGCTGAGGGCCTTGGCCTGCGCCTTGGCGCCGTTGCCCCACTGCTCGAAGTAGTCGCCGGCGCCGCTCTGCCGGACCAGGGCCACCTTGACCTTGCCCTTGCTGAAGGGGGCGGGCTTCTTGCCGGTGGCGGCGGAGGCCGAGGCCGCGGTGTCGCCTGTGTTCTTCGAGGCGTCCGTGGACTGGGAGCAGCCCGCGAGGAGGAGCGCGGAGGCGGAGGCCAGCGAGAGCGCGGCGAGGGGGACGCGGGTACGGGACATGAGGGGGCTCCAGGTGCAAGGGGTGGTGCAGAAGGGAAGAGGGGATGCTTGAACCGGAGCAGGGCAAGGAACACGCCGGCACGCAGAGGGGTGGCGGACGCACGCGCGGACAGGGCGCGGCAGGGCTCCGGATGGGGTCAGCGACAGCTGGCCGTGGTCGACCGGAGCAGGTCCACGTACAGCCGCCGCACGAGCAGCAGCGTCTTCATGTTCAGATCATGAGAACGATTTCAGCCATGCGTCAAAGGGATGAATGCGCTTTCTCAATTGTTGAGACAACGACTACGTCACACCTGGTCGCCGCGACCCCGCGAGTTACCATCGCCTGACCGGCACCCGACCCGGCACAGTGAGGCCCTGATGACGACCACTCGCGCGACCGCGCTGCTCATGCCCTGCATGCGCCGCTGTCCCGGCGCGCTGTGTCGCGGCTGAATCCCTGTTCGCCGAAGTCTCCCTTTCCTCCCCGCCCGTCCGGTGCTTGTCTCGGTATCCGGACTTCCCTTCCAGACTCCTGGAGTTGAGCCATGACCCTGCTGACGACCTGGTCCGAGTCCGGCCCCGAGACCCTTGTGCGCCGCACCGCGGACCCCGCGGAGATCGCCGAGGCGCTCAAGCCGCTGGGTGTGCGCTACGAGCAGTGGCCGATCCGCGAGGACGTCCCGTTCGACGCCGACAGCGACACGGTCTTCGCCGCGTACGGCCCCGAGATCGACAAGCTGAACGCCGAGGAGGGCTTCACCACCGTCGACGTGCTTGGCCTGCATCCCAGCGACGACCCGGAGTTCCCGGCGAAGGCGAAGGCGGCCCGCGAGAAGTTCCTGCAGGAGCACACGCACGACGACGACGACGAGGTCCGCTTCTTCGTCTCCGGCTCCGGCATCTTCTACCTGCACGTCAACGGTGAAGTGCACGCGGTCTTCTGCGAGAAGGGCGACCTGCTGGGCGTGCCGCGCGGCACCACTCACTGGTTCGACATGGGCACGAAGCCGTCGTTCACCGCAATCCGGTTCTTCCACGAGGAGGACGGCTGGATCGGCAACTTCACCGGTTCGACGATCGCTTCCCGCTTTCCGGACTACGACACGATCGCGGCGGGTTACGAGGCAGACAAGGGTGCAGTGTGACATTGCACTACGACGTGGACGCGGTGGTGCTCGACATCGAGGGCACCACGAGCGCCACGGGATTCGTCGTCGACGTGCTGTACCCGTACTCGCGCTCTCGTTTCGGAGCGCTGCTCTCCGAGCGGGCCGACGATCCTGACGTGGCGCGGGCGGTCGCACAGGTGCGGGAAGAGCTCGGCGAGCCCGACGCCGACAACGTCCGCATCGAGAAGGCGCTGAACGCCTGGCTCGACCAGGACCGCAAGGCGACCCCGCTCAAAACCCTCCAGGGCGTCATCTGGTCCAAGGGCTTCGCACGCGGCGACCTCGTCTCGCACTTCTACGACGACGTCGTACCGCAACTGCGGGCGTGGCACGCGGCGGGTGTGCGGCTGTACGTCTACTCGTCCGGGTCGGTGGCGGCGCAGCGGGCCTGGTTCGCCTCCAGCTCCGAGGGCGATCTGCTGCCGCTGATCTCGGGGTTGTACGACACCGAGAACGCCGGACCCAAGCAGGAGCCGGAGTCGTACGGCCGTATCGCCGGGGCGACCGGCATCGCGCCGGACCGTCTCCTCTTCCTCTCCGACCGGCCCGGCGAGCTGGACGCGGCCCGTACGGCCGGCTGGCACGCCGTCGGGATCCGGCGGCCCGGGGAGCCGTACTACGAGCGGGGCGTCGGGGACCACGCGCAGGCGGGGACGTTCGACGAGATCACCATCAGCACCACCGGGAGCACCACATGACCGACGGCATCAGCGCACTCGACCTCGAGGAGGCGGGGGCGGTACTCGCCGCCGAGTCCGCACGCTTCGCCTCCTTCGGCTGGATGCGAGGCACCTCCGGGAACCTGTCCGCGGTGCTCTCACGTGAGCCGCTGCGCCTCGCGGTCACCGCCAGCGGCCACGACAAGGGTGAACTGACGCCCGCGGACGTGGTGTTGGTGGACGGTCAGGGAGCAGCCGTACAGGGCGGGAAGCCGTCCGCCGAGGCCGAGCTGCACGCGCGCGTGGCCGCGCTGACCGGTGCGGGTGCGGTGGTGCACGTGCACACCGTGGCCTCGGTGGCGATGGGCAAGCGCGAGCCCGGCGGGATCGTCTTCAAGGACCTGGAGATGCTGAAGGGGCTCGGGCAGCCGGCCCACGACGTCGAGGTGACGCTGCCGGTCATCGCCAACAGCCAGGACATGAAGGTACTTGGGGACCGGCTGGAGGCGGCGCGGGATCCGCGGATGCCGGCCGTGGTGGTGGCCGGGCACGGGTTGTACGTGTGGGGCGCCGATCCGCGTCAGGCGCGTCATCACACCGAAGTGGTGGAGTGGCTGCTGGAGTTGGAGCTCACGGAGCGCTGACACCGAGCCGATATCGAGGAGGGGCCCCCGAGTTCGGGTGCCCCTTCTTTCTACTTCAGGTAATCGGCGGGCAGTTGACCGGAGGCCACTTCCAGCACTCCGCGCTCGGTGACCAACCCCGTCACCAACCGCCCCGGCGTCACGTCGAACGCCGGGTTGTGGCCGCGGGACTCGGCGGGAGCCACTCGTACCCCGCCCCACTCCAACACCTCGGCCTCGCCGCGGAGTTCGATGTGGATGTCGTCGCCGGTCTTCGTCGACAGATCCACCGTGGTCGTGGGAGCCGCCACCAGGAACGGGATGCCCGCGTCGGCGCAGGCCAGCGCCACGCCCACCGTGCCGACCTTGTTCGCCGTGTCGCCGTTGGCCGCGATGCGGTCCGCTCCGACGATCGCCGCGTCGACCTCGCCGCGCAGGACGGTGCCGGCGGCGGCGCCGTCCGCCTGGACGTAGTGCGGGATGCCCTCCTGGACCAACTCCCAGGCGGTCAGGCGGGATCCCTGCAGCAGGGGGCGCGTCTCGTCGGCGTAGACGACCTCGAGGCGGCCGCGGGTGTGCAGTTCGCGGATGACACCGAGCGCCGTGCCCCAGCCGGCCGTGGCGAGCGCACCCGTGTTGCAGTGCGTGAGGATGCGCAACGGACGCTCCACGCCCACCTTTTCGAGCAGCCAGTCGGCGCCGAACGCGCCCATCGCGCGGTTCGCCTCGACGTCCTCGCGCTGGACGGCGGCGGCCTCGTCGAGCGCCGCGTCGAGGCCCTCGTCGAAGCGGGTCATGACGCGGTCCACGCACACCATGAGGTTGACGGCGGTGGGCCGGGCCTGCCGGACACGGGCGACGGCCGCGCGTATCTCGCCGTCCGTCCAGCCCTCCCGCTGCCCCTGGAGGATCGCGAGCGCGACGCCGTACGCCCCGGCCGCCCCGATCGCGGGAGCGCCGCGCACCACGAGGCGCTGGATCGCGTCGACCAGAGTGTCCACATCCTGGACAACCATCGTCTCGGTGCGCTGTGGAAGCAGGGTCTGGTCGATCAGCGCAAGACCGGATCCGGTCCAGTCGACGGCGCGCAATTCCTGGGACATAACGGGTACTCCTGCTGCTCCTGTGGGTCTCGCCACGGTACATGACCTTGAAGAACCACAGTTCGAGACGGTCGGGCGGATGTCCGAATCCTCGGTGTACAGTCCACCCACCCGCAGCCCACCAGTCGAGACGAGGGAGGACGAGTGCTGCTCACCAAGCGCCGCTTCCTGGACTTCGGCCGGTGCGCCGGCGACGGCTGTCGACTTTGAGTCGCACCTTGAGCCGCTGAGCCGCCCCCCTCTCAGCCCTGGCCCCGTCGCCCGCCCTCACCCTCGCACGCTCGCCGTCGAGCGCTCCTTGCCGCATCCCCGGAAGGTCCCCCGATGCACCGCAGATCCCGTCGTACCCTGCAAGTCGCCGTCACCACCGCGCTCCTGGTCACCGTGGCCACCGCCTGCAACGCCGCCGCCAAGAACGACGCCTCCACCAGTGCGAGCGGCGGCAGCGGCAAGTCCTTCACCCTGGTCACGCCGGACGCCGTCGGGCAGAACGAGTTCCTGAAGCTAGCCGTCACCGGCGTCAAGGCCGCGGCGAAGCAGCACGACGGGTCGCAGAAGGTGTACGAGTCGACGGACACCGCCTCGCAGCAGCAGAACGTGCAGGCCGCCGTGGAGGCGAAGCCCGACGCCATCGTGCTGGTCGGCTTCGAGTTCGCCGACCTGGTGGCACAGCAGGCCAAGGCGCACCCCGAGCAGCAGTTCCTGATGATCGACGCGTGCACGACGAAGACGTTCAAGAACGTCAGTTGCGCGGTCTTCCGGGAGCACGAGGGCGTCTACCTCGCGGGCGCCGAGGCGGGCCTGCTCAGCAAGTCCGCCAAGGTCGGCGCGGTCGACGTGCTCGACACGCCCCAGTTCCGCCGCTACAGCGACCCGTTCGCGGCCGGCGCCAGGAAGGTCGCCGCCACGACGCAGACCTCCACCCGCTTCGTCGGCGGCCAGTCCCCGTTCGACGACTCGGCGCGCGCCAAGGAGCAGGCGAACTCCCTGCTGTCCAAGGGCTACGACCAGATCATGGCGGCGGCCGCGGCCGGCAACTACGGCGTCTTCGAGGCCGCGAAGGCCAAGGGCGCGTTCGCGTACGGCGTCGACGTCAACCAGTGCCCCTCGTCGCCCGGCACGGTCGTCGACAATGTGATCAAGCGAACGGACGTCGCCGTGGAGAAGGGCATCGACGCGGTCCTGGGCGGCAAGGCGGGCGCGACCGTCTCGTACGGCCTCAAGGAGGGCGGCATCAGCCTGACCGGGCTGGAGTCCGGCGTGGACTCCTCGAAGTGCGTGATCGCCGACCACAAGGACGTGCTGAAGAAGGTCGAGGCGCTGCGCGACCAGATCGTCGCCGGGAAGCTGAAGGTCGATGACCCCGCCGCTGGCTGAGGTCGCGGAAGGCGCCGGTCTCACGGACGTCGCGGTCGAACTCCGGGGAATCACCAAGCGGTTCCCCGGCACGATCGCCAACGACTCCGTCGACCTGACCGTCCGCCGCGGCGAGATCCACGCCCTGATGGGCGAGAACGGCGCCGGGAAGTCCACGCTCATGTCGGTCCTCTACGGCATGGAGCGCGCCGACGCGGGCTCGATCAGCATCGACGGGCGGGCCGTCAGGTCCGGCTTCGCCAGCCCGAGCGAGGCCATGGCCGCCGGGCTCGGCATGGTCCACCAAAGCTTCAAGCTGTTCGACTCGCTGACGGTCGCCGAGAACGTCGTGTACGCCGCCGAGCCGCGCCGCTTCGGTCTGGTGGACCGGGCCGCGGCCCGCCGCCGGGTGCGCGAACTCGCCGAGGTGCACGGGCTGGCGGTCGATCCGGACGCCCGGGTCGGCGAGCTGCCGGTGGGGCTGCGGCAGCGGGTGGAGATCCTGAAGCTGCTGCACCGCGGCGCCCGTACGCTCATCCTCGACGAGCCGACCGCGGTGCTCACGCCCGCCGAGGCGGACGCCCTGTTCGCGGTGCTCAAGTCCCTTGCCGCGCAGGGACGTTCGGTCATCCTCGTCACGCACAAGCTGCGCGAGGTGCTTGAGGGCAGCGACAACGTGACGGTGCTGCGGGACGGCCGGGTCGTGGCCCGGCTGGTCACCGCGCAGACGTCCGCCGACGAGATCGCGGCCGCGATGACCGGGCGCGCGGTCGAGCTGGACCGCATCCACGCGCCGGGCACGCCGGGCGACGTCGTCCTCGACGTCTCCGGCCTGAGCACGGACGCCGTGTACGACGTCGAACTCGCCGTGCGCGCAGGGGAGATCGTCGGCATCGCGGGCGTCGCCGGCAACGGGCAGAGCGAGCTGGTCGAGGCGCTGGCCGGGCTGCGGCCGGTCACGGCCGGGCGGGTGTCGCTCAACGCCCAGGACATCACCCACGCCTCGGCCACCGAACGCCGGGCGCAGGGGCTGGCGTACGTCCCCGAGGACCGGCACGCGGTCGGTACGGCCCCTGCGGCGTCCGTCGCGGACAACCTCGCGATGGGTCACCACCGTACGAGCCTGTCCTCCCGAGGTCTGCTCGCGCCCGTGGCCGTCCGCGCCCACGCACGCAAGCTCGTCGAGCGCTTCGGCATCAAGGCGTCCACACCCGACGTGCCCGCCTCCGCGCTCTCCGGCGGCAATCTGCAGAAGCTGCTGATCGGCCGCGAACTCGCCCACGACGCACCGCTGTTGCTCGTCGAGCAGCCCACCCGCGGCGTCGACATCGGCGCCATCCAGAACATCCACGACCAGCTGATCGCCTACCGCGACGCCGGTCACGCGGTCCTGCTCGTCTCGGCCGAGCTGAGCGAGATCCGCGGGCTCGCGGACCGGGTGCTGGTGATGTACGAGGGCCGGGTGACGGCGTCGTACGCGAAGGACGAGGCGGACGAGCGGACGCTGGGGCTGGCCATGGCGGGCGCGCCCGCACAGACCGGTGGTATGTCACATGGCACTCCGCCAGTGACCGGTGCCATGTCACACGACGCCCCGCCAGTGACCGGTGCCATGTCCCACGACACCCCGCCACAGACCAGTGGTATCTCACCTTCCACTGACGCCGTGGAGGCCGTCGACTGACATGAACCACCCCGTACTCGGAGCCCTCCGCTCCCCCATCACCTTCTCCGTCCTCGCCGGCGTCCTCATCGGCGCGCTCTTCCTCGTCGGCACCGGCGCGGACCCGGTCTCGGCCTACGAGGCGGTCCTCACCGGCTCGCTCGGCGCCGACGGCATCGGCTCCACCCTGTCCACCGGCACCAGCGTCCTCGGCATGGCGCTCGCGCTGGCGATCCCGCTGCGCGCCGGGCTGATCAACCTCGGCGGCGACGGACAGATGGTGCTCGGTGGCATCACGGCTGCCGTGACCGGCCTGTACTCGCCGCTGCCCGCGCCCCTCACCGTCGTACTGGCGCTGCTCGCGGGCATGACGGCCGGTGCCGCGTACGCCGTCCTGGCCGCCCTCTGCGAGAACCACCTCGGTGTCCCGCTCCTGGTCAGCAGCCTTCTCCTCAGCTACCCGGCGGTCTCGCTCGCCTCCTATCTGGCGCGCTACCCGCTCAAGGACCCCGGCTCCAGCCTCCCCCAGACCCGCGCACTGCCCGACGGCGTGGCACTGCCCGCCTTCGGTGACTCGACGGTGACGGTGGGCCTCGTCCTGGTCGTCCTCGCGGCCGTCGCCTACTGGTTCACGGACAAGCGCACCGCCCTCGGATACGAGATCCGCATGACCGGCCTCAACGCCCGCTTCTCCGCGTACGCCGGTGTCGAACGCCGGGGCCTGACCCTCAAGTTGATGTCCGTGTCCGGCGCGCTCGCCGGACTCGTGGGGGCCGTAGGGGTGTTGAGCTTCCCGTACCGCTTCGTCGACGGCTCCCTGACCGCACCGGGCTACACCTGGACGGGACTCACGGCCGCGCTGCTCGCGTTCGCCGCTCCGCTAGGCACCGTGATCGCGTCGTTCTTCTTCGCCGTCCTTCAGGTCGGCGGGCTCGCGATGGAGCGGACGACCGAGGTGCCGCGGGAGCTGACCCAGGTGCTGCAGGCCGTGGTGATCGTGTTCCTGGCGGCCCGACTGCGTTTTCCCAGCCGGTGGTTCGACCGTCGCAAGGAGGCGGTGTGATGTTCTTCGACTCCGATCTCCTGATGTCGGCGCTGCGCGCGCTGACCCCGATCCTGCTGGCCGCGCTGGGCGGGGCCATCTGCGAGCGGGCGGGCGTGTTCAACATCGGCCTCGAAGGCATGATGCTGCTGGGCTGCTTCACCTCCGTGGCCACGAGCTGGTTCACCGGCAGCCCCTGGCTGGGCGTGCTGGCCGCAGCCCTCGCCTGCGCCGCCTACTCACTCGTCCTGGCCATCGGCGCCGTGACCCTGCGCGGGGACGCGGTGGTGCTGGGAATCGCCATGAATCTCCTGGCAGTTGGCCTCACGAGCTTCCTTCTCCGTACGGTCTTCGGTGTGCAGGGCACTTTCGACGACCCGTCACTTGCCGGGCTGCCGCTGGTCGGTGGCTTCACACCGCTCGCGTATCTGGCGTGGCTGGCGGTCGCGGTGGCCGCGGTGCTGCTGTCGCGGCATGTGTGGGGCCTCAGGCTGCGCGGGGTCGGCGAGGCACCGGACGCGGCGGCGACGCTCGGGGTGAGCCCGGCGAAGTACAAGTACGCTGCCGTGCTGGTCTCGGGCGTGCTGTGCGGTCTTGCCGGCGCCCAACTCGCTCTCGGGAACGTCACGTTGTTCTCCGAGAACATGACGGCGGGCCGCGGCTGGATCGCCGTGGTGGCGGTGATGCTCGGGCGTGCCGCGCCCGTCGGCGTGCTGCTCGCCGCGCTGCTCTTCGGTCTCGCCGAGGCGGCCGGTTTCCGCCTCCAGGGCCTCGGTCTGCCGCAGCAGGCGACCGACGCCGCGCCCTACGTCGTCACGCTGGGCGCCCTCTTCCTCACGACGGCTCGCCGTCGCCGTATCCGCCCCTCCCCCGGAGCCGCCTCATGACGCAGGACCTGCTGCCCATCACCCGGATACCGCGCACGGGACTTCCGGCGCACGCGGTCGTCGTCGGCGACCCGGCGCGCGCCGCCGCGGTCGCCGCGCTGCTCGACGGTGCCGAAGAGGTGTCGTACCACCGTGAATACCGTGTGTTCAGCGGGAGTTGGAAGGGACTGCCGGTCGCCGTCGCCTCGCACGGGGTGGGTGCGCCGGGTGCGATCCTGCTGTTCCAGGAGCTGGCGGACGCGGGGGTGGGCACCTTCCTGCGGTTCGGCACGGCGGGCGCGATGAAGCCGGGCATCGGCGACGGCGATCTGGTCATCGCCGAGGCGGCCGTACGTGACGACGGCGTCACGCACCAGCTGCTGCCGCCCGAGTACCCGGCGGTCTCCTCCCCCGAGGCCGTCTTCGCACTGCAGCGGGCGGCCCGAGAGGCCCAAGTCCCGCACCACCGGGGCATCGTGTGGACGCGGGCGGCCTTCCAGCCGGGGCTCATTCCGCTGTTCTCCTACGACGGTGCCGGGCTCGCCGCCATCGAGATGGAGCTGTCCGCGCTGCTGGTGACGGCTTCGCTGCGCGGACTCGTCGCCGGCGGTGTGCTCGTCGTCGATGGCGCGAACGCGGACGAACTCGTCGACGAGGAGAGCACCGGCGGGTACAACCCGCATCGGGACGTCGTCGCGGCGGGCGTCGAGCGCGGCGCGGTGGTGTCACTGGAGGCACTGCGACTGCTGGCTGAGGAGTGTCAGGCGTGAGCATCGACCTGTTGGTGCACGGCGGTGACGTACTGACCGTCGACGAGACCGGAACCGTCGTACGGGACGGGGCGGTTGCCGTCCACGAGGGCGAGATCGTCGCCGTCGGACCGGCCGAGGAGCTGAAAGCGCGGTTCACGGCCGCCGAGTCCATTGACGCCGCGGGCTGTCTCGTCCTGCCCGGCCTCGTCAACACGCACACGCATCTCGCCATGACCCTGCTGCGGGGCCGGGCCGACGACGTCACCCTGCAGGGCTTCCTGGAGCGGGTGCTGCCGGCGGAGGCCGAACTGCTGGCGCCGAAGACCGTGGCGGCGGCGGTGCGGCTGGCGATCGCCGAGAGCGTACGGGCAGGGGTGACCTCGGCACTCGACATGTACTGGTTCCACGAGGCGGCCGAGCAGGCGGCCCGCGAGTCCGGCTGGCGGCTGCACTCCGGCCCCACCTTCATGGACGTACCGGAACCGCCCGACGGCATCGCCTACCAGGACCGGATGCAGTGGGCGCGACGGGACCTGGAGGCGCGCGGCGCGGCCCGCCCCGGCCACCGTCCCGTGGTGTTCGCCCACTCCACCTACACCCTCTCCCCCGACCAGCTCACCGAAATCGCCGCCCTGGCCCGGGAGTTCGGGGCGCTGCTGCACATCCACGCGGCCGAGAACGCCACCGAGGTCGCCACCGTCGAGGTCAAGTACGGCAAGCGGCCGGTCGAGCTGCTCGACTCGCTCGGCGTGCTCGGCCCGGACGTGCTGCTCGCGCACGCCGTGGACCTCACCGGCCCCGAGATCGCCGCGCTGGCCCGCACCGGCACCTCGGTCGCGCACTGCCCGGTGTCCAACCTGAAGCTGGGCTGCGGAATCGCGCCGGTGCCGCGGCTGCTGAGCGCCGGCGTGACCGTCGGGCTCGGCACCGACGGGGCCGTCAGCTCCAACACACTGGACGTGCTGGGCGCCGTACGGCAGGCGGGGCTGGTGCACAAGGCGGGCGGCGACCCGACGGCGGTCGGCGCCGAACAGGCCGTACGGATGGCGACGATCGAGGGTGCGCGGGCGCTGGGGCTCGGGGAGCAGCTGGGCTCGCTGGAGGCGGGCAAGCGGGCCGACCTGATCGTGCTCGACCTCGGCGGCGCACATCTTCGGCCGCTGCACGACCCGTGGTCATCGCTCGCGTACGCCGCGCACTCGGCGGACGTACGGGAGACCGTCGTCGACGGGCGGGTGCTGATGCGGGATCGGGTGCTGCGGACCCTCGACGAGGCGGCTGTGGTCGCCGACCTGGAGATCCTCGCCCTGAGCTGAGCATTCACAGTCCCGTTCAGCCCACTGAACCCCCATAATGGCCTGAGACATCGGATGTCTGAACGACAGGGAGGCCGGTCATGGCAGTCACCGACGAGGCGATCGAGAAGATCAAGGGCATGATCGTCTCCGGCGCGCTGCGCCCCGGCGACCGGCTGCCCAAGGAGAGCGAGCTCGCCTCCGAGCTGGGGCTGTCCCGCAACTCCCTGCGGGAGGCGGTGCGCGCGCTGTCGCTGATCCGGATCCTGGACGTGCGGCAGGGCGACGGCACGTATGTGACCAGCCTGGATCCGCAGCTGCTGCTGGAGGCGCTGAGCTTCGTCGTCGACTTCCACCGAGACGACACGGTCCTGGAGTTCCTGGCCGTGCGCCGCATCCTGGAGCCGGCCGCCACGGCGATGGCGGCCTCCAGGATCAGCGAGCAGCAACTGGATGCGCTGTCGGCCCAGTTGGAGAAGCTCGGCGACGCGCCCTCGGTGGAGGAGCTCGTCGCCTGCGACCTCGACTTCCACCGGGGCATCGTGCAGAGCTCCGGCAACTCGGTGCTCTGCTCGCTGCTGGACGGCCTGTCCGGGCCGACCACCCGGGCCCGTATCTGGCGCGGTCTGACCCAGGAGGACGCGGTCAGCCGCACCCTGCACGAGCACCGGGCGATCCTGGCCGCGCTGCGCGACCGGGACGCGGAGGCGGCGCGGTCCTGGGCGACGGTGCACATCGCAAGCGTGGAGCAGTGGCTGCGCTCCTCGCTCTGAGGGGCTTCGCGCGGGGGTGGCCCGTGATGGCGATCATGGGTGTTCGGGGGCCCCGGACGGGGCAGTGATCCGTTCACTCCCCCGTGCAAGGGGGCTGCGGGCGCCCCCGCCGCACGCCGTAAGGTTGGGTGGTCAAGCGAGGGCACGTCGGAAGGAGGCCTGGGTGATCGAGCTCGAGGGGGTTCCCGAGCTGATCGACCCGGTCATGGTGGCCGCGTTCGAGGGCTGGAACGATGCCGGCGACGCCGCCTCCACCGCGGTCGCGCATCTGGACAGGGAGTGGAAGGGCGAGGTGTTCGCGGCGCTGGACGCCGAGGACTACTACGACTTCCAGGTGAACCGCCCCACAGTGTGGATGGACGGCGGCGTGCGCAAGATCACGTGGCCGACGACAAGGTTGTCGGTGGTGCGGGTCGGCGGCGAGAAGCCGCGCGACCTCGTGCTCGTCCGGGGCATCGAACCGTCGATGCGGTGGCGCTCGTTCTGCAACGAACTGCTCGGCTTCGCACACGAGCTGGGCGTGGAGCTGGTCGTCATCCTCGGCGCCCTGCTCGGCGACACCCCGCACACCCGCCCGGTTCCGATCAGCGGCACCACGTCCGACGCGGACCTGGCGCAGCGCATGGACCTGGAGGAGACCAAGTACGAGGGCCCCACGGGCATCGTCGGCGTCCTGCAGGAGGCGTGCACGCACGCGGGCGTACCCGCGGTGTCGCTGTGGGCGGCCGTACCGCACTACGTGTCGCAGCCGCCGAACCCCAAGGCGACGCTGGCCCTGCTCAACCGCCTCGAGGACCTGATCGACGTGCGCATCCCGCTGGGCGAGCTGCCCGAGGACGCGCGCGCCTGGCAGGTGGGCGTGGACCAGCTGGCCGCCGAGGACAGCGAGGTCGCCGAGTACGTGCAGACGCTGGAGGAGGCCCGGGACACCGCGGAGCTGCCGGAGGCGTCGGGCGAGGCGATCGCCCGCGAGTTCGAGCGGTATCTGCGGCGCAGGGACGGACGGACGAAACCGCCGAAGCCGCCGAGGCCGGGAATCGACGACGAAGAGTCGTCGGAGGAATGAACGCTTGAATCACTGAGGGCGGTGCGCATGAGGCGCACCGCCCTTCTTTTTCGTCCGAGTCGGCGTCAACTGGCGCCCGTGTCCCGTCAGTTGCCAGTCGCCTCTGCAGCATTTGGCCGGATTGCTACGTGACATCTACTTCAGGACGGATTGCACACGGTACCCAATTCAACTTGTTTTCAAACCGAGTTGGTGAAGACGGTCTGGACGCCTCGCCGACGGCGTGCTTGGTTGTGCACCGATGGCCACCCGCACGGACCGAAGGGAGCGGTACCCGATGAGCGACCAGGTACAGCCGGCGCAAGGGCCGGGAACGTCCGGGCCGGGGCCCGACGGCGCGGGATTCACCTATCGAGGAGCCGAGCAGGAACTGATCGTCGTCGCCCGCCCCGAGGCCCGGCTGCGCGCCCAGGCCGAGGGCGTCCGCTCGGCGGCGGGGGCCGACGTCTCGTCGCTGAACATGTTCCTCAGCGACGAACAGCTGGCGCTGGAGCCCCTGTTCGGCAGCGAGGAGCGGCTGCAGCAGCAGACCGCGGCCCCGGGCGACGGGAACGTGCCCGACCTCGCGATGTTCTACCGGGTGCGCGGCGGCGAGAGCCGCGCCCAGGAGCTGCGCTCGCGGATCGCCGCGCTGCCGGGGATCGAGACGGCGTACGTGAAACCGGGCGCCGTACCCGCCTCCCTGGGGCAGGTCGGGCAGAGCGCCGACGACAGCCGGCGGCTGAAGGAAGGCGCGCCCGTCACGCCCGACTTCAGCAGCCGGCAGGGCTATCTGCGTCCCGCGCCCGAGGGGATAGACGCCCACTGGGCCTGGCAGCGCCCCGGTGGGGCGGGTCAGGGGGTGACGGTCATCGACGTCGAAGGCGCCTGGCAGTTGGGCCATGAGGACCTGGCAGCCAAGCTGGCCGGCGTCGTGGTCGGCACCCCGCTGTCCGATCTCGCCTGGCG
The DNA here is from genome assembly GCF_040644055.1 of Streptomyces sp. NPDC047043. Lineage (NCBI taxonomy): Bacteria > Bacillati > Actinomycetota > Actinomycetes > Kitasatosporales > Streptomycetaceae > Streptomyces > Streptomyces sp. NPDC047043. The sequence continues at coordinate 336,380 of NZ_JBEYVO010000005.1, forward strand.
CAACCACGGCACCGCCGTGATCGGCGTGATCGGCGGTGACCTGGGCGAGTACGGCGTGAACGGCATCGTGCCGGAGGCGGTGACCGCGGCCGCGTCCTTCCAGGGCATCGGCACGGCGGCCGCGATCCACGCGGCGGCCGAGCGGCTCGGCCCCGGCGACGTCGTACTGATCGAACTCCACCGACCAGGACCGCGGTTCGAGTACGCCGAGCGTGACGACCAGCGCGGCTACATCGCGATCGAGTGGTGGCCGGACGACTTCGCGGCCATCCGGTACGCCACCGCCAAGGGCGTCCTCGTGGTCGAGGCGGCCGGCAACGGCTCCGAGTCGCTCGACGACGCGGTCTACGAGCGCCGCCCCGACGAGTTCCCGGAGTGGTGGCGCAACCCGTTCAACCCCTCCAACCAGTCCTCCGGTGCCGTCGTGGTCGGCGCGGGCGCACCGCCGCCCGGCACGCACGGCCGCGATCACGGCCCGGACCGGTCGAGGCTGGCGTTCTCCAACTACGGCGCCCGTGTGGACGCGCAGGGCTGGGGACGCGAGGTCACGACCACCGGCGGCTTCTGGGACCGACCCGGCGATCTGCAGGGCGGGCCCGAGGAGATCGCCTGGTACACGGACACGTTCTCCGGGACCTCCTCCGCCTCCCCGGTGGTGGTCGGCGCACTCGCCGCACTGCAGGGCATGCTCAAGTCGGCGGCCCAGCAACCGATGTCCCCGGAGCGCGCCCGGGAGGTGCTGCGGGCCACGGGCTCCCCGCAGCAGGACGCACCGGGCCGGCCCGCCTCCCAGCGGATCGGCAACCGGCCCGACATCAAGGCGGCGGTCACCCATCTGCTGCCGCAGGCGGTCGGCTCGGGCCAGGCCGAACGGTACTGGGACGAGCTGCTGCCCTACCCCCGTGAACTCCCGCCGAGGCTACGGCTGTTCGTGGCCGGCGCCTGGCGCAACCTCAACCACCCGTCCCCCGAGATCCGCCAGGCGGTGCACTCCGCCTTCGCGGGGGGACGGCCCGACGTCCGGGTGTGGTTCTCGGACGACGAGATCGTCGGCCTGGTCGTCACGGGCTGACGCAGCGCAACACAGCAAGAACCAACCCATCAAGGCAAGTCCATCAAGGGAAGGTGACACCCGCATGAGCACCACCCCGCAGATGAGCCAACTGGGACAACAGCAAGGCCAGCAGTTCCCGAGCACATCGCCCTACCAGCAGTACCAGCAGCAGCCGTTCGGGCAGCAGCAGGGCTACGGCCAGCAGCAGCCGTTCGGACAGCAGCAGCAGCCGTTCGGGCAGCAGCAGGGCTACGGCCAGCAGCAGCCGTTCGGACAGCAGCAGCCCATGGGTATGGGCATGGGCTCGCTGGAGCAGCTCCAGCAGCTCGGCCAGCAGCAGCCCTTCCAGCAGCTGCTCCAGCAGCTCGGGCAGCAGCAGGGCTACGGCCAGCAACAGCAACAGCAGGTCGAGCAGCAGGTGCAGCAGCAGCTCCACCAGATCCAGCAGATCGCCGTGCAGCACGCCCAGCAGCAGGTCCAGTCGCAGGTGCTGCAGGCCGGCATCGCGGACGGCTACATCGACGTCGTCCAGCCGCTCCCGGGGCAGCCCAGCCTGATCGCGCTGCGCATCCAGGGCCAGTTCAGGATCTTCGCCAACCCGAACCCGCAGACCCACGACCAGGTGCAGGAGGCCTTCGCCTTCGGCCACCAGGTGGTCGGTATCTGGGACTCGGGCTCCCCGAACGTCCTGCGCAGCATCCAGGTCCGCAGGATCTGACAGTCACCGGGTAAGACGAGGGGCGCTTCCACCCGCGGGGAGGAAGCGCCCCTTCTCGGTGCCCGGCGTGGTTACAGGGCCACGCCCAACAGAGCGTCCACGGCACGCGATACGACACCGGGGGCCCCGATGTCCGTGCCGCCCTGCTCCTCCTGCTGTCCGGCCCAGCGGTCGACAGCGGCGAGCGCGGCCGGGGCGTCCAGGTCGTTCGCGAGGGCCTCGCGGATCTCCTCGACGAGGGCCTCGGCGGGCGGTCCGTCGGGCCGGGAGACGGCGGCGCGCCAGCGGCCGAGCCGGGCCAGGGCGTCCTCGAGGACCTGGTCGGTCCACTCCCAGTCGGAGCGGTAGTGGTGGGCGAGCAGCGCCAGCCGGATCGCGGCCGGGTCCACCCCGTCGCGCCGCAGCTTGGACACGAACACCAGGTTGCCCTTGGACTTGGACATCTTCTCGCCGTCCAGGGCGACCATGCCGGCGTGCACATACGCCTTGGCCATGGGGAACTCGCCGGTCAGCACCTGAGCGTGCGAGGCGCCCATCTCGTGGTGCGGGAAGGCGAGGTCGGAGCCGCCGCCCTGCACGTCGAAGGTCATCCCGAGGTGGTCCAGGGCGATGGCCACGCACTCGATGTGCCAGCCGGGGCGGCCGCGCCCCAGTGAGCCGCCGTCCCAGCTGGGCTCGCCCTCGCGGGCGGCCATCCACAGCATCGGGTCGAGCGGATTCTTCTTGCCCGGGCGGTCCGGGTCGCCGCCACGCTCGGCGGACAGCTGCCGCATGGCGGCCGCGTCGAGGTTCGAGACCTTGCCGAAGTTCGGGTCGGACTCGACGGAGAAGTAGATGTCGCCCTCGAGTTCGTAGGCGGCACCGGCGTCCCGCAGCCGCTCGACGAGCGGCACGATGCCGGGTATCGCCTCGACCGCGCCTATGTAGTGCTGCGGGGGCAGCATCCGCAGGGCGGTCATGTCCTCGCGGAAGAGGGCGGTCTCCTTCTCGGCGAGGGCGACCCAGTCGACGCCGTCACGGTGCGCCCGCTCGAGCAGCGGGTCGTCGACGTCGGTCACGTTCTGGACGTAGTGAACCTGCCGCTTGGTGTCGAGCCACACGCGCTGAACGAGGTCGAACGCGTTGTAGGTCGCCGCGTGCCCCATGTGGGTCGCGTCGTACGGCGTGATGCCGCAGACGTAGAGACGGGCGACGGGACCGGGGTCAAGGGAGACCAAGCCACCGGTCGCGGTGTCGTGGATCCTCAGGTCGCGGCCCTGACCAGGCAGGGCGGGGACCTCGGAAGCGGGCCAGGCATGCATGTCATGAGCCTAACCGGACGGAAGTTCCGTATACGAACCGGACCGGGCCGGATGGCCGGTAAGGCGGTCTTGCGCGGTACCGCACGGTGTGCACGCGGGTACCGGACAGTGTCCTCCTACACGGGCGGCCACGGAATGGCGGGCCAGTCGCCACTCGGCTCGGGGTGCTTCCCCGACTTCAGCAGCGCCTCCACACGCGCACGCGTGGCGTCCAGCTCGGGGCCGGTGATCAGCCCGGACAGCCGCCCGGCCAGCGCTCCCTGCGCCGCCAGGCCTTCCTGGAGGGCCTTGAGGACGTCGATGGCCTCCGGCTCCAGCGGCTCTCCCGCCCACCCCCACAGGAGCGTCCTGAGCTTGTTCTCCGTGTTGAAGGTCACCCCGTGGTCGATGCCGTACAGCCGGCCCCCGGTGGTGGGCAGCAGGTGGCCGCCCTTGCGGTCCGCGTTGTTGATCACGGCGTCCAGGACCGCGAGCCGGCGCAGCCGCTCGTCGTCGGCGTGCACCAGCAGCGCCGTCCGCCCCTCGCCGACCTCGGCGAAGCCGATCGCCTTCCAGCCGGGCTCGGGCTCCTCACCGTCGACCAGGGCGAGCAGCTCGGGGGCGTCGTCCTCGGCGGACACCTCGATCCACTGCTGGACCATGCCCTCGCCGTACGGTCCCTCGCGCAGCACGGTGGGCGGCACGAGCCCCCAGCCGGTCGCCTCGGAGACCTCGTACGCGGCCACCTCGCGCCGGGCGAGATTGCCGTCCGGGAAGTCCCACAGGGGCCGCTCGCCGGCGACGGGCTTGTAGATGCAGGCCGCCTCCCGGCCCTCGTGCGAGACGGTGCAGTACAGCGCGGCATTGGATGCGTCGCGGATCCGGCCGCGCACGGTGAGCTCGCCGTCGGCGAGCAGTTCGACGGGCGTCACGCTCCGCGGCGGTATCCGTTCTGGCGCGGACATACGTGTCCTTCCGGGTCCAGCGGGAGGCTGCACAGCGGGCACGGCGGCCGCCCGGCGTTGACGACGTCGAGGGCGCGCTTGGCGAAGGCTCTCGCCTGCGTGCCGGTCAGCCGGACCCGCAGCATCGGGGGCCCGTTCTCCTCGTCCTGCAGCAGGCGCTCCTCGGCCTCGGCGAGGTCCTCCTCGGAGTCGGCGTCGAGCTCCACGAGGGCCTGCGCCTCGACGATCATGCGCTGCTCCTCGCCGTCCCAGGCGAGGGCCATGGTGCCGACCCTGAACTCCTCCTCGATGGGGGTGTCCAGGGGTTCGGTGTCGGAGATCTCGGTGGGGGCCACGGCGGGGACGGCGGCATTGCCGCCACTGCGCCGTACGACCTCGTCGAGCAGCTCGTCCATGCGTTCGGCAAGGGCGGCGACCTGCGTCTTCTCCAGGGCCACGCTGGTCACCCGGGAGCCTGCGATGGCCTGGAGGAAGAACGTACGGCGTCCGGGCAGTCCGACCGTGCCGGCCACGAAGCGGTCCGGAGGGTCGTAGAGGAACACCTGACGGGACACGTCCTGTCTCCTGGAGTCGTGGATGGGTTCGGCGCTACTGCGACCGCTTCACCCTACTGCGCCCGACGATCACGGTGCGCCCGCACCGCCCCCGACCGTGGCGTCTCCTGCCGGGGGTTCCTCGCGGGGCGCCAGGGAGGCGAAGTCACCGGTGTCACCGAGGCGGACGAGGAACGGCCTGAGACGGGTGTAACGGATCGCGGTGATGGAACACGGTTCAACGGAAACCCTCTGGAAGAGGTCGAGATGAAGTCCGAGTGCGTCCGCGACGAGGGACTTGATGATGTCGCCGTGCGAGCACATGAGGTAGACGGCGTCTGCGCCGTGGTCGCGCTCCACGCGCGCGTTCCACTCGCGTACGGCCTCGGCGGCGCGGGTCTGCATCGCCCGCATCGACTCGCCGCCGGGGAAGGCGGCGGCCGACGGGTGCGCCTGCACGACCTCCATCAGCGGCTCGTCCTTGAGCTCGGCGAGCTTGCGGCCGGACCAGTCGCCGTAGTGGCACTCGCCGATCCGTTCGTCGAGGTGGGCGGTGAGTTCCGGCCGGGCCGCCAGCAGGGGGCCGATGGTCTCCTGGCAGCGCTGCAGCGGGCTGCTGACCACCTCGGAGATGGGCAGCGCGGCGAGCCGCCCGGGCAGAGCGGCGGCCTGCGCGGCCCCGCGCTCGTCGAGGGCGACACCGGGCGTCCACCCGGCGAGCACCCCCTCGGTGTTGGCGGTGGAACGTCCGTGCCGGACCAGGATCAGCGTGGGCATGCGGCCCAGGGTAGGCATACGCCCGCTCGCCGTGGGGCCCGCGAGGAAGGGGAACACGCTCCGTGATCGTCGACTGTGCCATCTACGCCGACGGGCACCGCATGGAGGGCCCGGAGGACTTCTCCGACGCCCTGGAGGAGGCGCGCGGTGCGGGCGGGTTCGTCTGGATCGGGCTGCACGAGCCTTCGGAGAAGGAGTTCGACCTGGTCACCGAGGAGTTCGGGCTGCACCCGCTGGCCGTCGAGGACGCCCTGAAGGCCCACCAGCGGCCCAAGCTCGAGGTGTACGACGACTCGCTGTTCCTCGTGCTCAAGCCGGTCGTGTACGAGCCCGACAGCGACCAGGTCTCCACGGGTGAGGTCATGGTCTTCATCGGGGACTGCTTCGTGGTGACCGTCCGCCACGGCGAGGGCTCCCCGCTGGGGGCGGTTCGCAAGCGCCTCGAGCAAGAGCCCGAGCTGCTCGGGAAGGGCCCCACGTCAGTGCTGTACGCGATCTCCGACGCCGTCGTCGACCACTACCTGGACGTGGCCACCGAGCTGCAGACCGACCTGGAGGAGCTGGAGGCGGAGGTCTTCTCGCCGGACGGCGGGGGCTCGCGTCACACCGCGTCCCGGATCTACACCTTCAAACGGCAGGTCCTGGAGTTCCGCCGGGCGACCGGACCGCTCACGCTGCCGCTGACCCGCCTCGTCGGCTCGGGCCCGTCCGGCGGGACGGTGCCCTTCGTGAACGAGAAGGCGCGGCCGTTCTTCCGCGACGTCAGCGACCACCTCGCCCGCGTGAACGAGTCCGTGGAGGGCCTGGACCGGCTGGTCTCGGACATCCTGTCGGCGCATCTGGCGCAGATGAGCGTCCGGCAGAACGACGACATGCGGAAGATCTCCGCGTGGGCGGCCATGGCCGCTGTCCCCACGATGATCGCGGGGATCTACGGCATGAACTTCGACCACATGCCGGAGCTGCACTGGCTGTGGTCGTACCCTGCGGTGATCGGGGCGATGGTCGCCCTGGAGATCCTGCTGTACCGGCTGTTCAAGCACCGGGGCTGGCTCTAGGCGAACTCCGGGGCGGCGCTCGCCGGTCCGCCGAGCGCGTCCCGGCGCTCGGGCATCCTCAGGCTCACCATCCGCCGCCAGCCCGCGAACCGCTCGTAGGCGTACACGGCGTGGATGCCGGCCGCGAGCACCGCCGCCTTGGCCCTCGGCCAGCCGAGGATGCGGCCCATGTGGTCCATGACGGCGAGGCTGACGTCGCGGTAGATGCGGATCTCGGCGAGCGCGCACTCCCGCAGCGTGTGCTGGATTGCGCGGCCGTGCCCGCCCTGCGCGAAGCGCAGCAACTCCTCGTGGCAGTAGGCGAGATGGTTGTCCTCGTCGCCGGAGATCATCTTCACCGCGCGGCCGATGTCGGGGTGGTCGGCGAAGTGCTTGCGCAGCAGGTCCATCTGCTCGGAGGCGCGCTGCTCGGTGACCCGGCTGTGGGCGAGGTAGGTGACGATGTCCTGCACGGTGAGCGGCTCGTCGCTCTTGAGCTTCTCGTGGGCGAGGCCGATGCCGTGCTTCTCCAGAAGCATCGTGTAGTCGGTCTCGGGCGGTACCGGGACGGGTTTCAGGCCGCGTTTCTTCATCAGGGCGTTGAAGATCCGCCCGTGCTTGTCCTCGTCGGCGCCGTGCCGGGTGATCTTCGGGGCCAGTTCTCGTTCGCTCTGCGGCACCAGCGCGGCGATCCGGGCGTTCTCCCAGCCGCCCTGCGACTCCCCGCTGGCCGCGATGGAGCAGAACAGCGCGAAGGACTCGTCGTCGTCGAGGATCTCCTGGAACAGACTCTTGGCCGAAAGCATCGTGTTCACCTCTCCGCAGGATTCCGCCGGATTCCGCAAAGAACGAGTCAAATGCGGCAAGAGAGGTGCTGCAACAGCTGTGTCCGACAACTCCGCCAAAAGGAGGACCCACCGGGTAGGGCCGGGTGCGTAACCGCGCGGGCGCGGGCGCGTTGTTCTGCGTGACGGCCGTGGCGGGGAAGACCCCCGAGCCCCCACCACGGCCGTAGAAAAATCTCCTCGCCCCGCTTCCTGTGTTACGCCAGTCCGGCGCGCTCCAGGGCCTCGGTGCCGGCGCGGAGGGAGGCGATCCGCTCCTCCAGCGTGAAGCCCGCCGGGTTGAGGCTCAGGGTGGTGACACCGGCCGCCGCGTACGCCTGCATCCGGTCCGCGATGCGGTCCACGGAACCGAGCAGCGTCGTCTGGTCGATCAGGTCGTGCGGGATCGCGGCCGCGGCGCCCTGCTTGTCGCCGGACAGGTACTTCTCCTGGACCTCGGCGGCCGCCTGCTCGAAGCCCATGCGCTGGGCGAGCTGGTTGTAGAAGTTCTGCTTGGCGCTGCCCATCCCTCCGACGTACAGCGCGGTGTAGGGGCGGAAGGCGTCGGCGAGCGCAGGGACGTCCTTGTCCTCGCCGACGGCGAGCGGGAGCGTCGGGTGGACGTCGAAGCCGTCCATCGTCTTTCCGGCCTTCTCCCGCCCCGCGCGCAGGTACTTGATCGTGGTCTCCTCCAGGTGCTCGGCGGAGGGGAAGATCAGCAGGGCGCCGTCGGCGATCTCGCCGGTCTGCTCGAGGTTCTTGGGGCCGATCGCGGCAATGTACAGCGGGATGTGCTCGCGCTCCGGGTGCACGGTCAGCTTGATCGGCTTGCCCGGGCCGCCGGGCAGCGGCAGCGTCCAGTGCTCGCCGTCATAGGACAGCCGCTCGCGGGTCATCGCCTTCCGTACGATCTCGACGTACTCACGCGTGCGTGCCAGCGGCTTGTCGAACTTGACGCCGTACCAGCCCTCGGAGACCTGCGGGCCGGAGACGCCGAGGCCTAGGCGGAAGCGGCCACCGGACAGCGAGTCCAGGGTGGCGGCGGTCATCGCGGTCATCGCGGGCTGACGGGCCGGGATCTGGAAGATCGCCGAGCCGACGTCGATGCGCTCGGTGTGGGCGGCGACCCAGGAGAGCACGGTAGCCGCGTCCGAACCGTAGGCCTCGGCGGCCCAGCACACGGCGTACCCGAGGCGGTCGGCCTCCTTGGCGACCTCGAGGTTGTCCGCGTCCATTCCGGCACCCCAGTAGCCGAGGTTGATCCCGAGCTGCATGGCCGATCCCCTTACCGATCAGTAACGTCCCTGTTCGGGAGACCCTAGCGCGTGGAAACTGGTTGTCCACAGGCCCCCACACCGTAGGTTCGGGCCAGTAATCTCGGCGTTCATGGAGCAGAGGTATCTCGGCCGGACCGGCCTTCGCGTGTCCCGAATCGGACTCGGCACGCTCACCTGGGGCAGGGACACCGACGAGCACGACGCCGCGGACCTCTTGAAGACGTTCTGGGAAGCGGGCGGGACCCTCGTCGACACGGCCGACGTGTACGGCGACGGGGAGGCCGAGTATCTGCTCGGACGCCTGATAGAAGGCCTGGTCCCGCGCCGGGACCTGGTGATCTCGACCAAGGCGGGCAGCGTTGCGGACCCGGACCGCCGCGTCGACGGCTCGCGCGGGCATCTGCTCTCCGCGCTGGACGCCTCGCTCGCCCGGCTCGGCACGGACTACGTCGACGTGTGGCACATCCACGCCTTCGACCCGTACGCCCCGCTGGAGGAGACCCTCCAGGCCCTCGACCTGGCGGTCAGCAGCGGGCGGGCGCGCTATGCGGGTGTCTCCAACTTCTGCGGCTGGCAGCTCGCGAAGGCGGCGACATGGCAGCTCGGGGCGCCGGGCGTGCGGACGCGGCTGGCGAGCACGCAGATGGAGTACTCGCTGCTGCAGCGCGGCGTGGAGCGCGAGGTGCTGCCGGCCGCGCTGGACCTGGGCATCGGCCTGCTGCCGTCCTCGCCGCTGGGCCGTGGGGTTCTGACGGGCAAGTACCGGGGCGACGCCATGCCCCCCGACTCGCGGGGCGCCTCGGAGCACCTGGCGCCGTTCGTCGCGCCGTACCTCGACGACACGGCGAGCCGCATCGTGGACGCGGTCCAGACGGCGGCCGACGGCCTTGCGGTGACGCCCCTTCAGGTCGCCCTCGCGTGGATCCGCGACCGGCCCGGAGTGGCCGCGCCCGTCATCGGTCCGCGCAACGCACAGCAGCTCACGGCGGCATTGTCAGTGGAGGCCCTTAGTCTTCCTGACGAGATCTGCCGGGCGCTCGACGATGTGTCGGCGCCCCTGCACCGCTACCCCGATCACGACTGGAGCACGCTGTGAGCACGGACCCCGAGACCACGGAGGAGACCGAGCCGGAGGGCACCGCCGGGGAGTCTGCGGACGGGACCGCGGAGTCCGGCGCCGGCGGCGAGGGGGAATCCGCGCCCCAGTTGTCCGAGGCCGAGGCCGAGTTGGCGGCTCAGCGGTTGGAGCGGGAGCGGATCGAGCGGCGGAAGGCCGAGAAGAAGGGGCCCGTCGAGGCGGGCACCAAGCTGAGCGGCAGGGCCGCCGACCTGCTGGCCGCCGTCCGCGCCGTGGAGAGCGGCGAGAAGCCGGTGGCCACCGTCTTCGCCGACCCCGAGCCCGCTCCGCGCCGCCCGGCTCCCGAGCCGGTACGGCGTCCGCAGCCGACACCGGCGGCCGTCGCGCCCGCGGCCCCGGCGGCGGACGCCGTCGACGCGGTGCGGGCCGTGCTGACCGAGGGCGGCGCACCGGAGGCGCTCGCCGCACAGGTCGCCGCCGCACTCGGCGAGGGCGCGGACGAGCAGCTCCGCGCCGACCCCTGGCTGCTGTTGCGGGTCGGCGGCGTACGGATCGAGCACGCCGACGGTTTCGCGCGCGCGCTGCTCGGCGCCGAGGCCGGACCGGACGACGAGCGACGGGGACGGGCGCTGACCGGTTGGCTGCTGGAGCAGGCGGCGCTCGCCGGGCACACGGCGCTGGAGATGCCGGCGCTCACCGCCGCGCTGGCCCAGCGTGGCGTGCCGGATGCCGACGAGGCGGTGCAGAGTGCCGTCGCGGAGGGCGAGGCCCTGGTCTTCCAGGACGCCCTCGACCCGCGCGCGCCGCAGCAGGAGGAGCCCGAGGAGGGTGCGGAGGGCCAGGAGCGGCCGGTCCGGATCCTCGTCGGCCTGGAGCGGTACGCACTCGCCGAGGAGAGCCTCGCCGACGGCCTGGCCCGGCTGATCAACTCCGTGCCCAAGGAAGGCGGTTCGGCCACGGCCTGGGAAGGCACGGTCACCGCTGCGGGCGACTTCGCCGGCGACCTGGCCCGTGCGGTGGCGGACCACGGCCTGGTGCTGCACACCGGCGGGCAGGCGTCCCTGGACGAGCCCGCGGCCCTGGTGCAGGAGGCGCACCGGCAGGGGCTGCGCGTCTGCGCCGCCGCCCACACCCCGCACGGCCAGGGCCACTTCGCCGCCCGGCTCGCCATGCTCCACCTGCCGGACTCCCCGCCGGCCGACGGGCCCGCCATCACCACCGTCGCCGCCCTGCTGTCCGGCGCCGAGGGGCCCGGCCGGGACGCGGAGGGCGCGCTGGCCGTCGATCTCCTCGTCGTGGTGGACGCTCCCCAGCTGGATGTGGAGACGGCGGCCCTGCTCGTCGAGTCCCTCCCGGACGGCGCCCGACTGGTGCTGGCCGGGGACCCCGAGGTGCTGTGGTCCGCGGGACCGGGGCGGGTGTTCGCGGATCTGCTGGCGGCGCGGGTCTGCCCCCGGATCGCCTCGCGCCGGCCCGACCCCGGGCCCCTGGGCGAGCTGGTCTCCGGCATCGGCATCGGCGAGCTGAGCCAGGTGGCGGCCCCGCAGAACGAGGTCGTGATCGTGCCGGTGCGGGACGCGGGCGAGGCCGTGCACCGGACCGTCCAGCTGTTCACGGACTCGGTGCCGAGGGCGATCGGCGTCCCGGCCGACGAGACCGTGGCGATCACCCCGGGCCACGGCGGCGCGGCCGGCACGCGCGCGCTCAATGCAGCGCTGAAGGAGCGGCTCAACCCCGGCCCCGGCCGCTTCGGCGGCTTCGACCCCGGCGACCGGATCGCGTACTCGCCCGCCCCGGGCCGCACACTGCCGGGCAAGGCGGTGAAGGCGGACGCCGAGGGACTGCACCTGACGTGTTCCGGCTACCCCGTGGTGGTACCGAAGGACCGGGTGGAGCAGTCCGTACGGCACGGCTGGGCCCTGACCGCACACCAGGCCGCCGGCAACACCTGGCGCGCGGTGGTCGCGGTGCTGCCGGGCGACGCCGTACAGGCACTCAGCCGCCCCTGGGTCTACACCGCATTCAGCCGCGCCGCCTCTCACCTCTCCGTGGTCCACGGCGCAGAACAGGCCCTCCCCCGAGCCGTGGCAGAAATCCCGGCAAAGCCCCGCACGACCCGCCTGCCGGTCCTGCTGGCAACCCAACTGCCGACGGCCGGCTGACCGCACTCACGCACGGCGGCGGCGTTCCCGGACGATCTCCGTGAACGCCGCCGCCGTGACAGCCGATGCCGGCCGCGCGCTAGCGCTCCGCGTCCAACGGCTCCAGATCCTCGTCACCGTCCAGATCCGCATCGAGGTCGTCCTCGAGATCCTCGTCCGCACCGCCGATACCGTCGTCGTCGATCTCGTCGTCGAAGACCGCGCTCACGTCGAAGCGGCAGACCACACCCTGCGGATCGATCTGCTCGAACGGCGCCTCCAGCCACTCGCCCGGCTCGGACGGCTCCTCCGTGGCCGTGACCCAGAGCGTGGAGTCGCCCTCCTCCAGCCCGAACTCCTTGTGCCGCGAGGCGATCTCGTCCGGTTCGAACTCGCCGAACAGCAGGCCCAGCGCCCCGTGGATCGTGCCGGAGGCCTGCGCGCCCGTCCCCTCGTCGTCCGCCGCCTCGACCCGCTCCGCCTGCGCCAGCAGCCGCTGCGGCTCCACCACGGCGTAGTCACGGCGGATCAGCACACTCAGCGCGTTCGGTTCCTCGGGTCCCGTGTACGGCGGCAGGCCGTCCTCCGCACCGGGGATCTCGAAGGGGGTGACCTCGTCATAGCGGTCGTAGAGCAGCTCGTCGTACGCCTCGGCGGCCGCCGCCAGCTGGTTGAACGCCTCGTAGACGGCCGGGTCGTCCTCCCCGGACCTGCGTTCGACCGCGGCCAGGTGGCGGTCGAGCGCGGTCTTGACCGCCTCGGCGGCGGCGCGTACCTCGGCAGCGGTGGGCTGCGCAGCATCAGACATAGTGCAGACGCTATCCGTACCGGGCCCCAGCCCGCACAATAGATGCGATGCCGGAATACGAATTTGTCGACGTGTACGTACCTCGCGGGGTATCCCGCAAGGACGCCACACGTCTACTGACGGACCATGCCGAGTACGGACACTGGGAGTTGGACCGCCTCAGTCTGATGCGGGACGGCAGCCGCAGGGTGCGGTTGCGCCGACGGATCATCCGCCAGGTGCGCGCCACGTGGTGAGCTGAGGCCAGGACGGAAACGGACCGAACCGAGGACGGAATCGACTCGAACGGAGCGGGCCCCGCGTCGGCGGGGCCCGCTCCGTTTTCTACGCACCGTCGGGGAAGTCACCGGTGCTTTGCGTGGACATGGGCCGGCATGGGCCGGTTACGCCGCCGCCCGTGCCTTGCGGTACAGGACCGCGCCCGCCAGCAGCGCCCCGGCGCCGACCGGGAGCACGACGCCCACCGGGAGGTCGCTGCCGGTGTGCGCGAGCTGCGCGGTGCCCCGGGGCTGGCTGACCGACTGGGCGCCCGGGTGGTTGACCTGCGAGGAGCCCCCCGGCGTAGTGCCGCCCGCGGTGGGCGGCGTGCTCGGGGTGCCGGGGTGACCGGGCTCCGTGGGGTTGCCCGGGTGCTCCGGGTTGCCGGGGTGGCCCGGCTTCCCGGGCGGCGTCGTCTCGTGGCCGCCTCCCGGAGGCGTGGTGTGCCCGCCGCCCGAACCGCCGCCGTTGGTGCAGTCGTTGCCCTTGGCGGCGTTGCCGACCCCGACGACGCTGACGCTGTTGCCGCACACGTTGACCGGCACGTCGACCGGCACCTGGACGTGGTTGCCCGAGCCGATGCCGGGCGAGTCACTGGCGTGCCCGTCGGCCTGGGACCCGCTGCCGGACGAGCCGCTCCCGGAGGATCCGCTGCCGCCGCCGTGGTTGGAGCAGTCGTTGCCGATCGCCGGGTTGAGGATCCCGACGACGTTGACCGTGTTGCCACAGACGTTCACCGGCACATGCACCGGGGCCTGCACCGTGTTGCCGGACAGTACGCCGGGCGAGTCCGAGGTGGAGCCGCTCGCGCCCGAGTCGGCGTGGGCATAGCCGCTCGCGGCGGCGAGCACGCCGGTCGCGGCAGCCACGGTCATCAGGCCCTTGCGGGTGACGTGTCGCATTGCTGAATTCTCCCTGCCTTCATTCCTGACCTGGAATTGCGCGCAGAATCTCGCGCAAAGGCCGGTCGGCCCCGGAATGCATGGAGCGCACTCCGGAGCCGACGGGCGAGAACGACCCTCAGGGGGTCGACGTCACTTGTTGACGCAGGTGTTGCCGAAGGCGGGGTTCAGCAGCCCGATCACCGAGATCGTGTTGCCGCAGACGTTCACCGGGACGTGAACGGGCGCCTGAACGACGTTGCCGGACGCGATACCCGGGGAGTGCACCGCAGCACCCTGAGCACCGGCGTCGGCGACAGCGAGGCCCGCACCCGCGAGAACCAGACCGCCAGTGGCAGCCGCAGCGGCGACGACCTTCTTGATCATTATTCCTCCTTGTTGGCAAAAGCGATCCCGTGTTGCTGATCGCATTACCTGTAACGAGGAGGAAGTAATGGAGCTACGAGCTGATGGTCGCATTCACTCTTCTCGGGCCCGCTCCGTACGCGCTGCCGATTACGAAGGTCACGACGCGTCGATGAAGCGGTCGAGCACGCGCACGCCGAACTTCAGGCCGTCGACCGGCACCCGCTCGTCGACGCCGTGGAACATGCCGGCGAAGTCCAGCTCCGGCGGCAGCTTGAGCGGTGCGAAGCCGAAGCCGCGGATACCCAGGTCGTCGAAGGACTTGGCGTCGGTGCCGCCGGAGAGCATGTACGGGATCGCCTTCGCGGCCGGGTCCTCGGCGAGCAGCGCGGACTGCATGGCGTCGACCAGCGCCCCGTCGAAGGAGGTCTCCAGGGCCTTGTCGGAGTGCACGTCCGAGCGCTGCACCTTGGGTCCGAGGATCCGGTCGAGGTCGGCGAGGAACTCCTCCTCGTGCCCCGGCAGGAACCGCCCGTCGACGTGCGCGGTGGCCTCGCCCGGGATCACGTTGACCTTGTAACCGGCGCCGAGCTGCGTCGGGTTGGCGGTGTTGCTCAGGGTCGCGCCGATGAGCTTGGCGATGCCGCCGAGCCGGGCGAGCGTGCCCTCCATGTCCTCGGGGTCCAGCTGGGTGCCGAGCGCGTCGCCGAGTTCGTCGAGGAAGGCCCGGGTGGTCTTGGTCACCCGCACCGGGAACTTGTGCCGCCCGAGCCGGGCGACGGCCTCCGACAGTTCGGTGATGGCGTTGTCGCGGTGGATCATCGAGCCGTGCCCGGCGGTGCCGGCCACGGTCAGCTTCATCCAGTGCATGCCCTTCTCGGCCGTCTGGATCAGATAGAGCCGCCGCTGCTCGCTCACGGTGAACGAGAACCCGCCCACCTCGCTGATCGCCTCGGTGACGCCCTCGAAGAGGTCGGGGTGGTTGTCGACGAGGTGCCGCGCACCGTACGTGCCGCCGGCCTCCTCGTCGGCGAGGAACGCCAGGACGATGTCGCGCGGGGGCCTGCGCCCGCTGCGCAGCCGGTCGCGGACGACCGCCAGCGTCATCGCGTCCATGTCCTTCATGTCGACGGCGCCCCGCCCCCACACGCATCCGTCGGTGACCTCGCCGGAGAAGGGGGGGTGGGTCCAGTCGTCGGCGTTGGCCGGTACGACGTCGAGGTGGCCGTGGATGAGCAGCGCGGGCCGCGACGGGTCCTCGCCCTCGATGCGGGCCACCGTGGAGGCCCGGCCCGGGTGCGACTCGAAGATCTGCGGTTCGAGACCCACCTCGGCGAGCTTCTCGGCGGTCCACTCGGCCGCCTTGCGCTCGCTCGGACCCGAGTGGTCGCCGTAGTTGCTGGTGTCGATCCGGATCAGCTCGCGGCAGAGGTCCACGACCTCGTCCTCGCCGGTGACGGTCCTGGCCGTGTCCGTGTCGCTCACGCTGCTTCCTCCCGCTGTCACTGCTGGTGGTTCCCTTCATCCTCCTCTGTCTCCTGCCCTGTCCCAAGAGCGGACCCGGTCCGTCACACGCCGTTCACGACAGGACCTCGGGCGCGACGGGGGGTGATCGGGGACCCTGCGAAAGCCTGGTAATGTTTCCTTCGTCGCCGCGGGGGAAACCCCGCACGACAGACACCTTGTCCGGGTGGCGGAATGGCAGACGCGCTAGCTTGAGGTGCTAGTGCCCTTTATCGGGCGTGGGGGTTCAAGTCCCCCCTCGGACACCAACCGGAAGCCCCGGCCGCTGAGCGGCCGGGGCTTTCGCGTAGGCGTTCTGGACACTGTCGGACCGGTGGGACCGGGCGGCCCCGGGGACCGCCCTCACCCACGGTGTGGGGCATCTCTCCCCGGAGTGAAGAGCGCAGGTCACGGGGTGTCGAGGGAGTCCTCGCGGCCCCCGAACGGCCCTTCCGAGTAGCCGATCAGGCAGCGCGAACCTAGCTTCGTACTAAAATTTCCGGCTTGTTACGGAGCTGGAGGAGGACAACCCCAGGCAGACCTGCGGGCCCGCCAGCGCCCCGGAGGCTTCCGGGATCGAGACGCGAGGACCGATGGCAGCCATACACGAGAGCAGCGCTCTCGGCCTGCTCGACGAAGAGCTCAGCGCTGAGATCCACCAACAGTTCGGCGACACCGCACGTTTTTCCGGAGGTCAGGCGGCCTCCCCGCGCACGCTCGTGGACATCTTCGACGCGTCCGTGCGGTCGTACCCGGACGAACTCGCACTGGACGACGGCTCGGTCCGTCTCACCTACCGTGCGCTGGCCGCCGAGGTGGAGCAGCTGCGCCGGAGCCTGGCCGCCGCGGGTGTCGGCCTCGGCGACCGCGTGGGCGTCCGTGTCCCCTCCGGTACCAATGACCTCTACGTCGCCATCCTGGCCGTGCTCGCCGCCGGTGCCGCCTATGTCCCCGTGGACGCCGAGGACCCGGACGAGCGGGCCGAGCTGGTGTTCGGGGAGGCGGACGTGCGGGCCGTCATCGGTGCCGGGCACGAGTTGACCGTCAACGGGCGCAGCGAGGTGCCCGCCGCCCGTCCCGGGACCGGGCACGACGCGTGGATCATCTTCACCTCGGGTTCGACCGGGAAGCCCAAGGGCGTCGCGGTCAGTCACCGCAGTGCCGCCGCGTTCGTGGACGCCGAGGCCGCGCTGTTCCTCACGGACGACCCCGTCGGTCCTGGTGACAGGGTCATGGCTGGTCTGTCGGTCGCGTTCGACGCGTCCTGCGAGGAGATGTGGCTGGCGTGGCGGTACGGGGCCTGTCTGGTGCCGGTGCCCCGCTCGCAGGTCCGCAGCGGTGCCGATCTCGGGCCCTGGCTGGTCGAGCAGGAGATCACCGTGGTGTCCACGGTCCCGACGCTCGCCGCGCTCTGGGAGCCGGAGACCCTCAACGACGTACGCCTGTTGATCTTCGGTGGCGAGGCCTGTCCGCCGGAGCTGGCGCAGCGGCTGGTGACGGAGGGGCGCGAGGTCTGGAACACGTACGGGCCGACGGAAGCGACCGTCGTGGCCTGTGCATCGCTGATGTCCGGTGCGGAGCCGATCCGGATCGGGCTGCCGCTGGACGGCTGGGAACTGGCCGTCGTCGACGAGGCCGGGGAGCCCGTGCCGATGGGCGGCAGCGGGCAGCTGGTGATCGGTGGCGTGGGGCTCGCGCGGTACCTGGACGCCGAGAAGGACGCCGAGAAGTACGCGCCGCTCGAGTCGCTGGGCTGGGAGCGGGCGTACCGCAGCGGTGACCTCGTCAAGGCCGAGCCCGAGGGCCTGATCTTCCTCGGGCGTGCCGACGAGCAGATCAAGCTCGGCGGGCGGCGGATCGAGCTCGGTGAGGTGGATGCCGCGCTGCAGGCGCTGCCCGGTGTCGCGGGCGCCGCTGCCGCCGTGCGCACCGCCCGCAGCGGCAATCAGCTGCTGGTCGGTTACGTCGTCACCCAGGACGGCTGGGACCATGCGACGGCCGTGGAGAAGCTGCGCGCCGAGCTGCCGGCCGCGCTCGTGCCGCTGCTGGCGCCCGTGGCGGACCTGCCGACCCGGACCAGCGGCAAGGTCGACCGCAACGCCCTGCCCTGGCCCCTGGAGGGTCTGGAGACCGGCGGTCCGGCCGAGCAACTCTACGGCACCGAGGCGTGGCTGGCCGAGCAGTGGGCGGAAGTCCTCGGCATCCCGGTCACCAGCGCCCGTGACGACTTCTTCGCGATCGGCGGCAGCAGTCTGGCCGCCGCCCAGCTGACCACGCGGCTGCGCACCCGCTACCCGAGCGCCGCCGTCCTCGACATCTACCAGCAGCCGACCCTGCGCAAGCTGGCCCGCCGGCTGGAGGAGTCGGTACAGGACGACGGTGCCTCCCGGGTGGTCGCGCCGGTTCCGGTCCGGGCCCAGGTGATCCAACTGCTCGTCCTGGTGCCGCTGTTCACCCTGCTCGGGCTGCGCTGGACGGTCGCGCTCGCCGCGGCCGGGAACCTGCTGCCCGCCCACTCCTGGCTGCCGACCGCCCCTTGGTGGCTGATCGCGGCCGGTGCCGTGGCGCTGTTCAGCCCGCCCGGACGGCTCGCGATCGCCGCGGGCGGCGCGCGGCTGCTGCTGCGTGGCGTTGAGCCCGGCCGGTACGCACGTGGTGGCAGCGTCCACCTGCGCCTCTGGGCCGCCGAGCGGCTGGCCGAGTTCAGCGGGGCGACCTCGCTGACCGGGTCCTGGCTCGAGCGGTACGCGCGGGCGCTGGGCGCCAAGGTCGGACAGGACGTCGACCTGCACTCGCTGCCGCCGGTCACCGGTCTGCTGAAGCTGGGCCGGGGTGCGGCCGTGGAGTCCGAGGTCGACCTGTCCGGCTGGTGGCTGGACGGCGACCGCCTGGAGATCGGCGCGGTCAAGGTCGGCGCGCATGCCACCGTCGGCACCCGCAGCATTCTCTTCCCCGGCGCTCGCGTGGGCAAGCGGGCCGAGGTGGCCCCCGGCTCGGCCGTCACCGGGCAGATTCCCACCGGTCAGCGCTGGGCGGGCGCGCCCGCGGTCAAGCTGGGCAAGGCCAAGCGGAACTGGCCCAAGGAGCGCCCGCAGCGCGGCACGTACTGGCGGGTGATGTACGGCCTGACGGGCCTCGCGCTCTCCGCGCTGCCGCTGCTGGCCGGTGCCGCCGCGTTCCTGGTGGCGCACGCCCTCATCGACCCGGCCGCGCCCCTGCGCGGTGCCGCGCTCGCCCTCGTCCCGGCCACGCTGGCCTTCGGGGCGGCGTACGCGCTGCTGATCCTCGTCGCCGTACGGCTGCTGAGCCTCGGCCTGCGCGAGGGCACGCACCCGACGCACAGCCGGATCGGCTGGCAGGCCTGGACGGTCACGCAGCTGATGGACCGCTCCCGCGAGACCCTCTTCCCGCTGTACGCCGGGCTGGTCACGCCGGTGTGGCTGCGGCTGCTCGGGATGCGGATCGGGCGGGGCGCCGAGGTGTCCACCGTGCTGGCGCTGCCGAGTCTCACGACGGTCGGCGAGGGCGCGTTCCTGGCCGACGACACGCTGACGGCGCCGTACGAGCTCGGTGGTGGCTGGATGCACATCGGGCGTGCGGAGATCGGGCGGCGGGCGTTCCTGGGGAACTCCGGGATGACCGCGCCGGGGCGGAGCGTCCCGGACGGCGGGCTGGTCGGTGTGCTGTCGGCGACGCCGAAGAAGGCGAAGAAGGGCAGCTCGTATCTGGGGCTGCCGCCGGTGAAGCTGCCGCGGAACGCGGAGAGGGGTGACCAGAGCCGGACGTACGATCCGCCGGCCCGGCTGCTGTGGGCGCGGGGTCTGGTGGAGCTGTGCCGGATCGTGCCGGTGTTCTGCTCGGCCGCGATCGCGGTCGGCACGGTCGCCGTGCTGTGCCTGCTCGGGCCCTGGGCTCCGCTGCTGTCGGGGCTGGTGCTGCTGGCTGCCGGTGCCGTGGCCGGGCTCGTGTCGTTCGTCGCGAAGTGGCTGCTCGTGGGGCGGCACCGCACCGGGGAGCACCCGCTGTGGAGCGGCTTCGTGTGGCGCAACGAGCTCGCGGACACCTTCGTCGAGGTCGTGGCCGTGCCCTGGCTGGCCGGTTCCGTGCCGGGTACGCCGGTGATGACGGCCTGGCTGCGGGGTCTCGGTGCGCGGATCGGCAAGGGTGTCTGGGTCGAGAGCTACTGGCTGCCGGAGACCGATCTGGTGACCCTGGAGGACGCGGCGACCGTGAACCGCGGCTGCGTGCTGCAAACCCACCTCTTCCACGACCGGATCTTGCGGACGGATACTGTTGTTCTCCGTGAGGGCGCCACGCTGGGCCCTGGCGGGATCGTGCTGCCCGGCAGCACGGTCGGGGCCCGTACGACACTGGGTCCCGCGTCGCTCGTCATGGCCGCGGAGTCCGTCCCGGACGACACCCGCTGGCTCGGCAACCCGATCGAGGCATGGCGTCCCTGAGCGCCGGCCACTCGGAGTCGGTGAGCGGTGCACCGGCGGCGACGAGTGGCAGCACAGCGCAGGGAGCAGAAGCGGCAGTGGCAGTTCAGCAGGCGGCGGGTTCGGATCCGTACTTCCCGGAACACGGTGACGCGCGTTACCGGGTGCACCGGTACGAGCTCACGCTGGACTACCGCCCGGGGCCCAACCGCCTTGCGGGGTCGGCCCGGATCAACGCCATCGCGGGCCGGTCGCCGCTGACCGAGTTCAGCCTGAACCTGTCCGAGTTCAAGATCGGCCGGGTGCGGGTCGACGGCCGTCAGCCGCACTACACGCACCGCGGCGGCCGGCTGCGCATCCGTCCCGCGAAGCCGGTCCGGGCGGGTGCCGCGTTCACGGTCGAGGTGCACTGGTCGGGCAATCCCAAGCCGGTGAACAGCCCGTGGGGCGGGCTCGGCTGGGAGGAGCTGGAGGACGGGGCGCTGGTGGCGAGCCAGCCGATCGGGGCGCCGTCCTGGTACCCGTGCAACGACCGGCCCGCCGACAAGGCCTCGTACCAGATCTCGATCACCACGCCGTCCGCGTACGCGGTGGTGGCGGGCGGACGGCTGCTCACGCGTACCACGCGCGCCTCCACGACCACGTGGGTGTACGAGCAGGCCGCGCCGACGTCGAGCTATCTGGTCGGGCTGGCGATCGGCAAGTACCAGACGGTGCTGCTGGGCGATCCGGGGCCGGGCGGGGTGCCGCAGCACGGGCACATCCCGGCGCACCTGCTGCCGGAGTTCTCACGGGACTTCGCACGCCAGCCGCAGATGATGGATCTGTTCCAGGAGCTGTTCGGGCCCTACCCGTTCGACGAGTACGCGGTCGTGGTGACGGACGAGGAGCTCGATGTCCCCGTCGAGGCACAGGGGTTGTCGCTGTTCGGCGCCAACCACGTGGACGGGGCGCGGGGTTCGGAGCGGCTGGTGGCGCACGAGCTGGCGCACCAGTGGTTCGGCAACAGCGTGTCCATCGCGGACTGGCGGCACATCTGGCTGAACGAGGGGTTCGCCAAGTACGCCGAGTGGCTGTGGTCGGAGCGTTCGGGCGGGCGTACGGCCCAGCAACTGGCCGCCGCCGCACACCGGTTGCTGTCCTCGCAGCCGCAGGACCTGCGACTGTCCGACCCCGGACGGAAGTTGATGTTCGACGACCGGCTCTACGAGCGCGGCGGCCTCGTCCTGCATGCGGTGCGCTGCGCGATGGGCGACGAGGCGTTCTTCCGGATGCTGCGCGGCTGGGCGGGGCTGCACCGGGGCGGGGCGGTGACCACGAGGACGTTCACCGCCCATGTCAACCGGTTCGCGGACGAGTCGCTGGACGGGCTGTTCGACGCGTGGGTGAACCGCACGGCGCTGCCCGCGCTGCCCACGCAGGGTCCGGCCCGCCCCAACCACCCGCCCACCAACGCCGAGTCGGCGTAGGCGGGCGGGCCGGCCGTCCGGCCGGGCTCAGGTCGCGGGGATCTTCAGCTTGTCCCAGCTGACCTTGCCCGGGATGCCGTCGGCGTCCTTGCCCTTGAAGCCGAGCTTGCGCTGCCAGGCCTTGTAGGAGTCGCGGTCGGCGTCGGTCCACTCGGGGCTGGGCCCTTCGTCGTAGTGGCTGCAGCCCTCGGCGACCAGGCGTTTGCCCATGGCGGTGATGACCGGGGACTTCTGGCCGTCGTGGAAGAAGGCTGCGCCCGGGAAGGGGGCGTACGACGGCTTGGACGGGGTGGGCTTCGGGTCGGGCTCCGGGTCCGGGGACTTTCCGGCCAGCCGCTGCGCGATCCGCTTGCGCATGCCGTCCATGGTGAAGCCGCGCGGGTCCTGCTTGCCCGGCTGCCACTCCTTGTGGCCGATGACCGACCGCTCGCTCCAGCCGTGGTGGCGGCAGATCGCGGCGGACACCTTCTCGATGGCCTCCTTCTGCGCCTCGGGCCAAGGGTCCTTGCCGTCACCGAGGTTGATGCACTCGAAGCCGTAGAAGTGGCGGTTGCCGTCGGTGTCGGCCTCGTTGTCGTGCGGCAGCCTGGACTCGTTGACGACGGCGCGCAGGACGTCGCTGTCGCCCAACCCGGCATGGTTCGCACGGCCGTTGCCGACGAGGTGGATCTCGCCCTTCTTGTCGATGACGCCGTGGCAGAGGGGGCCGGGCAGGCCGGAGTAGCCGTTGTAGCAGATGTTCACGGAGGCGTCGGTGCCCGAGGTGACGGTGTGGTGGATCATCACGCCGTTCACCGGGCCCCACGGGCCCTTCGTATTGCGGTTGTGGTGACGCCAGTTGCGCACCTCGTGGACCGTCAGGCCCTCCGCGCGCAGGATCTGCAGCAGCTTGGACGCGCTCAGGGGTGTGGCCATCAGTTGTCTCCTTCCACCGCTGCCTCCGCATCCGCCGTGGTCTGGGACCTCCCGTGCGAGGGGTCCTCGGCCGCCAGTTCCTCACGGCGCGCCTGCTCCTCCGCTGCGAGGGTCTTCTCGTCCGCGGCCGGGATGCTGCTGGCCAGCGGGCCGAAGGCGAGCCGCAGGTCCACGGCGCTCTCCTCGCCCTTGACCAGGGCCAGCGGGGCGAGGTGGCGGGCGATGCCGGCGGGGCCCTGGAGCAGCGGGCGGCGGGCCGGGTCGGTGGGCCATTCGACGCTGCCGGTGGCGGTGCGGGCAGGGATCAGCCAGTGGTCGCCGGTGCGGTAGCCGCCGCCCTTGGCGAAGTACACCTCGACGCCGTCCTCCAGGGGCAGCCACTCCCCCTCCGTGACGGGGACGGCACCGCCCTTCAGGGAGGTCGTACGGCCCTTGCGCTTCGGTCCCTCGTGGTGGTCCCAGCGGCGCAGGAAGGGGTTGAGGCCGGGCAGCCGGCCGACGCCCGGCTCGGGCTCGGCGGACAGGCGGACGCGACGGCCCGGCAGGTCCAGTTCCTCCACTCGCAGCAGCGGCAGGGCCTCCAGGCGCGAGGAGTACGCCGTGTCCGTGAACTCGACGTGGTCGCCGACGTCCAGGTCCAGCTTGTCGTCGTAGCCGAGGGACGCCAACTGCACCCACGTACCGTCGAGTTCGTCGACCGGGAAGACCACGGAACCGTTCTCGCGGGACCACTTGAAGGTGGCGTCCTTCGCCTCGCCGCCCGCGTGCACCTCGACCCGGTACAGCTGGTTCTCCTGGCCGCGGTAGTGGGCGTCGGGCTTGACCAGGCACGGGTCCTCGTCCGCATGGTCGGGCCGCTCGCTGCGGGCGGCCAGGCGCGCGGAGGACAGGGCCTGGCGCTTGGCCCACTTCTCGAAGGCCGCGCGCACGACCTCCTTCGACGGGTCGGCGTCCTCGATCGCCAACTCGGCGAGGGAGAGCGGCAGTACCTGCCAGACGACCTTCACCCGGGCCGCGGTGTCCGGCAGCGTGGCCCCGAGGGCGACCTCGCGGATCGCCGGGTCCTCGGCCGCGCTCACCGACCGCTCCCAGACGTTCAGGTAGACCACGAACGGCGACTGTGCGGGCGAGGGCAGCCGGTCGCCGGGCTTCTCCGGGTCGCGGAAGGCGTCGGGCTGGTCCCAGTAGGTCCAGTACGACGGCGGGGTCGCGGTGTCCTGCTCGGCCGCCTCCTCGGCGTCCTCGTCCGGTACGGGCACTCCGGGCGCCGGACGGTCCGAGTCGACGAGGATGCCGTCGACGTAGTAGCGGCCGCCGTGGATGTACAGCGTGTCGATGTCGTGCTTGCCGCCCACGTACTCGATACGGAAGCCCGCTGCGTCGCGCGGCCCGCCGTAGCGGCCGATCAGGTCGGCGGCGACGGTGCGCGCCTGGTACAGCTGGATCGCGGTCTGCTCGTTGGCGTCGGCGTCGAGCTGGACACGGCCCTGCTGGGCGACGACCGCGGAGTAGTGCCGCTCCGGGCGGAAGGTGAGACGGGAGAGATCGGCGTGCATGAAGGGGGTCCCCCTGGTTCAGGAAAGTGCGGGTTCGCAAAGTCGGTGGGTACGGCTCACGCCGCTGGGGCTCATGTCACGAAGAAGATCCCGGCGTCGGTGCCCGCGGGCGCGTACTCCGCGAGCCGTGCGCGCAGACCGTCCTCGCGCTGCGGCCGGTACAGGTCGTGGAAGGCGCCCAGCTCGGCACCGTCGTCGGAGCCGCGCCGGATCTCCTCGGGACACCGGTCTGCCAACTGCCCGTACCAGGGCGTCCCGTAGCGCACGGCGGCGAACAACGGCCGTACGCCCGGGGTGAGATCGGGCTGGCAGCGGTGCCGTCGCGGGGTGCGTGAGCCGGCCGGGACGTACGAGTAGCGGAGGCAGCCGATGCCGCGCCGGGCCACGTGCAGCTTGCCGGTGAAGATCGAGTTCTCGGCCGACTCCACGGCATGGGTGTGGACTTCGCCGATGACGGTCGTGCGGTGCACATGGAGCACGGCGTGGGCGTGGCGGCAGTCCGGGGCGGACAGGGCCTCGCGGTCGTGGCCGGTTGCGTCCAGGATGCTGTCGCGCAGGTGGATGTCGAGGGGGTCCTCGCCGACCTCGTCGCCGATGACCTCGATGGTGCCCAGGATGCTGTGCTCGACCTGGAGGCAGGCGGTGGTGCGCTCCAGGACGATGCTGGGCTCCTCGGGCGAGTGCGGCTCGCACTCGGGCTCCAGCGACCAGCCGGGGACGAGGGTGCTGTGCCGTACGACGACCGCACCCATCGGACCGGTGACGTTGATGCCGCGGCCGGCCACGAGCAGCCCGTCCAGGACGATGCGCGGCCGCTCGTGCGGGGCGCAATCGTCGTGCACCGCACGGATGTTGAGGGCGTCGGGGCGGTTGCTGTACCAGTCCAGGAGCCGGATCACCGGGCGGGTGCCTTCGGCGGCCCGCAGTTCCAGCCGGTCGCCGGGGTCGAGGTCGAAGTCCAGCTGCTCCTGGTAGGCGCCGCTGTGCGTGATCTCGATGATGCCGTCGGGGCCCGTGCGGTCGGCCCGGCGGTCGTGCTGCCAGGCCCGGTAGGCGTCCATGATCTGGCGGTACGGCTGTCCCGGGCCGACCCGGTAGAAGACGGCGTCGGGGCGGTCGACGCGGTCGGGCCGCTCGTACTCGCCGCCGCCCATGTCGGCGCCGTACGCGTAGTGGTAGTCCACCCACACGCCCTGCCGCGGCGCCGACCGGGACCCGAACGCGATCCGCCCGAGCTCCGGGTCGACGGCGACCTGGCCGCGCCCTGGCCGGTAACGCCAGTCGGAGAGGTCCGTGACCACGATGTCGGACGGCGGTACGGGCTTGTCCTCGCCGTCGCGCCGGATGACGAAGCTCTTGCCGGGGCCGTAGTAGTCCAGCAGCCGGTCGTGGAGCAGGCGGCGGGTGATGAAGGCCGGGACGTTGTCGACGGTGGCGATGTGGGTCGGCGACGGCTCCGGGACCGGCTTGGTGACCAGCGGGGTGTCGTTGCCGAGGATCGAGAACGTGTAGAGGTTGCGGGCGCGGTCGATGCAGTACGCCGGGGAGGACGTGAGCGGGTACGCCTTGAGCCGCCAGACGAAGAGGGCGACTCCGGCGGGGGTCCAACCGCCTTGCCTCTTGGACGAGTTGGCGCGGCGTACGTCGACCGTGCGGGCCCCGGTGTCGAAGGGAGTGCCGGTCAGCGCGAGCGCCGAGCCGTCCCGGAGGTCGAGGAGGCGGCCCCGTCCGGTGTCCCGGTGGAGCTTCACCGACTGGTTGTGCGAGACGAGCCGTGACAGCTCGACGGCACGGGCGGGACAGCCGGCGACCTGCTCGGAGATCTCCTCCAGGAGGTGCAGCGTGCCCTTGCGGCGGCGGTTGGCGACCGTGGCCGCCACGTCCGCGCGGGGGGCGATGGCCTCGGCGAGCGCGGCTCGTCCGCCCTCGTGCAGGCCGGTGGTGAGGACGCGCTCGTAGCCGGGCAGGGTGCGGTAGCCGACCAGGTCGCCGAGGTACGGCAGCACCCACGGGGCGGCCGTCTCGACGAACAGGTCCTCGTAGCCCTGCTCGACGCCGTCGCGGACCCGGTCGAGCTGCTCGGCGATCACCGCGAGCAGCGCGCGCAGCGGCTCGCCCTCCTCGGCGTCGCGCAGGAGGTGCCAGCGGGGCAGCAGGGCGGCGAGGCCGTCCGGTTCCCGGGACGTCACCGGGGCGGCCGTGTCGAACTGGACATCCGCCGAATGCGCGGCCATCACTTGACCTCCGTGAGGATGAGGGTGTCCGCGGCTCGCGGCGACAGCAGGGCGAGCTGCGCGGGGCGGATGCCGCGGAAGACGAACACCGACCGGCCCTTCGCCAGGCGCCGGGTGTCGGTGATGTCGGGGTTGAGGCGCAGGAGTTCGGCGAGCGGGATGCCGTAGCGGTGGCAGATCTCCGACAGCGTCTCGCCGTCCGCGGCCCGCACCGTGTGGATCTTTTCTTCGTAGGTCGCCGGATGCGCGGGGACACTCGACCTGGGCTCCCCGGGGTCGGTGAGCAGTCCGGCGAGCTCCTCGGGGGTGGCGGACGCCGGGACGCCGGTGAAGACGTCGACGTCCACGTAGTCCACGCCGGGCACGGTGTGGGCCGTGGCAAGGAGGTCGGAGAGTCGGGCCGGCTGCCCCAACTCCCGTCCCCCATAACCGAGTCGGTGCAGCAGTGCCGCCCGCAGCCGGGGCTCGACGTACTCCCAGGCGTAGTCGGGAGCGACCTTCACCTTGGCGGCGACGAGCAGCAGCACCAGCTCCCGTACGTCCACGCGGACCGGCAGGTTGGGGTCGCCGTACTCGGTGAGCGCCCCGCGCAGGGCACGCAGGGTGTCCGAGTCGCCGTCGAGCGGCACGTCGTCCGTGCCGGCGACCGTCACGTGCAGCAGGCGGCGTCGTCCGTCGAAGAGTTCACGCGCGGCGGCTCGGCCGATGCCGGCGCGGGAGCGGGCGAAGTCCTCGTAGTCGGCCGGTGAGACGAGCCGGTCGAGGGCTGAGACGGCAAGGGGGATCGTACGGCGGGTCAGGCCGGGTCCGTCGGCGTCCGCGCCGCCCGTCGCCGAGCGCGGGTTGGTGACCGCGGTGACGCCGAGCGGGCGGGTGAGCGGCTGGGTGACCCGGTCCGCGGGGACGTTGGCCGCCTTGCCGGTGCCGAAGCGGTAGCGGGCGTGGACGTTCTCATGGCCGCTGGGCAGGCGGGCGCCGTGGATGCCGTCGCCGAAGGTGACCGTCGTACGGCCGTCGGAGGCGGTGCCGGTGATGTACACGCGCTCGTTGGGGCCGCGTCCGGCGAGGCTGTCGACCTCGTGCCAGAGCACGCCGTCGGCGCGGACCTCCAACACCGGTGTGGCACCGAGGGGGTTGTCGTCGGCGAGCCAGGTCAGCGGGGACTGCCAGAGCGCGAACGTCTGGTTCGTGCGGTCGGAGTCGCCGCTGCCGATGGCCTCCTCGCGGCTCTCGCCGTGAGTGGCCTCGACGACGTTGCCGAGGATCCGGACCGTCTCGCGGCGGTAGCGGTGGGCGAGGTCGGTGGTGAGGGTCAGCCGGGTGTGGACGTGGTCGCCGGGCAGCTGCGGGTCGACGGCCGGGTCGGCGGCGGCGATGGTGACGACCTCGGTGGCGGTGACGCCGGTCGTGCCCGGGATGTCGCTGCGCTCACCGGCGACGATCAGGGTCCGACCCGGCCTCAACCCGTCGTACAGCTCCGCGAGTTCGATCTCGTTGCCGTGCACCTCCTCGCCCAGCGGTTCGTCCGCGAGGCGCAGCGGCTCGCCCGCCGCGTACACGGTGGTGTCGCGGATGTGCGAGAGCAGGACGTCGAACTCGTCCAACCACGGGTCGGCGAGGGTGAGTTCGGTGCCGCGGCCGGTGATGCCGTAGTTGGTGTACGCCGCCGTACGCGCCGACACGACCTGTGTGGTCACGAAGGCGAGCTCGGCGTCGCCGGGTACGCCGTCCTGGGCGCCCTTCGCGGGGCGCTGGATGGCGACCCAGCTGCCGACCGTGATGCCGGTGTGCACGGAGTCGAGCTGCAGCACCTTGCGGTTGACCGGCGCGGGCTTGCTGGCGATGACGATCTCGACGTTCGGCTCGGTGCTGCCCACCGTGTAGCGCAGGCTCACCTCGTACTCGCCGTGGGTGAACTGCACGGGGACGCCGGGCCGCAGGGGGACGTCCTGCGCCGTCCCGTTGTTCACACCGACGTGGATCAGCCCGTCGTCGCCCGGCCGGGACACGGTCAGCGTGCGCTCGGGGAGGCCGTCGCGCAGGTGGACGGTGACGGCGGGCTCCTGGCCGGAGCCGGTGGAGAGGTCGACGTGCCCGGGGCCGAGCCCGAAGTTGACCTGCTGGGTGAGCGGCAGGGTCACGGCCCGCTGGTCGGAGCTGTTGCCCTCGACGTACTGGAACTCCGCCCGCACCGGCGCCTTGGCCGCGGTGTCGTAGACGACCCGCATCCCGGTGAGCACGGCCCCGGTCAGCGGCCAGTCCGCGGACCGGATGACCCGCCCCTTGTCGTCCTGAACCGGCTTGAGCGGGGCGGTGGCCCCGAAGGGCGCGGCGGTGACCCGCATGGCGAGCAGGTCGCGCAGGAGCTGTGCGGTGCCGGGGGCGGCGGCCTTGCGCCACGCCGGGTAGAGGCTGCCGAGGGAGGGGTTGAGGGCGGAAAGAAGCCGCGCCGGGTCGGTGGTGGGCTGCGCAGCTCCCGGTGCTGACGGGGTTGCGGAGCGCAGGGCGGGAAGCACAGCTGCCAGTGCTTGGAAGGCAGCGGCGCGCGGATCGCCCTCCAGGGGCGCGGGCCGTGTCGATGGGCGGCTCCGCCGCGTGGGCGCGACCAGCCCAGACGACGCCGCAGACACCGGACCACCTGTCGTGGCACTCTCAGTCGTGCCCTGCGCAGGCGCCAACTCCAGTGCCCGACGAGCGAGTTCAACGAGCACGGCCTGCAGTTGCTCGAACCAGGCAGCCACGTCCTCCCAGGGCTCCGCCAACACCTCCGCCTCACCAAGACGGGAAACGGGCTCTGCAAGAACGACCGCAAGACTCTCCGGCGTCTTCACCCCGTCCAGCGCGGCCCGCAACGGCGCCAGCACCTGATCCTCGAAGTCCTCGATCAGCCGACTGACCGGCCGCGGGTTGGGCACCTCGGGCGTAGGCGGCTCGTCCCCCGGCTCACCGGGAGCAGAAGGCTCGGCGGTCCAGCGCCGTACCTCGTCGATGAGCTCCTGAAGCGTCGCCGGGGCCGACTTCGGCAGCGTGATCGCCGTAGTGTCGTCGTCCCGATCGATCCGCACACCGGCGACTTGCATCAACTTCCGCTGGCCGCCCGCCTGTTCACCGAAGACGAAGAGCAACTGGTCCCCGGTCTGAAGGGAGTTGGTCGTGCCCTCGACGAACAGCTCGGACCGCTTCTCCAGGTCCTCCGGTGTCACGAGCGACGGCCGGCGCCTGCGTACCTTCAGCTCGTTCCAGTCCCACCGGGCCATGAGGTCCCGGCTGGTCTCGAAGGTCAGCGACTCCTCGTCGGCGGACGCGGGCACGCTGTGGGCGCGCGCCCCGCGCGGAATCAGCACGGACAGCGTCTCGGCGCGCGGGTCGCGTTCGAGGGTGTACGCGAGATGGGTGGCGGCGGCGACACCGGGGCGCGGGCGGTGACCCACCAGCCTGCCGAGCAGCACCAGCGAGCGATGCTCGTTCGCCGTACGGACATACGCCTCGTCGGCGATCCGCTCCGAGTGGAAGGTGAGCAGGTCGCCGAGGACGGCGGTGGCGTCGAGCAGGCCGATCGCCGGGTCGTCCGGGGTGCGCACGGTGAGCCCCGCCAGGGCCGGGTACGCAGGTGAGGCGAGCCGGTCGAGCAGGGCGGCCAGGAAGGAGCCGTACTCGCCGACGCGGTAGTCGAGGGCGGTGCGGCCGGGCGGGTTGTGGACCGGGGCGGGCGCGAGCCGCTCGTCGTGGCCGCCGCCGCACGCCCCGCCGCAGGTGCAGGTGTCGGTCGCGGTCATCGGGCACCTCCCAGGGATATCGCCAGCCGGCCGTTCTCCGGCCGGTCGGGGTCGTTGTCGCAGGTGGCGATCTCCAGCGGGCCGAGCCGCAGCACGCCGTCCTCCCTCTCTCCTCGGTCCTGCTCGAACAGCCGCCGCAGCCGGGTGACTTGGACGCTCTCCACACCCGGTACGGCTGCGGCGACGGCGACCAGACGGCTGAGCCGTACGGGCCCGCCGAAGGTCAGGGCGTCCGGGTGGAAGAAGCCGAGCCGTCCGTCCGTGAGGCGGCCGCTCCCCAGCACCCGGTACAGCTCGGCCAGGATCTGTCCGTGCTGGTGACCGGGCGCGGCGCACACGCGCAGCTCGATGTCGAGCGGCACCAGGCGGGCCGGGCCGACCACGAGGTCGTGGCCGATGCGCCGGTACGCCTCGAGGGACTGCTCGACCCGGGCGAGGAGTTCGGGCGACGGCTCGGCGCTGCCGTACGAGTCGATCGCGATGTGCGCCTCCTGGACGCTGCCGGTCCAGCGGATCTCGGCGGCGGCGCGCTGCACGCCGGGCAGTTCGGTGGCGAGGGCCGCGTAGTCCTCGGAGGTGACCGCGCGCAGTCGGGTGCGGCGCAGATCGAGCGGGGCCAACTGGCGGGCCTGCTCGACGGGTTCGGGCTCGGTGCCACCGGTGGCGGGCAGCGGGTTGCGCACGACCGCGGCCGGCGGCTGCTCGCAGTCGCTCTGGACGACCAGGTGGTTGATGGCCTCGGCACCCACGTTGCCCGCGATGCCGCCTCCGAGGCGGTAGTGCAGTGCGAGCCGGGAGCCCGGCGTCGGCCTGGCGCCGTGCCGGCCGTCGCCGAAGCGCAGGGCGAGGCGGCCGTCGTCCTCCAGCTCGCCGACGAAGTGCCGGTCGCGGGAGGTGCTGTGCAGCAGGTCGCGGCGGGGTTCCCAGACGACGTGCTCATCCTGCTGGAGACGTACGGCGGGCAGCGCGCGGCGCGGGTCCTGGACGAGCGCGGCGGTCGCGGATCCCCGCAGCACCGGCTCGTCGGGGTGCAGTCCGGCCGCGTACGCCGGACCCCAACTGTGCGCGATCTCCCAGGCGAGGTGGCCGTCGAGGACGGCGCCGGCGCGGGCGCGGGCCGCGAGGACCTCCACGCGGCTCAGCTTGCCGTCGAGCAACTCGTCGTTCCTGTACAGGAGTTCGCGCAGGGCGCGGACGGGATGCGTGCGCAGTTCGAAGCGCTCGACGACCTTCAGGCCGTAGACCACGGTGAGTTCGTCGATCTCCTCGTCGGCGAGCCCGTCGCGGTCGCGGGCGCTGCGCCACAGTTCGACGAGCCGCTGCCGGACCCGTCCCGGGATCGCGGCGATCCGCTCGGCCTGCCCGGCGGCCACTGCCTGCGCGTCGGGGAAGGCCACCGCCTGCACGACCGGCGCCCGGCCGAGGACGGGGCGGAAGCGCGGCGTGATGCCGGGATATACGGATTGCGCGAGCAGGGTGCGCAGGGCTGTCGCCTGGGCGTACGCCGTGCCGGGGACGACGCGTTCGTGCCGCTGCCCGGCGCGTTCCAGACCGAGTCCGGCGCGTACGGTCGCGGGCTCGCCGACCACCTCGAAGAGCTCGCGGACATCGTCGGGTACGAGGGCCTCCCCGCTCTCCGCCTTGTCCGTGAGGGAGTTGACGAGACGAGCCGGGGCGTTGCCTTCTTCCCGGTCGCCGCAGCCGAAGGCGGGCGGGTCGCAGGGCGCGACGACGGCCGGATCGGGCGGCACGGTGGCCGTCTCGGGGAGCCCGGTGAGGGTGCGGCCGTGGTCGACGAGGACGACGTTGCCGCGGGCCAGGGTCACGTCCTCGACGGGCAGGCAGTCACGGCCGCCGCGAGTGGTGAGGCAGAACGGGGTGCGCAGGGCGTCCTCGGCGGCCCAGGTGACCTCCAGGACCGGCTGGTCCTCGATGCGGTCGACGGCCGGGGTGACGGAAGTGAGACGCACGGCCTGGCGGTGGCTCGGGTCCTGGTCACCGGGAGTGCCGGTGCGCGGGCCCCTGACCTCCTCCAGGACCAGCAAGTCGCCGGGCCTGAGGGCGAGTCGGCGGTCCCGGCAGGTTTCCGGGTCCTCCCACTCGTCGCGCAGGGTCGCGGAGGTGGTGCCCTTCGGCAGGGTGCACACCTCGCCGCACCAGGTCCACAGCCGGATCGCGTTGTGCGCGACCTTCAGCTCCAACGGGTCGGCGGCGACGACCGGTTCGAAGACCTCCACCGAGCCGCGCTCGTCCAGGTCGCCGAGGTCGATCTCGTCGATGACCGTGCCGGGTTCGGGTCGGTCGTGCGGGTCGAGGGTGCGGACGTCGACGGAGGCGAAGCGGAAGGTGCCCGGGGCGAGCGTCGTGTCACCGGCGGTCTGCACGGTGACGTAGGCCCGCGCAGTGCAGCCGTCGTGCATCGCGTAGTCGATGAGCCGGACGTGGCGGCGTACGGAGACCCGGCGGCGCGCGGTGTCCAGGTAGGCCTCGGTGGCCACCGCGTCCTGCTGGTAGCTGATCTGGTCGCCGGTGTGGGCGAGCAGTTCGACGAGCGTGACGCCCAGGTCGGCGGGGTTGCGCTCGACCCAGTCGGGGGTGGTGAGCGCGAGCCGGTCCAGGAGCAGCTTGCGGATGGTGTCGTAGTCGCGGGCCGTGTAGTCGACGACGGGGGCCGCGGGGAAGTCCGCTGTCTGCTGCTCTTCTTCCTTGCAGTCGAAGGGAGTGGGGCAGTCGGGCCGGAAGGAGAACGAGGCCGTGTGGTAGCGCTGGTCGAAGCCGCGGAAGGGCTCGGTGCCGGGGCGGCCGTACGGGTCGGTCTCGACGAGGGAGAAGCGGTACCGGGAGGTGTCGCCAGCCTTGTCGAGGGTGACGTAGAGCCGGTCGTCGAGTTCCGGGTCGTCCTCGCGCTCGATGCTGACGTCGACAGCCGTGATGCCGGTGATCCGGCGGCCGCCGTCGACACGGATGTTCTCCGGGCCGAGGCCGTGCGGGGCCTTGCCGAGGAAGGTGACGGTGAGCAGCAGCCCGTCGTCCCCGACCTCCACGGCGTCGACTCCGTTGAGCTGGGCGGCCCTTACCTTGGCGCGGCGGGACGTGACGGTGGTCATGCGGTGGCCCTCCCCTCGAAGACGTCGTCGGTCCGGGTGCCGGTGGCCCGCAGGACGTACGACAGATGGACCCGAACGGCGTTGTCGTCGCTCACCACGTCCAGGGCCACGACGTCGATGAGGTCGCCGAGCCAGCGCTGGAGCGAGGCCTGCACGGAGAGCTCGAGGGTGCTGACGAGCTCTGGGCTGTTCGGCGCGAAGACCAGGTCCAGCAGTCCGCAGCCGAAGTCGGGGCGCATCACGCGTTCGCCCGGGCTGGTGAAGAGCAACTGCTCGATGAGGTCGTGGACGTGCGCGGCGTGGTCGGCGTGCGCGGTGCGCCCGCGGCGGTCGGCGCGGAAGGGGAACGCGATGTCGGTGCGCGGGTGCCGGCGCGTCTGACGGCTCATCGGACGGTGACCTTTCGCTGTGCGGCCTGGACCACGGGCGGTCCCTGCGGCACGAAGGCCGCCGTGAAGCACTGGGCCGCGGAGGTGTCGAGCAGCACGGGGGCACCGTCGACCGTGACGCCGCTGCCGTCGGCGGTCCAGCGGACCGAGACGCACGGCGAGGGCACCCGGCCGACGGTGTGGGGGCAGCCGGTGACGACGTACGCGTGCGCGGCCGTGGCGACGGCGGCGCCCCCGATGCGTACGCCGCCGGAGGGTGTGGTGGCGGCGGTGGCGCGACCGCCGTGCGGGCAGCCGATCACGGCGCCGGCGTCGAGCAGACTCCCGGACAACTTCTCTTCTCCCCCGTGTTGCTATCGCTTCGAGGCCACGGTCAACTGACCCTGGTTGATGGTGACTTGATCGCCACGCAGCAGAATTTCGGCACCTGCTCCGTTGGCGATGATCACAGTTTCCCTGGTGATGCGGATGTAGGCCCCGCCCTGGGCCTGGAGCAGAATCCCCTGCTCGGCACCGGCGTTGTCGTTCATCACGAACTTGTGCGCGCCCGGTGTCTGCACGACGACCGGCTTGTTCGGCGAGTTCGCCTGCAGCTCACGGCGCGCGTCGGGCGGCAGCTCCTCGGCGGCGCCGTACCAACACCCGGTCCACACAGGGAAACTGGGGTCTCCCTGCTCGAACTCCACCCACACACCGGCCCCCGGTGGCGGCACCACGAACTGTCCGGCCTCGGGCCCGGTGAACGGCAGGCAGGGCAGCGCCCAGGTGGACGCCTCGTCGCCGAGGACGTCGGGCACATCGACGGTGATACGGCCGATGCGCAGCGGGTCGTTGTTGTCGACCACCCGGCCGCGGAACTTGCCGAGGTAGCGATTGTTGGGTGCCGCCATGCTGAACTGCTCCTGATCGGTGGGGACTTACGGCACTTACGGCCGGACGTAGTCGCTGCGGGCTTCCAGGCCCTCCCTGGAGAGGGTGAAGTTCTGCTGGAACGAGCCCGGGCGCAGGTTGTGCGTGACGGACTTGACGTAGTAGTCGCCGTCGTACGCCCGTCCCGAGCCGCGCACGCCGACCAGTTGGCGCGGCTGCAGGATGTAGCCGTGCCGGTTGACGTCCAGCGAGCCGGACCCGGAGACGACGTCGGCGGACACGGCTGCGCGGGCGAGGAGTTCGGCCTCGGCCTGTTCGCGCTGCTGCTTGGCGGTGCCGGAGAGGGTCCTGCGCTTGAGGGCCGGGGTGGGGCGGCGGCCGAGGGGCGGCCGCAGCGGGCTGATCGGCGGCTGCGGCAGCAGGGTGGACTGCCGGGTCCCGGGGTCCTGCCAGCGGGCCTGCGGCTCCTCCCGCGCCGTCCCGTCGTAGGCGAAGGTCAACTGGTCGACGGTCGTATTGGCGTCCATGTTGACGTTGAGGGCGTGCTGACGGATGCCGAGGCGGACTTCCGGCCCCCAACGGGCGGAGGACTGGCCGGGGTTGGGCCCGGGCTCGAGGTAGAAGGTGTAGCCGTTGGCCCGGGCGAGCTCGGTGACGTACTGAAGATCGGTACCCGTCTGGTAGTGCACCCGCAGGTCCTGGTGCGGCGGCTGGGCGATCTTCTCTGCGTACACGTCGGGCCGGATGCCGTAGTCGGAGTACCGGCGCAGGATGGACAGCACGCGCTCGGAGGGCGGCAGGTTGGGGTAACGGGCGGTGCGCTCCTCGAGATCGAGGAGGAGGGTGAGGTCCTCGCCGGTGACGGTGAGGGTGGAGTGCCCGGGCTGGTTGCTGGCGCCGACCTCCTGCCGGACGACGAGCCCGTCGAAGAGCACGTCGGGAGTCCCGCGCACGCTCACGGTGACGATGATCCGGGTCTTGGGATCGAAGAACCCCTCGGGCAGGAGCCGCCGGTTGATGATTCCGTTCTTCGTCAGATCGAAGGCAAGCTGAAATCCGCTGCGCTCACCGGCCGTTGCGGTGATCTGCGCGGACAGCAGCGCCTCGGTCACCTCGGCCGGGACGGGCCGGGCGAGCTTCGGCCCCATGAGGAGCGTGATGTGGACGGGGCCCTGCCCCACGGGCTGCTCAGACACGCCGGTGTCCCCCGGACTCGGGGACGTCGACGATCCGGCCGGCCTCGTCCGTCAACTCACGTGGATCGAGTACGGGGTTGGCGTCGGCGATCCGCCACCACTGACCGGGGTCGCCGAAGAACCGCTGGGCGAGCAGATCGGGCCGCTCGCCGGCGCCGACGACGTGTTCCTGCGTCTCCAGCGCGTCGAGCGGGGGCAGCAACCGGCGCTTGGCGTAACGCACTTCGGTCCCGTCGGGCTGTCGATGGACCCCGATCTCGACGTCGTGGTAGCGACTCGTGCGCGGGTAGGGGTGGGCGCCGGGTATCGCGCCCAGGGCGCTCTCGTAGGACTCGATGTCGGCCATGGTGGTGTTCCTCAGCCCCTTCCGCTCAGTACGTCTGCTCCCGGCAGCCCGAGGGCGCCGAGACTGCCGCCGCGCGCTGCCGCGGCGAGGCGTTCCTTCTGCGCGAGGTGGGCCATGTAGAGGTCGGCACCGCGGTGCCCCGCGGGAAGATCACTGACGGTGAGGATCTTCATGCCGATCCCGAGCGAGGCGCGGATCGGATTGAGATTCACGTCGAAGGCGGACTCGTTCACGGACAGCTCGGTGAGCCGCACGGGCATGACCCGCTTGCTCCCCCAGGTGAACAGCGTCAACGGCATCTCGATCGGGCTGATCTCGATGGTCCCGTTCTGCGCCAGCCGGCTGGCGGCGCGCAGCTGCGCCGTGGTCGGCTGCACGAGCATCTCGAGGGTGGCGAGCTGCGGGTGGATCCCGTCGGGCGCCGCGATCTCGAGCTGGTCGGTCGCATCGATCTCGGCGGTGAACTTCCAGGTCTCCTCGGCGGGACCCTTGAGCCGGAGAGCCTCGTTTCTGTCCCCGCCGCCGTTGCCTCCGGCGCCGGAATCACCGCTGTCCCCGGCGGACTGGGGGGCGATGCTGCGCTCCAGGGTGTCGGGGTTGAACTGGAGGACGATGACTCGTTGGGGGGTGCCACGGTCGGGGTCCACTACGACCAGGCCGGAGCGGATGGGTTTGGGGATGTCTGCGTAGCGGGTCACTGCCGCTTCTCCGATCGAGTACGGGCTGCTGCTGTCACGGGCCTTGCACCCCTTGCGCATCAAAGCCGGCGAGAATCGAGGCCGCGTCGGCGCGCAGCTTCTCCTCCGGGTCGTTCCGCACCGTGGCTTCGAGGAGCGGGCGGTACTGCGGCCACGGCGAGTAGGCCGTGGCCCACACGGCGGCTTCCCGAACCCATCTGTCGGAGCTTTCGAACGCTTCCCGGATCCGGGTGAAGAAGTGCTCGTCATAGCGGTCGGGGGCACCGAGGCCGGCCCGGATCACCGCTCGGGCACGAGCCAGTGCGTCTTCGGCCTGCTCGATCGACGACAGCAGTGCCCTGGGCTGCCAGGGCATGAGCTCGTCGAGGACGACGTCCAGGGTCTCTTCGAACGTCTCCTTGTCCTCGCTCACCAGCACGGCATAGGCGTTGTGCGACACAGGGTCCTCGGCATACGTGAGGGAGGTACCGGGCCCGACGGCCCAGAGGATCTGACGCGCCCCGTCCTCGGTTACCTCTTCGACGCGCTGCCATCCCTGTTCCTCGGCAAGCTCCTCCACCGCCTCGTCCTGGGGTGAACGGCCCAGGACCAGGCGGTCCGACCGGTGATGAGTCGAATTCACGGCCTTGCTCCTTGTAGTTGCTGCCCATGCCATGGGGCTGATCGACTGCGGACACTATGACATCCCATAGACCCGCCGTATCCGCGCCCTTATCTGTTCGAAGATCTGCTGCTCAATCTTCTGGGCATCCTGCTCGGTGTCCACATTCAGATTTCCGGTGTAGCTGATCCATTGTTGGACAGCCCGGATTTCACGCTCCATCATCTCTCTGCCGAACCGTCCTCCGGGGCCTTGCTCGGTTCCCCTTCCTTGCCCCGCGCGCCGGAGGTATCGGTTCAGTTGGTTCGCTGCGGGAACGGCGCCTCCCCGGTACGCCGTGTTTCCGCGCCGGTTCGTGTATTCCTCGCGAGTCAGCGCCATGGGCATGTCGGTCAGCGCTTCCCTGAAGTCCTGTCCAGCCTGGGCCGACTGGAACGTCATGGCTGCGGTGGCCACGGCGGACGGATTCCGGTGGCCCTCCTGCACAACCGTCAGGACGGCCAGGAAGGAGGCGAGTTCGCTGTTCTCACGCCTCGCGCGCTTACCCCGGAAGTACTTGATGACATCGCTCGCGACTTGCGGGCCCTCACCGCTGGCCTTGACGGCCTGGCCGATGGCGTCGTAGTCGAGCTGATCCCTGACTTCCTTGCCGCCACGCAACATCTTCACGATTTTGTTGGTGAGCGATTTCCCGAACGCTCCTTGCTGTCGTGCAACGCCCGCGCGCTCGAAGTCCACACCGGTCACCGCACCGTTCTCCTCGACGGGAGAAGGCTGGTCCTCGAAAGAAAGAATTTCTTTCTTACCAGGCCCGGCGAAACTCATCTTGCGCGCGAAGGCGAGAACTGCCGGCATCCGAACCCGAGTGGGGATGGAGTAGGTCGGAATTTCCCGGGTATTCCCCGCCTCGTCTCGCGAACCGGGTGTCGGTGCTGTCTCCCTGATCCGGCCGACCGTACCTCTCGTCGAGTTCTCCTCGATGATTTCGTCAGAGATACGGCGCAGCTCGATCAGAAGGCGATCCCGATCCACCTCGACGCCGTCCTGGATCTGGACCTGCGGGTTCAGCCTCGCATCGATGGTGAACCGTCCCGCGCCCACCCGAGCCAGATCGGTGAGTCGGTACCACACGCGCATGGCCGCAAGAGCAGCCCTCAACGGAGCGTCGGGGACACCGCGTTTGAGCAGAGCGGTCACCCGGGGCCGGAGACTAGCGGCGATCTTGCTGAGCCGTGCCTCCTTCGACTCCTTGGACTTCTCGTCCTTCTTCCGCTGGTCCTGTTTGCGCCTCTTCTGCTCCTGCTGCCGTCGCTTGTGGTCGCGCAGCTGGTCCTTCTTCTTCTTGAAGTAGTTCCGCAGCTTCGACGCACCGTTCTTCAGCGCCTTGCCGACCTTCGACTTCTTCAGTTTCCGGCCGAGTGTCTTCGCCGCGTTGCCGACCTTCTTGAGGGCGGACTTGACCGCGCCCTTGGCCTTCGAGAGGGCCTTGCCCACCGGGGACTTGGGCTTCTTGGGCTTGGTCGGCTTGGGGCCCTCGATCTCCTTCTGCTTCTTCTTCGGCGCGGACTCGGGCGTCTTGTCCTTGGCGGGACCCTGTTCCTTGTCCGGGGTCCTGTCCTTCTCGGGCGTCCTGTCCTTCGCCGGATCCCGCTCCGGCGTCCTGTCCGTGCCCGGTTCCTCAGCCCTGTCCTTCGGCTTCGTCTCCGCCCCGTCCGGCTTCTTCGCCGGCCCCTTCGGCGTCGCGTGGTCCTTCGGCTTCACCGGGGACTTCGGTTCCGGTGTCGGCCTGCCCTTCGGTCGTTCGGCGGTGCCGGGCCTGGACAGGGCCTGCCTCGCGTTGCGCAGCGCCCCCCGCGCCGAGTTCACCGCCGACCCCGCCGCCTTCTTCGCCCCGCCCCCGACCTTCTTCAGGCCCTCCATGATCTTCTGGGCCATGCCCTTGAGGCGCTTGCCGACGCCCTTTGTCGCCGAAGACAGCTTCTGGAGAAGGAAGTTGGTGATGAAGTCCAGGAGGGCCACGACACCCGCCGCGACCGCCTCCGCGAACAGGCACGCCGCCGGGCCCGCCTTGACCGCCTTGAGGTAGGCCCAGAACTTTCCGAACGCCGACAGGATCGAGCTGACGGTCGACCAGGCCGCCATCAGGCCCTGGACGATGGTGAGGATCGCCCCTGCCGCCGGGACGATCATCGAGACGACCTTCTCGATGACCAGCGACGCGATCATCATCGGGAGCGAGGCGACTATCGCGTCCCATGCCATCTTGCCGATCTGTTTGATCGAGACGCAGCCCTTGACCAGGACGTCGATGACCGTCTTGCCGAGGCCGAGGATGCCCTCGACCTTGGTGTCGAACCACTGCTTGACCGCCACCTTGATGGCGCCCCAGAGATGGTCCGTGATGCCGGTCTTCGCCGAGCTGCCGGCCTTCGAGATCCAGCCGCCCGGGTCCGGTGCGATGTCGGCGACCAGCGCCGCGAACTTCCCCAGCGCCTCGATCGCCGCCTGCGCGAACTTGATCGCCCCGACGATGACGGCCTGGTAGGCCTTGATGACCGCCTTGACGCCCGCTTCGAGGACGTCCAGGAGTTTGTTCAGGCCTGCGGCCAGTGCGTCCAGCAGTGAGTTGACCGCCTTTTTCAGGCCGTCCGCCAGCTGGTTCACCGTCGCGATCGCCGCGTCCCGCAGGCCCTCGATGGCCTTGCGGAAGCGGTCGCGGAGTTCGGGGAAGGCCGCCAGGAGCGTGTCGCCGAGCGCGATCAGGACGTCGGCGAGCGCGTTGATCGCCTTGACGGCCAGATCCCGTACGAAGTCGATGGCCTGGTTGGCCCACTCCTTGAACTTGTCGATGATGCCGTTGACCGCCTTGCGGGCGGCGTCGAAGACCGCGGTGACCGCCGCGAGCAGGCCCTTGAAGAAGTCGGCGACCTTGTCGGCGATCCAGCCGAGCAGGCCTCCGGAGGGCTTCTGCTCCTCCTTCTTCTTCTGGGCCTCCTTCTCGGCGTTCTCCCGCTCGGTGTCGATCGAGGCGTTGTCCTTGTCCTTGCGCTCGCCGACTTCCTTGTCCTTGTCGTCGCGCGCCTTGACGATCTCCTTGTTCTTCTTGCCGTGTTCGTCGTCGGACTGTTTGTCCGCGTCCTCGATCTTCCTGTCCTGCTCGTTCCGCCAGTCCTCGCGCTGCTTCTGCGTCTCCTGGGCGACCCGGCCGCGTTCCGAAGTCTGCTGTGCCGTGTTCTGCTCGACCTCGCGGTCGATCTCGGCCTGCTTGTCCTGCTTGGCCTGCTGCTCGCTCTGCTGGTGTTCCTTGTCCTTCGCGTCGAGGTCGCCCTGCGCCTTGCCCGCGCCGGCGGTGATCTCGCCGCCCTTCTCCTGCTTGGCGACCGCGCCGACGCCGGCCTTCGGGGCAGGCGTGGCCTCGAGGCCCCCCGCCTTGCCGCCGCCCGCACCGCCGGAGGCCTTGCCCCGCAGCTGCTCCCCGGGGGCGTTCGGGAAGATCTGGTCCTCGCCGAGCGGCTTCGCCGCGTCGTCGCGACCCGTCGACTGCAGGTCGGACTGCTTGTCCTTGAGCGCCTTCGCCTGGTCGTCGGTGCGCGTCGGGTCGCTGGCGCCCTCGAGGCGGATCTTGGGCGCCGGGCCGACCGTCTTGTTCTCGAGCTCGGGGTCGGTGGTCGGGACGGCGTCGGCCGCGGCCTCGACGTTCTTCGCCTCCGCCTCGCTGAGTCCCTTGTCGGGCACGGCGGGGGCGGGCGGCGGCGCCACGTCGGCCGTGGGCTGCTTGCCCTCTGCCTTGTCGCCGCCCTTGGCCTTCTGCTTGTCGCCCTGGTCCTCCGGGCCGATCCGCTCCACCTTGCCGGTGACCCGAGCCGCGGCCGGCGCGGCCTCGGGCGGTGCCGAACGCGTCTGGGGCGCCCCCGAAGGACGTTCCCGCGTGGGCGGCGCCGCATCCAGCCGCTGCTGCTCCTCGCCGATCTTCTTGTCGGCGGCCCGGTCGACCCCGGGCATGGCGGCGGCCGCCTGGTCCGGTGCCAGCTTGCTCACGGTGGCCACGGCCGCCTTGGGGTCCTGCCCCGAGACGTCCGGCGGCTCCTCCTGCTTCTGCTCGGGCGCGGCCTCGCCACCGCCGCCCCCGCAACTGCCCTGCCCGCCCTCGTCCTTCTCGGGCGCGGGCGCCGGCGGTGCACAGCCGCCGCCGTCCTTCTCCAGCGAGGCCTCGGGCCGGGGCGCGTCGCTCTCCGCCGTCTGTCCCGGCGTGTCGGTCTGCTCGGCGGCCGGGCTCACCGCCGCCTGCGCGGCGGACGGCGCGGCACCGGGACCGGCGGCGGTCGTCGGCCCGGTGGTCTTCTCGGCGGCTCCCACAGGTCCGCGCGGCGCGGCGCCGGGCCCGCTCTCCTTGGGCACCCGGCTCTTGGCGGGCGGCGCCTCGCGCTCGGACCTGGGCGGTTCGGCACCGCGCCGGGCGGCGGGCGAGGGGTCGCGGTCCTCGACCGGCGTCCTGGGCGTCTGCGCACCGGCGGGCCGGGACACGGCCGCCGCGACCGGGGTCACGACGGAGGGCGCCGGGGACGCGGCAGTCGTACGGGACTCCGTGGCCTTACGCTCCCGCTGTTCCCTCTGCTCCTCCTGCGCGTCCTTGGCGTCCGGCTTCTCGTCGTCGTCGGCCTGGGAATCCTCGGAGGACTCCGGCTCCCTGGTGTGTTCCTTCTCCTGCTGCTGCTCGGGGTCGGGCTTCTCGGCCTCGGGTTCGGGCCGGTCCTTGTCCTGGGTCGCGAGGTCCGGGCCGACCTCCTGGTCGAGGGGCTTCTCCGTCTCCTGGAGGTCCTTGGTGCCCCGGTCCCGGGCCTGCGCGGCGGGCCCGTTCTCGGGCTGCGGCGCCTCGCCCTCGACGGGTCCCTCGTCCTGGCCGGGGGCCTTCTGCTCGGGTCCGGCGTCGTCCTCGTCCTGCTCCTGGTCCCGCTTCTCCCGCTCCTGCTCGGTCTTCTCTGCCTTCGTCGGCGGCGGGGTCGGGAAGGAGGGCAACGACGGCTCGGCGGCGCCCGGTTGAAGCTTGTCCGCGGTCGCCACGGCGGACAGGTCGAGGTCGGCCTCGGGCAGGTAGTCCTCGGGCTTGATCTCGAGCTCGTGTTCGGCGCCCGGCGCCCGGTCGCCGTCGTCCTCGCCGCCGGCGACCTCCTGGTCGGCGCCCGCCTCGAGGCCCAACGGCCGTTCCTCCTCGCGGAGTTCGGGCTCGGCGCCGCCGTCCTCGTCCTTGTCGTTGAGCCCGTGCTCGGACAGCGCCGAGTCGGGCTGCTCGGCGCGTTCGTCGACCTTTTCGGGGCGTACGGGGCCGGGCTGGGCTTTCTGCTTCGGGTCCGGTTCCTCGCGCCTGGAGCCGGCCGCGGGCTGCGTCTGGTCGTCCTGCCGCTTGCGCTTGTCGGCGCCGGGCGCGCTCGCCTGCTTCGGGTCGGCCTCCTCGCGCTCGCGCTGCTCCTTGCGCTCCTCCTTGGCCTGTTCGGTGCCCTGCTGCTGCCCCTGGGCGCGTTCGTCGGCGGCCTGGTCGGTGCGGTCGCGGTCGGCGGCGGCCTGCTCGTCCCCCTGCTGTTCCTCCTCCTTGTCGTGCTGCCGGGAGGCGTTGCGCTCGTCCTCCTGCTCGGTGCGCTGGGCGGCCTCCTGCTGCTCGGTGGCCGCGTCCGAACGGGCCCGGCTGCGGTCGCTGCCGCTCTTCTCGTCGCGGGACCTGGCGTCCTTCTGCTCCTCGCGGGCGTCGGCGGCACGCCGGTCGGCCGAACCGCGGTCCGACTCCTGCTTCTTCTTCCACTGCACACGCTCGACGCCGAGCTCTTCGAAGAGGTCGACCTCGGGCAACCGGGCTTCGGCGGGCTGGAGTTCGACCGGACCCGGGCGGGCCTGGTCGGCGATCTCCAGAAGCCGGTCGTACTCGGGCGTCAGCAGCCGGTTCTCCAGCCGCTCGACGACCGCGTCCTCCAACTCCTCCGACATCCGGCCGAGTTGGAGCCGTACCCGGCCGGAGGCGTCGGTCGGGTCGCCGCGCAGGGAGCGCAGCACATTGCCCGCGAGCCGGTCCACGAGGGTCGCCGGGTCCACGGCCTCGGCGCGCATCCGGTCGGCGTCGACGGTGGCGTACCGCAGCCAGCCGGGAGTGGCCTGCCCCTCCTCGACCTGCGGGGCCTCCGAAGCAACATCGGGCTGTACGAGGGCCCGGGCCGCCGCCTCCGCCTCCCGTTCCACGGCCTGCTGCGGCAGGCTCACGGCGCCCAGCTCGCGGCCGGCCCGCAGCGCGCCGAGGCCGTGCGGGTTCTGCACGGTGTGCTGGAGCTCGTGGGTGAGCAGGCGCCGGCCCTCGTCGGTGCCGGGCCGGAAGGCGCCCTCGCGGAAGAAGACGTCCTGGCCGACGGCGACCGCGTCCGCGCCGAGCAGCTCGGTCAGCTGCCCGGCGTCCCGGCCGGTGTGCAGCCGTACGCGACCGAGGTCGTGGCCGAGCTGTTCCTCCAACTCCCGTCGCAGACCGGGGTCGAGGGGC
Source organism: Streptomyces sp. NPDC047043 (assembly GCF_040644055.1). NCBI lineage: Bacteria > Bacillati > Actinomycetota > Actinomycetes > Kitasatosporales > Streptomycetaceae > Streptomyces > Streptomyces sp. NPDC047043. Next base: position 379,993 of record NZ_JBEYVO010000005.1, read on the forward strand.
TGTCCGGCGCCGCTGACGATGTTCTTCGGGTCGGGGGTACGGGACTTGGCGGCCCGCTCCTTGCGCTTGCGGCGGCGCTGCTCGGCCGACTGCTCGGAACTCGACTCCTGGGTCTGGGAACTCACCGGCTCACCTCCCCGTGCCCGCTGAGCCCCTCGTGCACGGCACGCGCCAGCTCCTGCCCGAGACGGCGCGCGGACAGCCCGGCGGGCAGGGGCGGCAACCCGGACAGCGCGTCCACGGCCAGTGGGCCGCTCGCGGCCAGGGGCACGCCGTGCAGCCGTACGAGCCGGGTCAGTTCGCTCTCGAAGGCGGCCGAGACCCGCTCCGGGTCGGCGCGGAAGCCGTCCAGTACCAGCTCTCCGATCTCGACGCGGATCGCCGAGGGCTCCCGGTCCCGGGAGAGGTTCACACCCATCCGCGGACCTCCGTCGGCGTCAGCGAGCGCTCCAGCTTCAGGTACTCGGTGCGGGCGGCGGCGAGCATGTGCCGCATCTGCAGCCGGTCGCCCTCCTCGGCGGCGAGGAAGGCCCCGGACAGGGCGATGTTGCGGATCGAGCCGCCGGCGACGGTGAGTTGGGCGAGCAGCGTGGGGTCGATGTCCTTCACCGGGGCCTGCGCCGGCAGGACCCGGCGCCAGATCTCGGCGCGCTCGTGCTCGGCCGGGAAGGGGAAGTCGACGACGAAGCGGATGCGCCGCAGGAACGCCGTGTCGAGGGCGTTCTTCATGTTGGTGGTGAGGACGGCCAGGCCCCGGTAGGCCTCCATCCGCATCAACAGATAGCTGACCTCGAGGTTGGCGTACCGGTCGTGGCTGTCCTTGACCTCGCTGCGCTTGCCGAACAGCGCGTCGGCCTCGTCGAACAGGAGCAGGGCGCCGCCGCGTTCGGCGGCGTCGAAGACCCGGCGGAGGTTCTTCTCCGTCTCGCCGATGTACTTGCTGACGACCTGCGAGAGGTCGATGACGAACAGGTCGAGGCCGAGCTCCTTCGCCATGACCTCGGCGGCCAGCGTCTTTCCGGTGCCGGAGCCGCCCGCGAACATGGCCGTGACGCCCAGCCCGCGACGCAGGGTCGCCCCGAATCCCCACTCCTGGTGGACCGTTGCCCGCTGCCGGACATGCGCGACGATCTCCCGCAGCACGCTCGTCTGCCGCTCGTGGAGTACGAGGTCGCCCCAGCCGGCCTGCGGCTCGATCCGCCGCCCCAGCTCGTCCATGCCGATCCGCGCCTCGTCCAGGCCCGCCCGCCAGGCGAGTCCGGCGGCGTCCAGCTCGTCCTCCTGCGGGAGCCTGCGTCGAACGGTCGCGGCCGCCGAACGCACCACATGCGGCGGCAGCTGGAACTGGGCGACCAGCGACCGCAGTTCACCGTCGTCGAGGTCGGCGACGTCCCCGAACGCCTCGCCCCAGAGCTCGAACTGCTCCTCGTCGTCCAGCAGCGGCACGGCCACTCGTGCGCCGTACGACCGCTCCGTACGCAGCGGGTCCTCGCTCGACACCACCACCGGTACGGCGGCCCCGGCCAGGAACGCCTCGGTCGCCGCCCGTTGGTCGCGGTCCAGCTCGGCCACCTCGACCAGCAGCGCGGCGGGCAGCAGGATCGCCTCGCGCTGCCACAGCCGGGCCAGCCGGTCGCGGTCGGCGGGCTCGGACGGTACGTCCTCGGCGCTCATGGAGTAGAGCCCGAGCCCGGCGCGGGCGGCCGCCGCGGCGGCGATGTCGGCCCGGCTGCGCAGTTCCCCGCCGGTCAGCTCGACGAGCGGTGCGTCGCCGGGCGCCCCCGTCGTCCAGCCCTCGGCGAGCCGGCTCGCGGCCAGGTCGTACGACGGTGTCAGCGCCTGGGGCACCGGGGTGCGGCGCAACTGGCCGTGCAGGCGGGCGTCCAGATAGGGCGAGCCGAGCAGGAAGTGCAGGATGCGCTCGTCGAGCCGCAGCCGGGAGGTCGTGAGCCGCGAGTCGTCGTCCAGTTCGACGATCCGCCAGCGCCTGAGCGGCGCCACGGGCGTGAGGGCACTCCAGTGCGGGTCCGCGAGCGCGGCGAGGGCCAGCGAGAAGGTCGGGTACGCCCGCTCGGGGTCACCGCAGGCTGCGGCGCACCGGGCGGCTGCGGTGGGCTCCAACTCGTGGGCGGCGGCGAGGAGTACGAGGTCGCGCTCGAAGGGGGTGATGCTGAAGCAGGTGACGAGGGCGTCGAGCGGGGCGGTGCCGGGGCCGGGGGCCGCAGAGTCGTGCGCGGCGACAGCGGAGCCGGGCGCGTGGGACATGGAGGCGGCGGCGTCCCCCTCGGCACCGGAGGCCGCGGCATCCGAGCCGTCGGCGCCGCCCCGTGCCCCGGCCACGCGCGCCGCGTGTGCGTCGACGCGGGCCAGGACGCGCCGGATCTCAGCGGTCAGCGTCGCGCCGCCCGCGCCGGTCGCCGCCGGCTCGTGCGCCCCCATGTCCTCACCTGCCCCCGTCGTCGTCATGCCGCCTCAGTTCTCCGTGTCCTTGCCGCCCACCTGGCGCGGCGCGCTCTTACGGGGCTCGGGCTGCGCCGACTTACCCGTCCGGGCAGTGGATTTGCGGGCCCGGGCCGGGGCCTTGGCGACGGTCCTGGCCACGGCCTTGGCAGGTGCCTTCGCGGCCTTCCCGGCACTCGACGGACCGGCCTCCTCGGCGTCCGTCTTCACAACCTCGCCGGGTGCACCGTCAGTTGACGGTGCGTCAGTCCTCGGCCCGGGCCCCGGAGGGACCGGCGCTCCCGGTGCCCCGAACGGCAGCACCCGTACCTCGGGCCGCTCCACGGGCTTGCCCGGCACCGGGCCCTCGCGGCCGTCGATGAAGACGAGCGCCGCCTGGTAGACCACCGACAGCGTGTACGGGGTCTGGTAGAGCATCCCCCACAGCTTCGACGTCTCGTCGACGTCCATCACCGTCGGCGTGAACCGCACCCGCTGCGCCGCCTCGGCGAGATCACTGCCCGCCAGGAAGGGCCGCTCACCGGCCTGTGCGATGACGTCCTTCGGCAGCACCGGGATCTCGTGCAGCGTGCGCACCACGGAGCCGATCAGCCGCTGGCCGACCAGTTCCCGCTCGTCGCCGTACGCACTGATCAAGTAGTGCAGGTCGAGCGCCGCGGCGGGCCGCTTGACCAGCGTGCCGTCGGACGCGCGCGCCGGCAGGTCGTTGTTGCGCTGCGAGGTGTTGGGCGTGACCTGGTACAGGAACACGGAGATGGTGGGCTGTTCGAGCTGCGGATCGGCGGGCGGCTTGCGCGGCTCGACCTTGACGGCCTCGCCGAACTCCGGCCCCACGTTGTTCTCGATCAGCAGGGCGAGAGCCTGGGTGACATGGGCGATGGCAAGTGCGTTGCTCATGACGTCAGTTCCTCGGTTCCTCTCGTACCTGCTGCGGCTTCGTGCGTGCGGCTCACTCGCGCCCCCGGGCCAGGTAGTCCGACAGGCTGACGGTCGCCCCGGCCCGGCCCGGCGCCGCGGTCGTGCGTTGCGGCCCCGGGGCGGCCTGGCCCGCCGTCACCTCCAGCCGCCCGATCTGCACCTGCACCACCTGCTCGGCGGCCCTGGCCGGCCGCCGGGCCGCGGCCTGCCGTACGGCGTCGCGTGCGGCCGCCGTGTCCGCGGCGCTGGGGCGCAGCGCCGCGGACACGGCGGCGGGGGAAGCGGCGGCCGGGGCCCGGGGGGTGGGGCCGGACGCCGCGGCCGGGGGGGGGTCGCGGGGCGGGCGCCCCCGTGCCGCCAAGCGCCGGCCCGCGGCCGCCCGAGGGC